>JAFGQR010000019.1 GCA_016935555.1 Verrucomicrobiota bacterium
GCGCAGCGGCGGCCGAGAATCCTTGAGTTTTCCATTTCCGGCAAAACTTGATCTGTTGACAAAGCATGTGAAAACTCAAGGATTCTAGAGGCGCAGGCCGAACCAGCGCTGGTATTCGAGGAGGGCGTAGCGGTCGGTCATTCCGGCGAGGTAATCGCAGACGACGCGGTGGAGGCCTTCGCGGCGGGCGCGTTGGCGGGACAGGTCGCCCATGTGGTTCGGGTGGTCGAGAAAGTGATGAAAGAGTTGTTCGAGGAGGCGGACGGCGCGGCGGTTGGGTTCGCGGACGGCGGGATTGGAGTAGAGGTGCTGGTAGAGGTATTGGCGCACTTCCTGGTTGAGGCGGCGGCGTTCGGGGCTGTATCGGGCGAGGGGATGGCGTTGCCGGTGGACGTCGTGGGCGGATTGGACGCGGGCGGCGGCGAGGCGTTGTTCGGTGGCGAGGACGACGTCTTTGACCTGTTCATCGATGATGACGCGGATGATGAAGTAGCGGCGGCGCTCGTCGTCGAGGCGGCCGTGCTGGCGTTGGACGAGGGTGGCGGCCTGGCGCCAGATGCGGAGATCGCGCTGCAACTGTTTTTCGGTGAGGAGGCCGGAGGTCAGTCCGTCGTCGAGGTCGTGGCTGTAGTAGGTGATTTCGTCGGCGAGGTTGGCGACCTGGGCTTCGAGGGATGGGGAGGGGCGGGTGTGGGATTGGGTGGGGGCGGGGTGATCGAAGCTGGTGCGGTGTTTGGCGAGGCCCTCGCGGACTTCCCAGGTGAGGTTGAGGCCGGAGAAGCGGGGGTATTTTTGCTCGAGCCGTTCGACGACGCGGAGGCTTTGGCGGTTGTGTTCAAAGCCGCCGTGGGCCTTCATCAGGGCGTTGAGGGCCTCCTCGCCCTTGTGGCCGAAGGGCGAATGGCCCAGGTCGTGCGCCAGCGCGATGGTCTCGGTGAGGTCCTCGTTGAGGCGCAGCGCCCGCGCGATGTTCCGCGCGATGGCGGCCACCTCCATGGTGTGGGTCAGGCGGGTGCGGAGATGATCGCCGGTCCCGTTGAGGAACACCTGGGTTTTGTATTCGAGGCGGCGGAAGGCGCGCGAGTGGATGACGCGGTCGCGGTCGCGCTGGTATTGGGTGCGCCATTCGGGCGGGGGCTCGGCGTGGCGGCGGCCGCGGCTTTCGGCGCTGAGCTGCGCGTAGGGGGTGAGGGTGGCGCGTTCGCGCTGTTCCAGTTCCTCGCGGGTGCAGGGCATGGGCTTAATTCTGGGCGAGCACTTCCTGGACGGAGACGCCGCGCAGTGCGAACAGGCGCCGGATGACGTCCTCGATGAGGTTGTTGGGGCAGGAGGCGCCGGCGGTGATGCCGACGATGATGGGGTCGGGGGGCAGCCAGTTCCGGGTTTCGACTTCCTCGTGGCGTTGGAGGCTGTAGTGCCGGATGAGGCTGGTGGAGACCATTTTGGCGGCGTTCTTGATGAAGAAGGTCGGCAGCTTCGCCTCGCCCATCTCCGCCAGGTGCGAGGTATTGGAGGAGTTGTAGCCGCCGATGACGATGAGCAGGTCGAGGGGATCGGCGAGGAGTTTCTGGAGGGCGTCCTGGCGGTCCTGGGTGGCGCCGCAGATGGTGTCGAAGAATCGGAAGTGCCGGGGCAGTTCGGCGGGGCCGTAGCGCTGTTCCATGGCCCGGCGCAGCCGCCGTTGCACCTCCTCCGTCTCTCCGCGCAGCATGGTGGTCTGGTTGGCAACGCCGATCGCCTGAAGGTGGACGTCGGGATCGAACCCTGGGGAGTAGGCGCCCTTGAACTTGCGGAGGAATTCCGCCTTATCGCCGCCGTGGAGGATGTAATGGCAGACGTAATCGGTTTCGGCGAGGGTGAACACGACGAGGTAGTGGCCCTGGCCATGGGCGGTGGCGCGGGAGCTGGTGGCCTTGGTTTCCTCGTGCCAGGCCTTGCCGTGAATGATGCTGGTCACCCCGTCGTTGGCATACTGCCGCACGCGCTTCCACACGCTCATCACGTCCCCGCACGTCGTGTCCACAAACTGGCAGCCGCGCGCCCTGAGTTCGTCCATGATGGCAATCTCGGCGCCGAACGCGGGGATGATCACGACGTCCCCCTGGCGCAATTCGGCGATGTCGGCATTCTTCTCCTTGCCGGTCAGGAAGCGCACGCCCATTTCGCGCAGTTGATCGTTGACTTCCGGGTTGTGGATGATCTCCCCCAGGATATAGATGGTCTGGTCGGGAAAGACTTTCCGGGCCGCGTAGGCCAGGTCGATGGCACGTTCCACGCCGTAGCAAAAACCGAACTCCTTCGCCAGTTTCACCGTCAGGCCGCCGGCACCCAGGACATGGCCCCGCGCCCGGATCCGATCCACCAGTTCGCTCCGGTAATGGGACTCCACCTGCGCCTGAACGGCTTCCATGATGTCCGGCCGGCGCAAGTTGATCTGCCGCGGCGCGGCGCTCGCTGGGTTTGACATACTGGCGCCCACTCTAGGCGCCACGCCGCGCTTCGTCGAGCCCGAATGCCGGCGAGGGCCCACGGCAACGCGCGCTCCCGGGGGGCGTTGCTGACAGGGCCGCCCGGGAGCGCGCGTCCGGCGGCGGCGCGTTGGAGAGGGTCAAGGCGGCGCGGGTGTTTGCGTGGCGATGCTGCGCACCTGGCCGTGGTGGAGGCGGGTGTCCAGCGGCTGTCCGGGCCGGACGGTGCGGGCGTCGCGCAGGACGCGACCGGACGCGGCGTCGGTGGTGATGGAGTAGCCGCGGCGGAGGACGTTGTCGGGGGAGAGGAGGCGGAGCCGGTGGGCGAGCTGGGCGTGGCGGTGCTGGAGGGTGGCGAGCTGGTGGCGGCATTGTTCGCGGAAGCGGTGGTGCAGTTTGAGAAGGAGCTGGCGGCGTTGGGCGAGGGGGGCGGAGGGCCGGAGGCGGGCGAGGCGCTGGCGCAGGTGGGTCCAGGCGGTATGGAGTTCGCGACGGCGCTGGCGGGCGGCGCGCCGCAAGGCGGCCTGCAATTCGTCGACGCGCTGCACCTGGTCCCGGAGGCGGCGGCGGGGGTGCACCCGGGCCAGCCGCCGGCCCAGGCGCAGGGTGTCGTCACGGAATTGCGTCCAGCGCTGGCGGGCCAGCTGGGGGAGGCGGACGGCGGTTTCGGCGACGAACTGCCGGCGGGCAAAAACGCCTTCGGTGAGCAGTTCGGCGGCGGCGCTGGGGGTGGCGGCCCGCAGGTCGGCGACGAAATCGCTGATGGTGAAATCGATTTCGTGGCCGATGGCCGAGACGACGGGCACGGCGGAGCGGGCGATGGCGCGGGCGACGGTTTCCTCGTTGAAAGCCCAGAGGTCCTCGAGGCTGCCGCCGCCGCGGGTGAGGAGGATGGCGTCGAGCGCGGCGGGCGGCGTGGGGCCGGCTGCGGCATGCCACGCGTTGAGCAAGTCCAGGGCGGCCGCGATTTCGGCGGCGGCGCCCTCGCCCTGGACGCGGCAGGGGGCGAGAACGATGTCGAGCGCGGGATTGCGGCGGCGGACGACGTGCAGCACGTCCCGAAGGGCGGCGCCGGTGGGGGAGGTGACGAGGCCGATGCGGCGCGGGCAGCGGGGAAGGGGGCGTTTGCGGGCGGGATCGAACAGGCCCTCGGCCTGCAGTTTCCGTTTGAGCCGCTCGAAGGCCAGCTGCAGGGCGCCGACGCCTTCCATTTCGGCGCGGTGCACGATGAGCTGGTATTGGCCGCGGGGCTCGTAGACGGTCAGTTCGCCCTGAAGGATGACGTTCCGGCCGTCGTCGAGCAGGTCGCGGTGGGGGACCGGTTCGTTGCGGAACAGGACGCAGTTCAGCTGGGCGAAGGCGTCCTTGAGGGTGAAGTAGATGTGGCCGGAGCTCTGGGCGCGGCGGTTGGTGATTTCGCCGCTGACCCAGACCTGGCCCAGGTGTTGTTCGAGGAGGCTGCGGATCCGGCTGGTCAGCGCGCTGACGGTGAGGACCTGGCGGCCGGCCTCGGGGGGAAACAGCCCGTCGAAGTTCCAGGGGGATTGGGTGCGGCGGGGCATCGGGGCACGCTACGGGTTCGGTGGTTCGGGCAAAGGTTCGACGAGCCGCCGGATGTTGACGCTTTTGCCGCTCACGTCGTCGATCGTGAGGAGCACGCCCTGAAGCTGCACGCGCCGGCGCGCGACGGGGAATCGCTGGGGGGTGCAGGTGAGAAAGCGCTTGATGATGGGCTCGATCTCGCGGCCCAGGACGCTTTCCTGCGAACCGGTGCAGCCCGCGTCGCACAGGAACGCCGTGCCGCCCGGGAAGATCTGCTCGTCGGCAGTCTGCACGTGGGTATGCGTCCCCACGACGGCGCTCACGCGCCCATCCAGCATGCGGGCGAGGGCGATTTTTTCCGAGGTGGCCTCGGCGTGGAAGTCGACGACGATGATGGGGGTCTCGGTTTGGAGGCGGGCCACCTCGGCCTGCGCGCAGGGAAACGGGTTGTCGAGGTCGGCCATGAACACGCGTCCCTGGAGGTTGAGGACGGCGACCGGAGGCAGGTTCTCCAGGCGGAAGACGCGGCTGCCCTGGCCCGCGGTGCCGGGCGGGTAGTTGGCGGGCCGCAGAAACCGGGATTCGTTGTCCAGCAGGGCGCTGACCTCCTTTTGGTCCCACAGGTGGTCGCCGGTGGTGATGACGTCCACGCCCGCGTGATAAATCTCCTGGGCGACCGGCGGCGTGATGCCGGATCCGCCGGCGGCGTTTTCGCCGTTGGCGATGACCACCGACACGGCGTGGCGGGCGCGCAGTTGCGGCACCAGATGCGCCACGGCTCGGCGGCCCGGTTCCCCCACGATGTCCCCGATGAAAAGAATGTTCACCTCTCAGAGCCTAGCGAGGCGCAGGTTCAGACGGTTCGGGGCTTGAGTCGGCTGCAAGCCTAAGGTGTTTATCAAAGCGTTCATGGTGGCAGCGGTTGAGGGGGGGTGTGATGCGGGCGGGGGCGGGGTGGGTGAATGGCTGGTTTGCCCGGGGGTGGTGCGGGGTGGGCCGGGCGGACCGGTGGTAATGGCCTGGGGGCGAAAAAATGTGCAATTATAAGTGCCTATTGGATAAACATTTCGCATAAAAGCAAGAAAAATCTTTGAACAAAAACCGGTTTGCGGTTATCCTATGAATGTGCGATGGATTTCGCTGTTCGTTTAGGGTTGGCAGAAAGGTCTTGCTTGTAGTGAGGTTCGAGCAGCGATTAGGAAAGTTGGCCTCACTACCCTTCTGAGCGCCTGGGTGAAGGCGTCAATGACCTTATCACCAATGGGCCGGATATCCTCCGGCCCATTTGTTTGTACAGACCTTCAACCTGGCGCTCCGCTCGTGTTGTTTCACGCGTTTGAAACGGGGGGAACGGGGGCGTCAGCCCGGCTTTTGGGGGCTGGGGATGTGAACGCCGGAGGCGGGTGAGGGGGGCGTTTTGCGGACGTTTTCGTTGATGCACTTGATCAGATTCTCCAGGGAAACGGGTTTGGCGAGGAACAAGCTTCCTCCGCTGTTCAAGCCGGCGGGGCCGGCTTCCCTGCGGGAGACGGTGGCGGTGAGGAAGACGACGGGGATGTTTTTGAGGTGCCTGTCGTTTTCGAAATGGGCGGCGACGTCTCCGCCGTCCATGGTGGGCATGATCACGTCCAGGAGGATCAGGTCCGGTTTGAATTCCCGGGCGGCTGCCAGGGCGTAGGTGGCCTTGTTTTCCTCGCGCACTTCGAAGCTGCCGGTTTTTTCCAGGTTGAGTTTCACCATGCGCGTGAAGCTCTCCTCGTCATCGACGATCAATATCCGTTTCTTATCCATGTCGCGCAGGTTGTCCTTACCATGTTTATGTTGGCAGTCAACATATTCCGCAAGGTTATTCGCGATTTGGCACGGTCCGGCCGGCGGGGGGCGGCGGGAGCCTGGCACGGGTGGGGGTGGCTGGCCGGTGGGGTGTGGGCGGGTGGGCGGTTCAGGCTTTGAAGAGGAGGCTGACGATCACGCCGCCTTCGGTTCGGTTGCGGAGTTCGATGTGTGCGCCGTGCATTTCCACGATGCGTTTGGTTACGGTTAATCCCAGGCCCGTGCCTTTGCCGGCGGGTTTCGTGGTGAAAAACGGCTCGAAAATGCGGCCGAGGTTGTTCTCGGGAATGCCGGGGCCGGTGTCGGCGACTTCGGCGACGACGACGGTATCGCCGGCGCGGAAGCGATCGGCTTGGCGGAGGCCGTCGTTGCGTTCGGTTTCGTGGAGTTGCAGTTGTTTGAGGTAGGTGCGGATCGTGAGGGTGCCGCCCTGTTCCATGGCGTGGACGGCATTGGTGAGGAGGTTGACGAACACGGAGATCATCTTGTTGCGGTCGAGCCACAAGCGGGGCAGGTCCTGGGCGAGTTGCTTGACCAGTTGGACGGGCGCGGCGGCGATTTCGTGGCGCACCATGCCGAGGGTGTGTTCGATCAACTCGCTCAGATCCGCCGCTTGCGCTTCCAGGTCGCGGGGGACGGAGAAATCGAGCAATCCCATGATGATGGAATCGGCGCGGGAGATTGCCTGTTTCATGTCGTGCAACACGAGGGGCACGGACGGGTCGTTCGTGTCGCGGTTTTGGAGGAGATAGTCCACGCCCATGCCGAGGATGCCCAGCGGGTTTTTGACTTCGTGGGCGACGCCTGCGGCCAGGCGGCCGACGGTCTGCATCTTTTCCACCTCGATCAGGTGGCTTTGGGCGGCCCGGAGTTCGTGGTGGGACTTTTGCAATTCCGCCAGGGTTTGCTGGAGCTGCTGGCCGCGTTGGGCGAGTTCGGCATTGGCTTGGCGCAGCTGTTCCTCGGAAAATTTCTGCTGGGTGATATCGCGGCTGATGCCGACAATGCCGGTGATGGCGCCGTCGGCATTGCGCAGGGGCACCTTGGTGGTGGCGTGCCAGCGCCGGGCGCCGGTGCGGTCGACGAGCGCCTCCTCGCGATTGAGGACGGGCTGGCCTGTGGTGATGACGTCCTGGTCGTCCTGCGCGATGCGGTCTGCGTCGGCGGTGGGGAAGAAGTCCCGCGCCGTTTTTCCCAGGACATCGTCCTGATGTTCGAGGCCGAGCAATCGGCGATGGGCGATGTTATCGATTTGGTAGCGGCCTTCCCGGTCTTTGACGTAGATGGAATCCGGCAGGTTGTCGATGAGGTTCCGCAGCAGATTGCGTTCGGCAGCCAGCGCGGCCTCGTATTGTTTGATTTCGGTGATGTCGCGCGAGATGCCGAAGCTGCCCACGACGTGGCCGCGTTTGTTTTTGAGCGGCAGTTTGGACGTCAGCGCCCACGTGATGCGCCCGTCCGAAAGCGTTTCGCGTTCGATCTTGTTGAGGATGGGCTCGCCGGTGCGGATGATGTTTTGTTCGTCGGCCAGGGCCGCCTGGGCGTGTTCGGGCAGGAAGAAATCGCGGTCGGTCTTGCCGAGGGCGTCGCGCGGGTCGCTGATCTTGAACTGTTCCGCCACGGCTCGGCTGATGCGCATGAACCGGCTGTTGCGGTCCTTGAAGTAGATCCGGTCGGGGAGGTTGTTCAAGAGGGTGTGGAGGAGGTCGCGTTCCTTGGCCAGGGCCTCCTCGGCGCGCTTGCGTTCGATGGCATAGCGGATCGAGCGGACCAGGAGCCGGCTGTCGACCTGGCCTTTGACCAGGTAATCCTGGGCGCCTTCGTGCACGGTGCGGATGGCCAGCGCCTCGTCGTCCCGGCCGCTCAGGACGATGATGGGGACATCGGGGGCGCAGGCCTTGGTCTTGGTGAACGTGGCCAGGCCGTGGCAGTCCGGCAGCGAGAGATCCAGCAGCACCAGCCCGATGTGGCCCTGCTCCAGGCAGGCCAGTCCTTCGGTCAGGTTGTCCACATGCCCCAGGTCAAAGATCTCCCCCTCGGAATCCGAAAGGAATTCCCGCATCAGCCGCGCGTCTCCGGGGCTGTCTTCGATCAACAGGACCCGGATCTTTCCGCTGTTCGGTGGAGCCGTTTTCACCCGTTCTTCCGCCACTGGCATTCGCCGGTTCGAAGGATGAGCCATCATAGCCGATCCCATTCGGGTTTCCAGAATTTCCTGCGCCCGGGGTGGAGGGGGGCGGGGGATCCCGGGAGTGCGGTCTTCCCCGAGGCCTCAGGGGGCAGGCCCGGGGGGCGTGGGATCCCCGGGGCCGGGCAGGGTGAAGTGGAAGCGCGTGCCGCGGCCGGGTTCGGACTCCAGCCAGATGCGTCCGCCATGGCGCTCGACGATTTTCTTGCAGATGGCGAGGCCGATGCCGGTGCCGGGGTATTTGCTGCGTCCGTGGAGGCGTTGGAAGATGACGAAGACGCGTTCGAAGTTTTCCTGGGCGATGCCGATGCCGTTGTCCTGGATGCAGAATTCCCATGCGGTGGGGGAGGGGATGGGTGGGTGGGGCAGGGGGTTGGTGGGGCGGGCGCTGACGTGGACGGCGGGCGGCTGGTCGCCATGGAACTTGATGGCATTGCCGACGAGGTTTTGGAACATCTGGGTGAGCTGGACGGGGTCGCTGAGCACGACGGGCAGGGGATCATGGGTGACGGTGGCGCGGGATTCCTCGAGGGCGACCTTGAGGTTGGTGAGGACGCGTTGCAGCACCTCTTCGGTGGGGGTGGGTTCGAGGGGCCGCTGGCGGGTGCCGACGCGGGAGTAAGCGAGCAGGTCGTTGATCAGCTGCTGCATGCGCTGGGCGCCGTCGGCGGCGAAGCCGATGAATTCGTGGGCGTTGGTGTCGAGTTGTTGGCCGTAGCGTTGTTTGAGGAGCTGCATGTAGCTGATGACCATGCGGAGGGGTTCCTGGAGGTCGTGGGAGGCGACGTAGGCGAACTGCTCAAGTTCCTCGTTGGAACGTTGGAGATCCCGGGTGCGCTCCGCGACGCGTTGTTCGAGTCGTTCGTGGGACTGTTGCAGGGCGGCCCGGGTGCGCTCGCGTTCGGCGGTCCGCTGGGCGAGGGATTGGGCCATCGCCTCGAAGTCCTGGGCGAGGGCTGTCAGTTCCCCCGGCGCGTGGCGGAGGTGGGTGTGGACCTCGAAATTGCCCTCGCGAATGGTGTGGGTGGCCCGGGCCAGGGTTCGCACGGGTTCGAGGACGAAGACGTCGCCGCCGAACCAGGCCACGCTGAGCGTGAGGATTCCGATCAATCCCAGGAAGGTCAGGTTCTTGAGGAGGGTCAGGCGGGCTTCGGCGTGCACTTCGGAGGCGGGCACGGAGGCGACTGCCCAGGCGTCGGCGAAACCGCCGGTGCTGCTCAGGGGGGTGAAGCTGTGGAGGTAGGTGACGCGATCGGGTCCGAGGGCGGGTCCGGAGCCTTCGCGGGCCTGTTTAAGCAGCCGGGCCAGCTCGGGGTTTTGGGCGAGGGATTCCCTGAGCCAGCGCCGTTCCGGGTCCGGGTAGCGCAGGAGGAAATTGCCCTGGCGGTCGATGACGGTGAGGATGACGCCGTCGAGCAAGCTGGCCTGGGGTGCGAACTGGTAGATCCAGTCCAGTTTGAGGGCGGCGTAGACGACGGCCTTCAACTGGCGGTTGTGGAGGGTGAGGGGGTTGGCCATGAACAGGAGCGCTCTGCCGGTCCGCCGGTCGACCTGGTAATCGTTGTCGGCGAACTTCCAATGCGCCTCGTTGGCGATCATGGTCCGGAAGAACGGCTGTCTGCTCAGGCTGAGTTCCAGCGGTTCCGCGCGTCCGCTGAGCAGGATGCGTCCGGTGGGATCCAGCACGCCGATGTCGGCGTAGATCCGCTGGTAGTTCAGCAGGTCCTGCAGGATCTCCTGCTGCCGCTCGGCCTCCCCGGGCGCGATCAGCGCCGGCCGGGAAAGCTTGCGGAGCATGTCGCGGGTGGCGTCGATGTATTCGTTTTGACGGAGCGCCAGCGTGTGGACCAGGCGCAGCAGGTCTTGCCGCGCGCTGGCCATGGCCTTGGCGCGCGCGGAAAGGCTGGAGGCCACCACGAGTCCGACCATGGGGACCCAGGCCAGGAGGACCAGGAGCAGCAGTCGGACGCGCAGGGGCGCGACGAGTTGGCGCCACCACGGCCGGGGGGCGAGGGGCGGGGGCGGCTCGCCGGGGGCGTGGGGGGTGGGGGATGGGGCGGGCATCTATTCGGTGGGCAGTTTGACGATGGTGAGCCAGAACTCCTCGATGCAGCGGATGACGTTCAGGAACTGGTCGAGGTCCACGGGTTTGGTGATGTAGCAATTGGCGTTGAGGTTGTAGGCCCGCTGGACGTCCTGCTCCGCCTGCGAGGTGGTCAGGACCACCACCGGGATCCGGCGGAGGCGGGGATCGGCTTTGATGTGCTGCAGCACCTCCCGGCCGTCTTTGCGCGGCATGTTCAGGTCCAGCAGAATCAGGTCGGGGCGGGGGGCGTGGGTGTAGGGCTCCTCCCGGTAGAGGAACGCCAGCGCCTCCGCGCCGTCCTTCACATGCACGAGCCGGTTGCGGACCTTGGCCTCCTTGAACGCCTCGATGGTGAGACGCGCGTCGCCCGGGTTGTCCTCGACCAACAAAATGGTGACCCCACGCGCGTTCATGCGGCTGGCTTCAGTTCGGGGAGGGTGAAGAAAAAGGTGGAACCCTTGCCGGGCTGCGACTCCACCCAGATGCGCCCCCCGTGGCGTTCGACGATTTTCTTGCAGACGGCCAGGCCGATGCCGGTGCCGGGGTATTGGTCGCGGGTGTGGAGCCGCTGGAAGATGACGAAGATGCGCTGGAAATACTCGGGTTCGATGCCGATTCCGTTGTCGCGGACCGTGAACATCCACTCCCGGGTTTCGGGCTGGGAGCCGGCTGGGGGCGGCTGGAGCGTTGCGCCGATGTGGACTTCGGGGGGCCGTTCATGGCGGAACTTGATGGCGTTGCTGACCAGGTTTTGAAACAACTGGGTGAGCTGCACGTCGTCCGCAAGCACGGTGGGCAGGGGGCCGTGATGGATGGAGGCCCGGGTGTCTTCGAGGGGCACCTTGAGGTTTTCCAGGGCGCGTTCCAGGGCCAGGGCGGCGTCGGTGGGGGCAAAGGGCTTGCCGCGGCGGTCGACGCGCGAATAGGCCAGCAGGTCATTGATGAGGGTCTGCATGCGGGCGGCGCCGTCGACGGCGTAGCCGATGAACTCGTCGGCGTCCTGGTCGAGCCGGCCGCGGTAGCGTCGCGCCAGCAATTGGGTGTAGCTGGCGATCATGCGCAGCGGTTCCTGGAGATCGTGCGAGGCGACGTAGGCGAACTGTTCCAGTTCCTCGTTGGAACGGAGCAGCTCCTCGGTTTTCCGGGCCAGCGCCTCCTCGGCCAGTTTGTGGGCGGTGATGTCCCGGGAGATGCCGAACGTGCCGACGGGTTCGCCGTGCGGATTGCGCAAGCATTGCTTGGTGGTGGACACCCAGCTCACCGAACCGTCCGGCCAGGTCTCCTTCTCCTCCCGCGCGACCATGGGGTGGCCCGTCGCCATGATCTGTTGCTCGTCCTTGTAGGCCGCCTGCGCGTGTTCGGCCGTGAAAAAGTCGAAATCGGTCTTGCCCACGGCGGCGGACGGGGAAGGCAGTTTGAAGCGTTCGGCCTGGGCGCGGCTGATGCGCAGGAACCGGCTTTCCCGGTCCTTGAAATAGATGTGGTCCGGGGTGGTTTCCATGAGGGCTTCCATCAGGTGGCGTTCCTGGTCGAGGCGCATTTCGGCTTCGAGCCGCTGGGCGATTTCGGCCTTCAACTCCTGGTTGGCGCGCGACAGTTCGGCGGTCCGTTCGCGCACCAGGAGGTTGACGGTCATCTCGCGTCCGGCGGCTCCATACAGGTAGGCCGCCAGCAGCACGCTCAGGCACAAGCCCGTGCCCAGCACGGCCCACGGCTGCCAGGTGCGAGCCGCGGTCCGGTAGCGCGGCGTCGGTGCACACTGCAGTTGCCAGTGGCGTCCGCCCACGGACAGGTGGAAGAGGTGGGACAAGGCCCGGGGGGATACGGATTGGCCGGGCCAGTTCGCCGACTGGTATACGGACGGGGAGGCGCCCTGAGGATCGTTCAGGCGGACCGCCACGTGGGTGGCCACGTTCTCCAGGCCGGCCAGGGAGGCGCCGGACAACGAGAGTTCAGCCAGCACTTTCATCCGCAGTTCGGCGCACAGGAACCCGGCCAGATTCCGCTCCCGCTCGGGGGCTGTGGCGTGGGCGGCGCCTTTCGAGCACACCGGCAAAAAGGCTCGCCAGTCGGGCGAGCGCTGCGTGCGGGGGTTTGTCCATTGCAGGCGCGCGATGACCGGCTGCCCGGTGGCCACCGCATCCGCCATCGCACGGGCGAACGCGGGAACCGAGGCGAGGTTCCAGCCCAGGTGCCTGGACGCGGCCGCGTTGGGCAGCGCGTAAAGGACGGGGAAATAGGCGGGCGCGGGCGGCGCCCGCTGGAAGCCGCCCTGGGGGTCGCGCTGCAGGATTTGGTAGGCGGCGAAGCCCTCGGCGCGGGTTTGGGCTTCGTGGGCGGCGCGCTCGGCGTCGGGCACTTTGGGCAGCCATTCGAGCGACTGGATGGCGGGCAGGCGGTCCACGCTGTCCTTGGCAAAGCTGCGGAACTCCTGGCGGGTCACGTGTTCCGAGGCGTAATAGAGCGAGCCCAGGAACCGGAGCATGTTCAGGTGATCGTCGAAGGCGCGCTGCAGCGCGTTGCGGTGGTAGGAGGCCCAGCGCAGGAAATCGGACTCGATGCGTTGTTGTTCGCTGCCGGCCACCAGGGCGAACAACACGGCTGAAAGCGCGCTTCCGGCGAGCAGCGCCAATCCGGCCGGCAGCCACGGCCGCAGGCGGGGATGGGGCTGTGGGGCCGATGAGGCATCGGGCGTGCTCGGGGTTGGCGCCCTGGGTTGCATATTGCGCCGCCTTGATTTATTCCGAGGGCAGTTTGACGATCGAGAGCCAGAAATCCTTGATGGTGCGGACCACCTCGAGGAACTTCTCCAGGTCCACCGGCTTGGTGATGTAGCAGTTGGCGTTCAAATGGTAGGCTTTGACAATATCCTCCTCGTCCTGGGAGGTTGTCAGCACCACCACCGGGATGCGGCGCAACTGGTCGTCGGCCTTGATCTCGGCCAGCACTTCCCGGCCGTCTTTGCGCGGCAGGTTCAGATCCAGCAGGATCAGGTCCGGCCGCGGGGCGTGGGCATGTTTGCCCAGGCGGCGCAGGAAGTGGATCGCCTCGGCGCCATCGGTGACCCAATTCAGGTGGTTGTGCACCTTGGCCTCCCGCAACGCTTCGACCGTCAGGCGCGCGTCGCCCGGATTATCCTCGACAAGGAAGATCTCGATGGGTCTGCCGTTGCTCATATCGCATCCATATCCTGTCCGGTGCCAGGCGGGTCGAGTGTCCGTCTTTGGCGCCTGCGTTTCAACCGGAAACTCGCGTCGTTGAGCCGCAGCCGCAGTCTGCGGCCCGGGTTGCGCTCTGGCGTGGTTGCCGGCTTCCGTCCAACGGGATTGGCCGGTGCGCGATGGGCTTGCCGGGGGGGCGTGGTCCGGTTAGGGTGCCGGGGATGAGACTGTGTTGGCTGGTTTACGCGATGCTTCCTTGGGTGACCGAGACGATGATTGGCGCCGAGCCCATGATTGTGGCCCACCGGGGCGCCTCCCACGACGCGCCCGAAAACACCCTGGCCGCCTTCCGCCTTGCCTGGCAGCAGGGAGCCGATGCGATCGAAGGCGATTTCCACCTGACGGCCGACGGGCGGATCGCCTGTCTGCACGATGCGGCCACCAAGCGAACCGCGGGGACCAACCTCGCCGTGGCCAGGTCCACCCTGGCGGAGTTGCGGCGGCTGGATGTGGGCGCCTGGAAGGGAGCGTCCTGGGCCGGGGAACGGATACCCACGCTGGAGGAGGTGCTGGCGGTGGTGCCACAGGGCAAACAGATCTTCATCGAAATCAAGTGCGGCCCGGAGATTGTTCCCGCGCTCAAGCGGGTGCTGGCGGAGGCGGGGTTGGCCTCCGGGCAGACGGTGGTGATTGCGTTTGATGCGGAGGTGATTGCCGCGGTGAAGCAGCAGCTTCCCGCGCTGAGGGCCTACTGGCTCACCAGTTACAAGCAGGCCCCCAAGAACGGCCCCTGGAAGCCAACCCTGGACGAGGTGCTGCGCACCTTGCGCCGCATTGGCGCCGACGGGCTCGACAGCCAGGCGCATGACGTCATCGATACGCCCTTCGCGCGCTCCCTGGCCGCCGCCGGGTTCCCGCTGCACGTCTGGACCGTGGACGATCCCAAGGTCGCCGCCCGTTTTGCCAGGCTCGGCGCGGTGTCGATCACCACGAACCGTCCCGAGTGGCTGCGTGCGCAGCTGCGTGAAGAGCTGGCGCGATCGCGTTGAATCCACACCGGCGCCGGCGGCCGCACCGAGCCGGTGCGAGACGTCGCGTGCCGGGGCGGCTACTGCAGGCGCAACCGATAGAAGCTCGTGGGTTGTCCCGGTTCGGGCGAGCTGGTCCAGTTGGTGCCCTGGAGCGGGCCGTGAGGCGGTGCTCAGATCGGTCGCGCCCGCCAGCGTCAGGGTGGCGTCGGTGTGGTTGGCATAGTAGCTGCCCGGGCTGTCGGTCACGCTGCGTGGTGGCGAGTGGGCGCGCTGGGTGGTCAATCCCCAGCCGCTGTTCGTCGTCCAGCCGCCCAGGCCGCCTTCAAAATCGTCGGCAAACGGATAGCTCGCCGCGCGTACCCCGGGCGTCGTCGCCGCCAGCAATCCCAAGCAACGCCGCTTTACGTACATCTTTGTCGCCAACCGGTATTGCCATTGCCGGAAATTCGGCTATGCTCCATGCTTTGGACCGGACTGAACGATGGACAACGACACGAACAACCCGAAAGAGCCGGCCCCGGCCCCGGGCACGACCGGCGACGCCGCGGCGCCAACGCCGCCGCCGGCAACTCCCCCCTTAGCCGACGCGCCCTCCTCCACTGCCGGTCCCGCCGCGCCGAAGGCCTTGTCTCCGGAAGCCATGGTGCGCCTGGAAGCCGAGGCGGCCAAGGCGCGCGAGCACTGGGACCGTCTGCTTCGGACGGCGGCGGATTTTGAGAACTACAAGAAGCGGGCGGTTCGGGAGCGGCAGGAATCGAGCAAGTATGCGTGCGCGCCGGTGTTGGAGAGGCTGATTCCGGTGTTGGATCACTTTGACATGGCGCTGGCGGCGGCGCAGAGTGCGACGCCGGACTCCTTGGCGGCCTTTCACGACGGCGTCACCATGATTTACCAGCAGTTGCGAACCGCGCTGCGCGAGTCGGGGCTTGAGGAGATTGAGGCGGTCGGGCAGGTGTTTGATCCGAACTGGCACGAGGCCGTCTCGCAAGAGCCGACGCCGGACGTGCCTGAAGGCCAGGTGACGCGCCAGTTGCGCAAGGGCTACAAGCTTCGGGACCGCCTGTTGCGCCCCGCCAAGGTCGTGGTGGCGAAAGCTCCTGATGTTCAGCCCGTGTCCGAGGCCGCCCAGCCCAAGTCCACCGATTGAGGAGAGGCGGCAGCATCATGGCCAAACGCGATTACTACGAAGTCCTCGGCGTGGACAGAAGCGCCAGCGAGGAGGACATCAAAAAGGCCTACCGCAGGCTGGCCGTGAAACATCATCCGGACAAAAACCCGGGCGACAAGGCCGCCGAGGAGAAGTTCAAGGAACTGGGCGAAGCCTACGAGGCGCTGGCGGATCCGCAGCGGCGCGCCGCCTACGACCAATACGGCCATGCCGCCTTCGATCCCCGCATGCGCGCCGGGCGCGGCGGCTTCGGGGCCGATTTCCACGATCCGATCGAGATCTTCCGGGAGGTCTTTGGCGCGCGGGGCGCAGGCAGCATCTTCGAGGAGTTCTTCGGCGCCGGACCGTCCGATCCGAGCGGTCCGCAGCGGGGCGACGATCTGCGCTACGACCTTGAGATCTCCTTTCTCGAGGCCGCCCAGGGCTGCGAGAAGGAAGTCACCATCCCCCGCATGCAAACCTGCGAGCGCTGCCGCGGCACCGGCAGCGAATCCGGATCCCGGACCCGCCAGTGTCCCGTGTGCGGCGGACGCGGCCACGTGGTGATCGCGCGGGGGTTCTTTCACATTCAGCAGACGTGTTCGCGCTGCCAGGGGACCGGGCGGATCATTGAAAATCCCTGCCGCCAATGCCGGGGCACCGGCCGGGTGGAGCGCGCCTCCACGATCACCCTCAAAATCCCGGCCGGCGTGGACACGGGGGCGCGGCTGCGGTCGGCCGGCAACGGCGCAGCCGGGTTTCGGGGAGGGTCGCCGGGTGATTTGTATGTGGTGTTGCATGTTCAGGGGCACGAGCTGTTTCAGAGGGAGGGGGACGACCTGTTCTGCGAGGTGCCCATCAGTTTCGTCCAGGCTGCGCTCGGGGCGGACATCGAGGTGCCCACCCTCAGCGGCAAGGCCCAGGTCGCCATTGCCGCCGGCACCCAGAGCGGCACCATCCTCCGTCTCAAAGGCAAGGGGGTGAAGAACGTTCAAGGCTATGGATGGGGCGATTTGCATGTGCGCGTCGTGGTCGAGGTGCCCACCCGGCTCAATGCCAGCCAGCGCCAGAAACTCGAGGAGTTCGCCGCCCTCTGCGACGACAACGTCAACCCCAAAAGCCGGAAGTTTTTCGAAAAAGCGAAGAACCTGTTCCGATGAACGGGCCCCCGAAGGCATCCACGCGACACCCCATCCCGCCGGCGTCCCGCCCCGCCGGCGTTCGCGTCCCCTGCGCGCATGCATCGTTTCTATCTTCCCCCTGACCGATGCGCTGATCGCACCCTTGTTCTGACGGGTGCCGAGGCGCATCACGGGCTGCACGTGGTGCGCCTGCGGCCGTCCGAGCAGGTCGCGGTCCTCGACGGCGCGGGCCACGAATACCTCTGCGAGGTGCGGGAAATGAAACGCGACATCATCCGGCTTGCGGTCCGGCAAAAGAATGTCATTCCACCCTCGCGCTGCCCAATCACACTTGTCCAGGCCATTCCGAAGGGCAAGGGCTTCGAGGCCATTGTCCAGAGGGCCACGGAACTGGGCGTGCGCCGGATTGTACCGCTGTGGGCCGAGCGCGTCGTGGTTCATGTGGAACGCGAGCGGCTTGAACACAAGCTCGATAAATGGCGGGCGGTTGCCGTCGAATCCATCAAGCAGTGCGGTTGGGCGTGGCTCCCGGACATCGAGACGCCGCTCACTCCGCAGGCTCTCTTGGCCCGGCACGACACCTTCGATCTGTCCCTCGTCGCCTCGTTGCAGGCCGGCCGCCGACACCCTCGCGAGTGGTTTCGAAAATTTCAGGCCGACCACGGGCGCCTGCCGCAATCGGTGGCCGTGTGGGTCGGGCCCGAAGGGGATTTCACGCCGTCCGAACTCGACGCCATCAGGGCCGGGGGCGCGTTGCCGATCAGCTTGGGTCCCGTGGTGCTTCGCAGTGAGACTGCCGCCGTCTATTGCCTGGCCGTCCTCAACTACGAACTGCAGGCCGAGACCCTGTAAGTGACGCCGTGCCGGAGCGCCGCCGCCAGCCCGACCCAGTCCGTCCCGCCGCCGTGCTCCGGTGCATTCGCGGTTCCTGGGTCAGGCACCTGCGCGGCCCGTGGAAACTTCCCATGATCCGCGCTTCGGCACGCGGAGGGCAGGGCGAGACTCCGTCGAGCCCATGCTTCTTTGCCTCGGCATCGTCCATCCTCGGCCGCCTGAGCGCCGTGCCGTGGCAACCGCGCATCTCAGGGGAGAACGTCAGGGCTCGACGGAGTCTCGCCCTGCCGGGTTCAAGAGCGCGAGACGTGCCGCCGGCCAGGCGAGATCGCGGCTTCCCATAAACCGCCAAAAATCCTTGATGCGCCCAAGCGCCTCTTTGCAGAATGGCGCATGCGCCTGAACCCCTCGCTTTTGTTATGAATCCATTCATCGTGCATGTGCGCAACCTCCGTCGCGGCGCAGCCCTATCCCGGCCAATGCCGCAAGCGCGCGCGGTGTTGTGGGCGGGCCTGTTCATCCTGCTGCGGTCGGCGCTTTGTGTTTCTGGCGCCGAACCGGTCGCCGACCCTGCCGCCGAATGGCGCGCTGGAAAAAGTTTCATCCCCACCCCGGTCTACGCCGCGGAAGACGACCAGCGCGTGCTGGCCGGGTTCGCCGGCCTGCGCGTCGCCGACGTCTGCGACGGGATGGATGCGGTGGGGCTGCAGGACATCTGCCTGATGAACGCCGAGATCCGTCCGTTGTGGCGCGACACCGCGCATTTTGCGCATCGGTTCGTCGGCATCGCCGTCACGGCCCGCTATGTGCCCACCCAGCACCCGCCGGCTGGCAAGCTGGGCACGGACGATTACGACCGTTGGGTTGGCCGCTGGTATCGGGAGAAATCCAGCGAGCCGTTCGCGGCGCTGCTCCGACCGGGCAGCGCCTTGGTCATCGAAGAGGCGCCCGAGACGGACGTCGGTTCCATCGGCTCGAACAACATCCTGAGCTGGAAACTCAAGGGCTGTGTCGGCGTGGTCACCAGCGGCACCGCCCGCGACACCGATGAAATCATCGCCCAGAAAATCCCGCTCTACTTCCGCAAGCCGGGACGCGGCATTCGGCCGGGGCGCAACGAAATCGAGTCCGTCAACCGGCCGGTCGTCTGCGGCGGGGTCACGGTCGTTCCCGGGGACGTGATCGTTGCCGACGGCGACGGGGTGATTGTCGTGCCGCGTGCGCAGGCCGAGGCCGTGGCGCGCTATGCGCGGCGCATTCTGGATGGCGACAAGGCCGGCCGCCGCAATCTTTACGAGAAACTGGGGCTGCCTGTGGACGACTCGGTTCGGTGACGCGCAGGGCGGCGGTGAGGGGAATCGCCAGGATGCCGGCGAGGATGCCGCCCAGGAGGGTGGTGCCGACCATGACGGCGATGATGATCGTCACAGGGTGGAGACCGACTTTGTCGCCCATGATTTTCGGGGAGATGACGACGCTTTCGAGGGATTGGACGACGGCGAACACGGCGCAGACCATGAGGGGGTGTTGCCAATCGCCGTATTGGACGTGGGCGGCGGGAAGTTCATGGGCGGGGGGCATGGCGGCGGCGGGGCCGGCTCAGTGCCGTCGCATCGCCGCGGCTTTTGCGGTGGCGGCGCGGACGGCATTCATGAGGGCGCCGCGCACGCCGGCGCGTTCGAGTTCGTGGAGGCCGTCGATGGTGGTGCCGCCCGGGCTGGCGACCATGTCCTTGAGCGCGCCGGGGTGTGCGCCGGTTTCGAGCACCATGCGGGCGCTTCCGAGCAGCGTTTGGGCCGCCAGCCGCGTCGCCATGTCCCGCGGCAATCCTGCGGCGACGCCGCCATCGCTGAGCGCCTCGATGATCAGGAATGCATAAGCGGGGCCGCTGCCGCTGAGGCCCGTGACGGCGTCCAGCAGCGTCTCCTGGACCTTCCAGGCGAGGCCCACTCCGGAGAGAAGCGCCTGCACCCGCTGCGCGTCCTCGGGCGTTGCCGCCGTCCCCAGCGCGTAGGCGCAGGCGGCGGCGCCCACAAGAGCCGGCGTGTTGGGCATGACGCGCACGACGCGGGCGGCGCCGCCCGCCGCCTCCTCCAAGGCGGCAATCGGCACGCCTGCGACAATGGAGATCAGCAAGTGGTCCGGGGTCAGCCGGGGCCGGATTTCGGCCAGCACCTCGGACGCCTGGGCGGGTTTGACGGCCAGGAGCAGCACCCTGGCAAACGCCGCCACCTCCGCGTTGTGTTCCGTGACGGCGGCTCCCAGTTCCCGGCGAAACGCCTCGCGCGCCGACGCTGCGCAGTCGCTGGCGATCAATCCTGCGGCCTGGACGAGGCCCCCTTTGACAAACCCCTTCGCCAACGCCGTCGCCATCCTGCCCGCCCCCAGAAATCCGATCGTTGTGCCGGCACTCATGCGCGGCGTTGTAGCAGGTTGCGCCGCCCGGCAAAAGGGAAAACGCAGCGGCAACGGCTCAGCCGATGGCACTCCGCATCACCCGTTTGGCACCTCCTGTTACGCCTGGGTGCATCCGCCACACGAGCTTCAGGAACAGACGCTCAAGACACTCGCCGCCCCGCCTTTCAACAAGAGCCGCCGGCTCCGGTTCGCTGCGCCGTCTGATCAGCCGATTCTTGTGAATTCATTTCTCATAGACGTCAAACGTGTCGTGTGATTCGAAAGAAGGACCCGGAGCCGGAGTCCGGCCCCATGTGAACGTGTGGTGCACGCGGCCGTTCGCGCCCGACCGCGAGACCGTATTGGCCGACAGGAAAGCACGCCACACTTGATTCCCTGGCTTGTGCAACAAGGCGCGGGACCGCCGGCCCCGCGCCTGTTCGGTAAAACCCCGACTCTAATAACGCCGGCCATAGCTGCCCGTCGATCGACGGTCGCGTCCGCCGCGGAAGCCGCCCCCGCTGCGCTCTTCTTTCGGACGCGCCTCGTTCACCGTGATGGTGCGGTCCCCGAGCGTCGTGCCGTTCAGCGCCTCAACGGCTTTCTGCGCTTCTTCGGACGAACCCATGGTGACGAATCCGAAGCCGCGCGGTCGTCCGGTGTTGCGGTCCACCATCAGGTTGGCCTCGGTCACCGTGCCGTGGGCCGCGAAGGCGTCTTGCAGATCGTTTTCGGTGGTGTTGAACGAAAGGTTCCCAACGAATAATTTTGTGTTCATGTGATGTGTCAGTGTCTTTAGTTCTACCCTGTTCTCTCCATACTGTTCCCGGCTTTCGGGTTTCAAATCATCACTGAACAAAGTTCACTTGAAGATTTACCATGTGCTGGAAGGCGACAAGCTATATCTCAGACCCCTCGATCATCGACCATCGCCGCCCAATAGCAAGCCCTATTCGCAAAAAGCTGCTTGGGCCTGCATGGCCTGCGAAGAATGGTTGGGGATCTCCACGGATCCAAGGGGAACCACGGCTCAAGCTTGGCGGTCTGATCGATGGGCGCACCGTGCCTCGTTACCTGGACAGCTTCAGCGATCCCCGTCTGGATTCAGGGCGCCGTTTACTCCACAGCCCCTCGGTCACCGTCTTCATCGTGATCATCCTGGTTCTCCATTCTGGGCGAATCGATACACGAGGGAACCCTACCCGTGCCAATCCCAGGCGCGCCATGGGGTGTTTCCCCCATCCCTGCGGCCCCGTCCGGCCGCCTTTAATCCCTGCCGCCGTTGCCGGAAGGAATGTGCGCGCGGATGATGGTGCCTTGGTCTGGCGTGGACTCGACGACGAAGCTGCCTCCCACCATCTCCACCCGCTCCCGCATGCCGAGCAAGCCCAGGTGTTTGTTGTGTGTGGCGTGCAACACCCGCTGCACTTCGAACGATTTGCCGTTGTCTTGAATCTCCAGGCGGACCGCCCTGGGGAGTTTCCGGAGACTCACGTCCACGCGACTGGCCCGGGCGTGGCGGGCGACATTGGCCAGGGCGGACTGGACAACGCGGTAGAGCACGGTGCGTTTGGCGCTGTTCAACTGCTCCACGCCGGCAAACGTCGTGAAGTGCACGCGGATGCCCGTCCGCTTGGTGAAGTCCTTCATGAAGGAATGCAGGCTGGCAATCAGCCCCAGGTCGTCCAGCAGTGTCGGGCGCAGCTCGCGGGCAAACCGGTGCACGATGTCGACCGACTTTTCCACCAGCCGTTGCGTGCGGGCGATGCCGCGCTTGAGCCCCTGGCGATTGACCGTCGGTCTGCGGGCCAGGTTTTCCAAGTGGACATTGATGCCCACCAGGGTTTGGGCGATTTCATCGTGCAGCTCGCGGCTGATCCGCTTGCGCTCTTCCTCCTGCGCTTGCAACATTTGACGCGACAGTTGCCGCAACTGATCCTGCATGTGACGCGACTGCGCCAACAACTGGATCTGGTGGCGCTCGCTTTTCTTGAGGGCCGCCTCGACGGCCTGGCGCCGCACGATCTCCTGCCGCAGCTCCCGGTTCTTCATGGCCAGAGCCTCCATGCGGCGCTGCGCCTCCTCCGCCTCCCGCAGAGTTGTGATGTCCGATACCGCCACCCGACACCAGTGGTGCGGGCCGCTGACGGCGAGGGCGGAGGTGCCGTGCAGGTTGGCCCAGAACGCCGCGCCGTCCCCTTTCAGCAGCCTCGCCTCGCAAACCTGGTGTCCGGACCCGGCGAAGACGTGCTCGAGGAAGGCCAGAAAGATCGGCTGGCTGGCCGGACTCACAAAGCGCGGCAGGCGGCGGTGGATCAACTGGGACCGTTCCACGCCGAGCAAGGCGGCTGCCGTCAGGTTCACCTCCAGGATCCGGCCCTGTTCATCCAGGGAGAAATAGCCGACCGGGGCGAAGTCGTAGAGGTCGGTGTATTTCTCCAGCAGCGTCTCCAGCCGGTTCCGGGCTTCCTGCAGTTCCGCGTTCTGCATTTCCAGCTCGACTTGGTGGACCTGCAACTCGTGGAGCAGCCGCTGGGGGTCGGCCTCTGCCCTCTGCCTTCTGCCCTCTGCCTTCTGGTTCCCCGGCCGCTGTCGCAGCCGGGCTTCGGCACGGCGGCGCAATTCGGCGGCAGTGACTGAAGTGTTTGGCGGTCGATTCATGGGAGGGCGCGGCGGCTGGGTTAGCATGCCATAACCCGGGAAACCATGTCCCGCAGTTTTCCGATGTCGAAGGGTTTCACCAAGGCGCCCTTGAACCCGCAGCGTTCGGGTTCCATGACCACGGGAGCGTTGGCGTAACCGCTCATGACGATGGCCTTCACGGCCGGATCAATCTTGAGCAGCGCCTGGATCGTCTCCTGACCGCCAATCCCGGCGCGAACCGTCAGATCCAGGATGACCGCGTCAAAGGGGCGCGCCTGGCCCTTCGCGCTTTGGTAAGCCTCGACGGCCCTCAGCCCATCCGCCACCAGTTCCACGTGATGGCCCAGCCGACGGAGCGTCGTCCCGACGACGTCTCTCACGCCTTCCTCGTCATCCATCACCAGGATTCTTCCGCGCCGCGGACAGCCCTCCGGCGCCGGTGTCTTCTCCTCGCCGGGCAATGTCTGAGCCGCGGGCAGGTAGAGGTGGAAGGTGGTCCCCGCGCCCACCGCGGACTCCACGACAATCGCGCCCCCGTGTTTCTGGATGACGGCATGGCAGATCGTCAGCCCCAGGCCCATGCCCTTTTGATCCCCCCGCTGCTTTGTCGAATAATAGGGATCGAAGATTTTCGGCAGCAGCTCCTTCGAAATGCCGCCGCCCTGGTCCGCGATGCTCACCCGAACGTATTCCCCCGGCGGCAGCGAAGGACCCTCCTGTGAGCCCAGCACCACATTCTCCGCCCGGACGGACACCACTCCTCCTTCCGGCATCGATTCCCGCGCATTCATGACGACGTTCCGGAGGACCTGTCCGATCTGCCCGGCGTCCACCTCCGCTGGCCAGAGATCCTCAGCCAGGGAGAATTCGGCACGCACCCGGGAACCGCTCAAGGCCGGCCGGACGGATTCCTGGATCATTCCGGAAAGGGAGATCGCCTTTCGCACCGGCGCGCCTCCCTGGGCAAAGGTGATGAGCTGATGGGTGAGACCACGGGCCAACAAGGCGGCCTTCTTCGCCTCCTCCAAACGGCGCGCCAACTCCTCGCCGGGAGGGGCGAGCGCCTGGGACAGCTCAAGGTCGAGCAGGATCACCGTGAGCAGGTTGTTGAAATCATGGGCGATGCCGCCCGCCAGAATCCCCGTCGACTCGAGCTTGCTCAGAATGAGACGATCCACCTCCGCCTGCTTGCGCTCGGTGATATCCGTCACCACCGCGCGGCACTCCCGCCCCGATGCCGCAACCGCCGCTTCGATCCGCACCTCGACCGGCGGCTTGCCTTCCTTGGGGAGCGTGACCTCGCAGAACTGCCTGACCTTGCTCTCAAAGACCTTCCTGAGGAAGGCGGCAAACACGGGCTGGTCGGCTGCGGCAACGGAAAGCCCCAGGCTCCGCTTGACCAAGCGCGATCGTTCGATCCCCAGCAGGCTGGCCGCGGTGAGGTTCGCCTCGTGGATCGCCCCCTCACGGTCGAGGCTCAAGTAGCCCACCGGCGCGAAATCGTAGAGGTCGCTGTATCTTTCCAAAGCCGCCTCCACGGTGTCCCTGGCGTGCTGGAGTTCCTCGTTCTGCATCTCCAACTCGATCTGGTGGACCTGCAGTTCGTGGACCAGGCGCTGCGTGTCGGCGCCGGTCTGGTTTGCGCCCGTTTCCGGGCGCTGCTCTCGCAGGCGTTCTTCGGCGCGCCGGCGCTGTTCGGCGGCATCGGGTGAGGGGTCCGGTTTCTTGAGCATGGGGCGCACCTTTCCGTGGGTTCCGTGTGATCAGGCCTCGCTTCCTCGATTCCGCCGAGCCAATTGCGTGGCTTGATCCCCGACCCGTTTCTCCAAACCGGCCTGTTTCGTCCGCAACTTGGTCTCCAGCGTCTTGGCCGCGGTGATGTCCCCGAAGGTGATGACCACGCCGTCAATCCGGTCGTCCAACGTGCGGTAGGGCATGATGCGCATGGTAAACCAGCGCCCGTCGCGCGCGGCCACCGGCTTTTCCGTCGAGGCCAGCGTTCGCAGCACTTCGCGCACGTCGTCCCCCAGCGTCGGGTAATTGAGGTTCGAGACCAAGTCGGTGATAGGCCGGCCCACGTCGCCCGGGATGAGCTTGAAAAGGCTCGTCGCCTGGCTGGTGAACCGCCGGACGTGGAGCTCCTTGTCGAGGAACAGGGTCGCGATATCGGTGCTGTCGAGCAGGTTCTTCATGTCATTGCTGGCCCGCGACAGCTCGTCCACCTTGGCCTGTAACTCGGTGTTGAGTGTCTGGAGTTCCTCGTTCAGCGACTGCATTTCCTCCTTCGAGGTGGTGAGTTCCTCGTTGGTGGACTGCAGTTCTTCATTCGTGGATTGCAGCTCCTCATTGGCGGACCGCAGTTCCTCCTGCGAGGTCTGCATTTCTTCGTGGGTGGTCCGCGCCTCGGCGCGGACCTGCTGGAGTTCCTGCTCCAGTTCGGCCACTCGCGCGATGCCGGCGTGAGGCTTGGATGCCCGGACTGCGGCTTTGGCGGCGAGGGGCGGGGCCATATCGGTGAACACGATCATGACCAGGCCTTGCAGCGGCCCGGCTTCTTCGAGTCGCTGGAGGGTCACCTCGACGCACTGCTCCCCGCCGATGGTCCCCACTTTGAGTCCGTGGAGCGTGACGCTTTGTTGTTGTCGGAGCGCTTTCTGAAAGGCGCCAGCCAGTTCGTAGCGCAAGCCTTCGCGGGCCATGGCAAAGAGGTTCCAGTTGGCCCTGCCGGCGGGGGGTTCCAGGTATTTGCCGGTCCGGCCGCTGATGTAGAAGATGTCGCCCTTGTCATTGACCAACACCGCCGGCGGGGCGTAGCGCTGCAGGACCAACTGATCCGCCAGGGACTCGAGACTGGACGGGGGATGGGGCGCCGGACGCGCCTCCACCGCACCGGGCGAGGCCGCGCTGAAGGACGAGGGAAACTCAACGGGTTCGGACGGCAGGGCGGATTCCGTGCGCCGGTAGAGCCGCGATTTGCCGCCCAGGGGGGCAAACAGGTCGGTGGCACCGCCAATCGTTTCCGCGCTGCCGAGAACCAGGATGCCGCTGGGATTGAGGCTGTAGTGAAACAACGGAATCAGTTTCTTTTGCACCTCCGGGGCCAGGTAGATCAGCAGGTTGCGGCAGCTCAAGATGTCCAGCTTGGTAAAGGGCGGATCCATGATGAGATTCTGCGGCGCAAAAATCACCAGATCCCGGATCTCTTTGCGCACCTGGTAGCCATGTTCGTTTTTGGCAAAGAACCGGTTCAACCGCTCCGGCGAAACGTCGGCGGCAATGTTGGCCGGAAAGACGCCCTGACGGGCCTTGTCGATCGCGTCGCGGTCCAGGTCGGTGGCGAAGATCTGCAGGGCGAAGTTCCCCTTGGGTTTGGATTGCTCGATGGCCTCCTTGAACACGATGGCCAGGGAATAGGCTTCTTCTCCGGTGGAACAGCCGGGCACCCACGCGCGCAGGGCCTGGCCGGGCGACCGGTTCGCGAGGAGTGTGGGGATGGCCTGCGTGCGCAACTGCTCCCAGGCCGCCGGATCGCGGAAGAAATTCGTCACTCCGATCAACAGCTCCTTGAACAGCAGATCCAGCTCCTGGGAATTCTCCTGCAGGTAATGGACGTAGGTCGCCATCTTGTGGATCTGGTGAATGCCCATGCGTCGCTCGATCCGGCGATAGAGTGTGTTCCGTTTGTAGAGCGAAAAGTCGTGGCCGGTATGGGCGCGCAGCAGGATGACCGCTTTCTCCAGGGCGCTCTGTGTCTTATGTTCCAGCGCCACTTCCGTCCGGCCCATCAGCGGGGCGCGATGGAGGTAGGCGACGATTTTCCCGGGCAGCTCCTCCACCGGAGCCACGATGTCCGCCAGCCCGGCGTCCATCGCGCTGCGCGGCATGCTGTCGAATTTGGCCGACGCCGGCTCCTGCACCAGCACGACGCCCGCCTTCTCCTTGATGGCCCGCAGGCCCAGGGTGCCGTCAGAGCCCATGCCGGAAAGAATCACGCCGATGCTGCGTTCTTGCTGGTCCAGCGCCAGGGAGCGCAGAAAAAAATCGATCGGCAGGCGCCGTCCCCGTGGCGCCGCCGGCTCGAGCAAGTGCAGGACCCCGTGCAGGATGGACATGTCCTTGTTTGGCGGGATCACATAGACGCAGTCCGGCCGCACCCGGGTGCGGTCCTTGACCTGGATGACTTTCATGACGGTGGCTCGTTGCAGCAGTTCGGGCATGATCCCCTTGTGCGTCGGGTCCAGGTGCTGGACAATGACGAACGCCATACCGCTGCCCGCCGGCACATGCGCCAGAAATTGCTCCAAGGCCTCGAGTCCTCCCGCCGAGGCGCCAATGCCAACGATGGGGAAGGGCATGCGGCCCGGCCGGGCGGGGCGGGACGGGCGAGCGTCGGAGGCGGGCCCTTTCCGGCGGTGTTTCCGTGCCGATTTCAGTTTCATGACCCGGTTTCCTGGGTGGCGGTGCTCAAGAACAGACGCGCGCCGGCACACGCAATCCGCAGCGGACTGTTCAGCGGGTGCCACGCGACGCGGGTCTTCATCGCAGCGAAATGAGTCTGCCCGATTGGCGCGTGGGCCTCAACCGAAAAGCCGCGGCCTGGCTGCGCCCCTTCGGCGGGCCAACGATCTCACCGCACGGTCTGGCGGTTGAAGCCGTCCTTGAGTCGCCACCGAAAGCATGCTCATGCGCGGGAATTTAGGTGACGCGCGCCGCACGAACAATGGGGTGTTCACCCCATGCGGGTGGAAGTGCAGACAACGGGGAGCGGCGATTTCCGGACCGTCGGCAGCAACGGCAAGACCTTCATGTCCGTCTCGGGATTGGTATGGCGGGTCAGAACCACCCTGCGCCCATCGGTCGTCGGCAGGTAGATATCGAGCATTTGAATCGTCGCGAATTTTTCCAGAACCGACCGTGGTGTCAGCCCAGGCGCCAAATCGCGTCAACGGCGATGCAAGGTGGGGGGATTCGTTCATCGAGCAGGACGATGCAAAGCCGATCATGCTGAAAGAATTTGCGCGCGAACAGGGGCTTTGAAGAAGCGACCCGATCCCCTGCCGGGTGCCCCCCCGGTTTCCCTCAAGGTTCCTGCTTGCATCTGTTGCAATGAGACACCAGATCGGACGGCATTCTTGCCAGATTCCCAGCTACTCCTGGGACTCCGGCTGGAACACAGTGGATGCGGGCGGGGTCAGCTTGGGTGTTCGTGAAACTAACCCAGAAAGCCGTCGAACAGAGTTCCCCGCGCCATATGACTCCGGTGGGTGCTGCAGCATGACGTCAACCGGCAAAATGAACGGTAGGGTTTCACCCTATAGCACAAGACCAACCGCTGGCGTAGCGTGCTTCCAGTGCACCGGCCGGTCAAACCGTGCCCAACACATCAATACTATGATACAAAATCACCAATGGTTTATCGATGCCATCAACGAGAAGAAGAAAGTCAGGGTGCGGTTCTATTCCATAGCCGACAATGGAGTCTTGGACCGGGTCTGCGCTCCCATGGATTATGGTCCGGGAAGCGAGACGGCGGACGGGCTGAATCGCTACTGGCTTTGGGACTATACGAGCCATACGGATACACACATCCTGGGCTTGGCGCCACAGGAGATTGTGGATTTGCAGGTTCTGGGCGAGGTGTTTAGCCCATCAGACTTTGGCGTCACGCCTTGGCCGTGGTCCATCCCCCGGGCGTGGGCTTCGCCGCCTTGACGGAATCAAAAACCCATCGTAAGAACCGCCACGGAAAGCATGCCCACAGGCCAAAATGTGGAGGACACGCGTTGCGCTGGGCTGCAGCGGCCTCGTAGTTGGCGGCGGAGCGCCCGGTAGGGTTTTACCCCATAGCCAAGAGCGGGCACAGCGCCGAGACTCAAGCAGACGAAGTTGTGGAAGCCGCATCCGACATTCGCAAGATTGCGTTTCTCGGCGACTACTTGCCGCGCAAATGCGGCATTGCCACGTTCACGTCCGACGTGCTTTCCGCCGTGGCGGCGGAGCACCCCGAGAGCCAGTGTTTCGCCGTGCCGGTCAACGACATCCCGGGTGGCTACGAATATCCGGACGTGGTTCGCTTCGAAATCGAGGAGCAGGATCTGCCCTCCTACCAGCGCGCGGCGGATTTCCTCAACATCGGCAACGCGGACATCGTCTGTGTGCAGCACGAGTTCGGCATTTACGGCGGCCTGGCCGGCGGCCATCTGCTGGCGCTGCTGCGCGAATTGCGGATGCCCGTCGTGACCACGCTGCACACGGTCTTGCGCGAGCCCAACGCCGAGCAGCGGCGGGTGATGCAGGAGTTGATCGCGCGTTCGACGCGGCTGGTGGTGATGACTGAACGCGGGGAGCAGATGTTGCAGGAGATTTACCAGGCGCCGGCGGCCCGGATCGATCTCATCCCGCACGGCATCCCCGACATGCCGTTCACCGATCCCAACTACTACAAGGACCAGTTCGGCGTGGAAGGCCGGCTCGTGTTGCTCACGTTCGGACTGCTCTCCCCCAACAAGGGCGTCGAATACGCGCTCAACGCGCTGCCGGAGATCCTGGCCGAGTTCCCCAATGTCGTCTATATCGTGCTGGGCGCGACCCATCCCAATCTGGTGCGCGAGCAAGGCGAGTTCTACCGGTTGACCCTCGATCGGCTGGCCAAGAAGAACAAGGTCCAGAAGCACGTCATCTTCTACAACCGCTTCGTCGAGCTCGACGAGCTGAAGGAATTCATCGGCGCGGCGGACCTTTACCTCACGCCGTATCTGAACGAGGCGCAGATCACTTCCGGCACCCTGGCCTACGCGTTTGGCGCGGGCAAGGCGGTGATCTCGACGCCCTACTGGCACGCCGCCGAACTGCTCGCGGACGGCCGCGGCGTGCTGGTGCCGTTCCGCGACGCCAAGGCCATCGCGCGGGAAGTCATCGGCTTGCTGCGCGACGAGACGCGCCGGCACGCGATGCGCAAGAACGCCTACAAGCTCGGCCGCGAGATGGTGTGGAGCCACACGGCGCGTCTCTACATGCGGTCCTTCGAGCGCGCCCGGATCGAGGGGGCGGTCTGGTCGCGAAAATCGTTCGCCGTGAAAACCCTCGACCAGGCGCCGCGGGAGCTGCCGGACCTGAGATTGGACCATCTTTCGCGGATGACCGATTCGACCGGCATGTTCCAGCACGCCATTTTCACCGTGCCGAATTTTTCCGAGGGCTACTGCACGGACGACAACGCCCGCGCGTTCATGCTCGCCGTGCTGCTCGACGAGTTGGAGGAGGAGCCGGATAAGGTGCGGACGCTGGCGACGACCTATGCGGCGTTTCTGCATCATGCGTTCGATCCCGCGACGAAACGGTTTCACAATCACCTCAGCTTCGACCGGCGGTGGCTCGATGTGCAGGGATCGGAGGACTCTCATGGCCGGGCCCTCTGGGCGTTGGGTGTGGGCGTGGGACGCTCGCCGCATCGCAGTTTTCAAGTCATGTCGGGACAGATCTTCGCTCAGGCGCTGCCCGCAGTGGCGGAATTGAGATCGCCGCGCGCGTGGGCCTTCAGCCTGCTCGGCATTCACGAATACCTGCAGCGTCTGAACGGCGATCGGTCTGCCCACCAGATGCGGGAGTTGCTCACAACGCGGCTCATGGAACTGTTCGGCCGGACCGCACAGCCGGACTGGCCCTGGTTCGAAGACGTGCTGTCGTACGACAACGCCAAGCTCGCCCATGCCTTGATCCTGAGCGGGCGCGCGACCGGGCAGGCGCCGGTGTTTGAACGCGGATTGCAGGCGCTGCGCTGGCTGGTGGACGTGCAGACCGCGGAGAGCGGCGATTTCCGGACGATCGGCAGCAACGGATTCTACCCGCGCGGCGGCACCCGCGCGAACTTCGATCAGCAACCCATCGAGGCGCACTCCATGGTGTCGGCCTGTCTCGAAGCCTACCGCGCCACGTCGGACGCGCGGTGGTACGAGCAGGCTCAGCGCACCTTCGACTGGTTTCTCGGCTGGAACGATCTCGGCTTGGAGCTCTACTCCCCGACCACCGGCGGCTGCCGCGATGCGCTGCATGTCGATCGGGTCAACCAGAACCAGGGAGCGGAATCGACGCTCGCTTTCCTGCTGTCGTTGGCGGAAATGCAGCTCATGCAAAACGCCGTCACGGTATTCAACCCGTCCCCTTCGCAACCCGGATCAACCCCATGAACGCTGCCGCGGTTCAGCGCACCAACGTCGTACTGCATCCCGATCGCCGCCGGGTGTTGCTCCGGCCGTTTCTGCTGCCGAACGAGCCGCGCGCCCGGACGATCTGCGCCCAGGTCATGGCCATTCCCGAACGCGACGTCCACGCCCTGTGGGCGCAGGTGCAGGCCGAGTTCGGCAAACGCCACGCAAGGATCCGCGAGTTCCTTCGACGGCGGTTCGAGCAGGCGCGCCCCTGTCTGCGCACCGACGGGAAGCTCTCCGAGGAACGGGAGTTGTTGCTCGGCGCGTATTTCAGCCACGAGTATTCGCTCGAGGCAGCGGCGTTGTTCAATCCCTCCATCGTGCCGCATCCCGATCAGTCCGGCCTTTCCCCCGGAACGCTGCGTTTCATCCTGAGCCTGCGGGCCACCGGCGAAGGCCACATTTCCTCGATCACGTTTCGCACCGGCTTTCTGGACGCCCACTGCAACATCACGATCAACGCGCCCACCCGCTACTGCCTGGAGCCCGAGCAAGTGCCCAATGCGTCGTTTGAGAAACCCCTGTTCGAGCGCAAGCTGCGGGAGCTTGGTCTCGTGGGCGACTTCACGCGCCAGACGCTCGAGCAACTGGGCGAGACCTTCACGCTGGAGGAGTTGCGCGCCGCCGTCCGTCGCGCCGCGGAACGCCTGGGCGCGCGGGATCAACAAACCACCGCGGTGGCCCGCAAAACCCTGACCCTGGCCCAATCCAATTACGAAGTGCAGTTCGCATCCGACTCGCGGCTCTCCGGGCGCGTGTTGTTTCCGGTCACGCCGTCGCAGAGCAACGGCATCGAGGACGCCCGGTTCGTTCGGTTCCAAGAGGAAAATGGCCTGCGGACCTACTATGCGACTTACACCGCCTACGACGGCAAGATGATCCTGCCGCAGTTCATCGAGACGCCCGATTTCCGGCATTTCAAGTTCATCACGCTGAACGGCCCGGCGGTGCAGAACAAGGGCATGGCGCTCTTCCCGCGGAAGATCCAGGGCTGCTACGCGATGCTCAGCCGGCAGGACAAGGAAAACATCCACATCATGTTCTCCGACCATCTCCATTTCTGGCACAGCGCCCAGCTCCTGCTGAGGCCCAAGTATCCCTGGGAATTCATCCAGTTGGGCAACTGCGGTTCGCCGATCGAAACCGAAGCCGGCTGGCTCGTGCTCAGCCATGGCGTGGGCGCGATGCGGAAGTACTGCATCGGCGCGTTTCTGCTCGACCGGGACGATCCGACCCGGGTATTGGGCCGCTTGCGGGAACCGCTGATCACGCCCAACGAAAACGAACGCGAAGGCTATGTGCCGAACGTGGTCTATTCCTGCGGCAGCCTGCTGCACGGCCGGCAGCTCATCCTCCCCTACGCGATGTCCGACTACGCCACCACGTTTGCCACCCTGTCGCTCGACGCCGTGCTGGCGGCGATGGAATAGTCAAACGGCGAGCCTGGAGATTTCACACGCAAGTGCAGCCTGAAGGTGTGGCGCAGATTTTCAATCTCCTGCGAGGCTCAGGCACGCGCCGAGAAGTCTGTTGGAGTCATGAGCAGGCAGCCCCATCGCTTCAGGTAGGGTTTCACCCCATAGGCAAATTCAAGGCGAAGGCGTACTCTTTGGAGTGCGGTCATGGCAACGACCCACCGTGAACTACCAACCGCGATGAGCGAGCACGAAAAACAAACGACATTTTTGCTGCAGTGCCTGGTCTACGACGGAAGTGCCGAACGCCAGGAACTGGAGGATGGAATCGTTCAGATTCTGCGGGACGAGCGTTGCCTGCGTCGGGCGATGTGGCTGATGGCTTTGCTCATGGCGCTGGTGCTGGCGGGCTTGGGCTATACTGCGGTTCTGGTGGACGGCTTTCTTCAGAACCTCCCGCCGTTCCTGGTAAGGGTTGTTGGCGTGCTGGGGCTGGCCTCGCTGCTTTCCCTGCTGGGTTTTGCCGGCCTTCGCTTTCTCTATCGCCACAAGTTGAACGGGCGGCGCGAGGCCTGTCGCCGGTTGGCCGTCAAACTCCTGGAGTCGCGATTGGGAACGCCCCGCACCTGGCACAGGCCGGAAGTGGCCAACGAAACACAACGCCTCGCGTCTGCCGTCGCGGCAATCCCGTCGTGGTTGGAAAGCGAACCCACAAGTGCGAAAACACATCCTTGACTCCGATCCGGCTCCAGTGCATCCGTGGGCAGCCGGGCTCAACGTGCCGTCTGTCGCCAGCATCGCCGTGACCTGCGAAACGGCCGATCATTCGTTGGAGAACGCCTTCGATCAGCGTCGGGGACCCGGCGGGAGCCGCTGGGTTGCGGAAACGCCAGGGGAACAGACCCTCCTCCTGGGGTTTGATGCGCCGAAACACATTCGCCAGGTCTGGCTGGAAGTGGAGGAAACCCGGGGCCTCATGCCCGTTGAATTCAAACGCGCGTCTTGAGTGTGAGTTGGGGTGAATACCCCATAGCCCAGGGCCAGCTCCGGGGCGTAACGTAGCGCCAGTGTGCTTAAATTGATGAACCTCATGTCCGCCCAGGCCGACTTGGCCAGGACACCATGGCAATGGGTGTCTCTGGCGGTTACCGTCGTCGTGCTGCTCGCCGTGGGTATCCTCGTCGTTCACTTGGGGACGATTTACCTTCGCGCCTTGTTCTCCGGCGCCAAAGTCACCTTCACCGAACTTGTCGCCTTGCGCTTGCGGCGCATTCCATTGGCCCTGGTCGTGGACAACCGGATTGCCGCGGTGCGCTCGGGGGTGGCGCTCAGCATTGATGACCTCTCGACGCACCATCTGGCGGGCGGCAACGTGCCGATGGTGGTGCTGGCGCTCATTGCCGCCCGAAAGGCGGGCATCCACCTCGTCTTCGATCGCGCCTGCGCCATTGACCTGGCCACTAAAGGCACCGGCAAAAGCGTCATCGAAGCGGTCCGCACTTCGATCAATCCGAGGGTCATTGAATGCCCGGATCCCCGCGGCGGCAAAAGCACCATCGAGGGCGTGGCGAAGGACGGCATCGCGATCAAGGCCCGCGCGCTGGTCACGGTGCGGACGAACCTCGACCGCTTTGTCGGCGGAGCCACTGAGGAGACCATCATTGCGCGCGTCGGCGAGGGCATCGTCAGCACCATCGGCTCCTCGGCCTCCTACAAGGACATGCTGGAAAACCCTCACCGCATTTCGCAAACCGTCCTCGACAAGGCGCTCGATGCCAACACCGCGTTTGAAATCCTGTCGCTCGACATCGCCGATGTGGACGTCGGCGAAAACATCGGGGCCAAACTCCAGGCGGAGCAGGCGGAAACCAACAAGCTCATCGCCCAAGCCCACGCCGAAATCCGACGCGCGGCCGCCGTCGCCGGCGAGCAGGAAATGACGGCGCGCGTGGCCGAGATGCGCGCCCGCCTGGTCGAGGCGGAAGCCGGGGTGCCGCTGGCGATGGCGGGAGCTTTCCGCGCCGGCCATATCGGCATCTCATGAATCAGCGCGGGGTGCTGCCGCATGAAGGTTGAGGAGGACCCACTGGAAGCAAACACACGCAGACGAGGGCATGGGAAAGGCACGCCACCCCCGAGCGAACTGGAGAGAACTTATGCTGTATTTCGCGTACGGGTCTAACATGGATTGGGAGCGCATGACCCATGCAAGTCGTGCCGCCCATGCCCAGTTTCTTTTCAAGGCGCTGTTGCCGAACCACAAATTGGCGTTTACTTGCCGGACGGACGCAGGAACCGGTGCGGCTGACATCGTGCCGGCCGTGGGCAACGCCGTGTGGGGGGTCGTTTACCACATTGAGCCCGAGGACCGGGAAAACCTGGATCGGCGGCGGGGGGTGCTCTTGGAAGAGTGCCGGCCTGACACCGTGGTCCTTCACCCCGAGGGAGATCTGAGCCGCACGCTGAAAGCCTTCACCTATGTCGTTTGCCGCAAGCTGGCGACCCACCAGCCACCCACACGACAGTATCTCAATTGGCTCCTTAACGGTGCAAGACAGGCGCGATTGCCTGATGCGTACATCGAAACATTGCAGCGCATCGAAACGCTCCGATGATTCTCCCTGCGCCAGGGAACCATCGCGAAGCCCACCCCATGGCGCGACATCGCCGTGAAGGGAAAACAAGTCCCGCAGGTCGCTTTCCGTGGTGGCAGCCGTCAAGTTATCTACGTGGACCCTTGTCCTTCCGACGCAAACCGAAGGCAGCCGCAACTGCAAATCCATAAAAGCCAACTGCAACACAGCGCCATTTCCGGCCGGTGGACTTATGCGCGGGCTGGTCGCAAGGCATGAGAGGGAGTAGGCGCGTGTCTCGGAGTTGCATGCCCAACTTGCGATCGGCAATCAGTCGTTCAGTTTTCGTCAAGCAGGTCCCCTCGGCGTTCGGCATTTCTCGAACCGAACAACGTCCCCATCTCACGCAGTTCCCAAAGTTGAACGCGGATTTCGTGATGTCGCTCCACCCAATCCATAACGGAGCGCGCGGTGGGCGTCTGCCATCGCCGGATGAGGCCTGGATCGCCAATGAGGATCAGATGCCGCACGTTCTTGCTGGCGTCTTTGGCCAGCAGAGCCTTAAAGACCTCCTTCTCCAGCAAGGAATCCGAGCTCCACATGCTGTGCTCGATCTCCAGGATGGTCTGCTCGTCCTCGATCCAGAAGTCGACGGATTGACGATTGGCCTTGGTGAGGAATTGGCTGACCACTCCGGGGCCCAATTCCCCGACCACCACGGACTTCAGGTGATCGACGACTTCCCGGGTGTAGGAATCGCCCGAACCGGCCCGCCGGGCGTTGAGCAGGTCATAAGAGGCGGCAATTTCTTGAGCCAATTGAAAGATGCGTCCGGCTTTGCTCATACGTGCCGAGATTCCAGGCGGCTGGGGGCAGCATCGGTGCCCGAGGGGCCATGCGCCGGGGGACGCAGTCGCGGTTGGTGTGTCACACTAGATTCACTCCAACCGGCCGGCCGAAGCACACCATCAAGGTGATGCCAATGGGTCATCACCTGCCACGCTAAGCTCTGGGCGGGGACTGCGCTATGGGGTATAACCCTACGTTGAATTTCGGCGACCGGGCAGCCTCCGCCCCGTCGTCCCTCGGTCCACGGGGTGAAACCCTATCCATGGTAGGGTTATACCCCATGGCGCGGGGCGGGCTCAGGGCTTAGCCTGAAAGACAATGCTTTGGCCGCACCCTGCAATTCCATCGACTGCATTCATGAGCGCTTCACGATGAACAGTAGTGTCATTTTCATTCGCCTGGTGGCGATGGTGGCTGTCAGTTGGGCAGTTCCTCCGCTGCTGTGCCACTATCTGGGGCCGGCGGTTGGAGCCCTGGGCGCTTCAGGGGCAGCCGCATTCTGGTATTCCCAGTATCGCTTTCCGGCACGGAAGGAAAGAAGTGGGGCCTATTTTTGGTTTGTAACCAGCGGATATGCCTGTATCGGCATCACGCTTGTGGTCTGCCTCGGCCGGTTGGCGGGATTGTCTTTGCTATGAACTCCCGGCCCAGGGCGAACGATTGCGTTCGCTGCGTTCTCTCGTGGCGGTGTCTCATGTTGGACCTTGGGCAATTGCAGACTGGACGTTTCCAAGGTGCAAGGGGAGATACCGCCTATGTTGTTGAAGCCAGCCCGGTCGAGTCCGGGCCGCATCGTCATGGGGCGGCCTTGGACGACAAAGGGGGCGCGCGTGGTTCCCGTGATTTTCCGGCCCAAGCCGGTGCGGATGGCGGCGGCCGCGCGTTCAGCACCACCGAGCGATTCGGCTGTCCAGCTGGAAGATCTGGCCGGACACATGCTCGAGCGTGACGAGGAAGGCGACGAACCGCGCGACTTCGGCGGGGTCATTGAGGCGTTTCAGCGCGTTGCCGGCGGCGAAATCCCCGAGCCGGCTCCGGTTCAGGCCGGCCGTCATGGCCGTGCGCAGCACGCCCGGCAGCACCGCGTTGACCCGGACGTTGTGCGGCCCCGTTTCCCGGGCCAGCGACTGGGTCAGGCCCAGCAAGCCGGCTTTGGCGGCGGCGTAATTCGCCTGGCCGATGGCGCCGGTTCGGCCGCTGAAGGAGCCGATGTTGACGATGTGTCCGGCACGCTGTGCGGTCATGGCGGGCAGCACCGCCTGCGCGCAGCGAAACGCGCCTTTGAGGTTCACGTCGAGGACCCGTTCCCAGTCGTCCAAGCCCAGGCGCGGCAACGGCCCGTCCGCGGTCAGCCCCGCATTGTTGACCAGAGCGTCGAGGCGCCTCCAACGGCGCAGCCCGTCCCGCACTGTTGCCGCCACCGACTCCCCGTCCGTCACATCCAGCTGGACCGGCCACACATCGCGGGTGCTCACGGTGGGCGGGGTGCGGTGGTAACCGGCGATGACCCGCCATTGCTCGGCGGCAAACGCGCGGGTCAAGGCGGTGCCGAGGCCGCCGGCGGCGCCGGTGATGAGGACGACGCGCGGGGTGGGGGCCGGAGGGGTCATGGGGAGCGCCGATGTCATGCGGGTTGGGCGCGGCGGATCACCGGCTTTCGGGCGGGGGGCGCGTGTCCTCCAGGACCATGTCGCCGGGGCCGAGCCGGTCGTACCAGGTGAACTTGAGGATGAGGGAAGTGGCGGCGAACACGGCGGCGTGGATCCACATCGTGCGGTATTGCTGGAGGACGAGGTAGATGGGGAAGGCCACCATGCTGATTTGCCACACCAGCCCCACCGCGATGTTGAACCAGTCACGCGCGCAGTCCCGGTTTGCTTCGAGGGCCGGGGTTTCGGCGCGGCACTTCTCGAGGACAGGCTTCCAGAAGCCCCACGGCCGGACGGTTCGGTAGAAGCGTTTCAACACCGCGTCGGGCTCGGGTGGGGTGAGCCAGCAGACGGCGCAGGACGCGACGCTGCTGAGGGCGAGGATGGACAGGAAGAGCCAGACGTCCTTGAGGCCGGGGGCCAGGGCGGGGACGGCGAGGGCGGAGGCGGTGCCGGCGGCCATGCCGGCCCAGAAGCCGTGTCCGTTGAAGCGCCACCAGTGCCACTTGAGGACGTTGGGGATGACGAAGGCGGGGACGAGGGCGGCGGTGACCCATTTGGTGACGGAATGCACATTGAGGGTGGTGTAGCCCATGCCGATGCCGATGAGGATGATCCCTGCCGAGCAGGCATAGCCGAGCCGCACGTAGTGCCGCGGCGGGGCCGCCGGCCGCACGTAGGGCCGGTAAATATCGTTCACGATGTAGGCCACCCCCGAGTTCACCGTGGAGATAAACGTGCTCATGAAGGCGGCAATGAGTCCCGCCAGGATGAGTCCCTTGCAGCCCACGGGCAAATGCCGCGCGACCACTTTGGGCAGGATGACCTCGAAATCCACCTCCGGCCCCATCTGGCGGAGTTCCGGGCTGAAGAACACGATGCCCAGCACCGCGATGCCGCCGATCAGGAGAAAACGCGGCGCCAGGGAGACGACGCACATGACCAGGTTCTCCAAGGCGGCCTCGCGCGGGCTGCGCGTGGAGAGCACATGCTGGATGGCGTAGTTCGGAGTGGGTCCTGCCATGCTGACGAGCACGCCTTTGAGGAACAGCATCAGAATGAAGAACCCAAACACGGAGTATCCATGACCCTCGGGGCCGTAGATCACGTCCTGCAGCGAGGGCATGAGCGAGGACCAGTCCAGGTCGAGACGCCAGCCGAAAAACAGGTTGTCCCATCCCGCAGGCACCAGCGCCTGGATTTGGTCGGGGCGGGTTTGGGCGATGGCGATGGCGGCGATGATGATGGCGGCGGCGAGGATCAGGACGAACTGGATGAGGTCGTTGAGCACGACCGAATACATCCCGCCGAAGACGCCGTAAATGCCGGTGACCAGCATCAGGATGAGCGCATACGTATTGGCGCTCCAATCCATCGGGAAGAACGGCTGTGCGAACTTGCCCAGGGGCTTGAAGGCGTAGCTCAGGAACCCGATGACGCTGACCATGGCGTAGAGCACCACGCTCAGGTAGGCCAGCTCGCCGCCCAGCCCCTGTCCGAACCGGGTGCGCATCCATTCCGCTCCGGTGAGGACGTTGGAGCGGCGCACCCAGGTGCCGAGGTACATCATGCGGAACAGGACATTGAACAGCGGCCAGATCCACAGCAGGAACAGTCCCTTGACGCCGTAAATGAAGAGCATCGTGACAAACCACATCGTCCCGCCGATGTCAATCCCACTCGAGCCGTGGGCGACGCCAATCACCCACCACGGCAGGCGTTTGCCCGCCAGAAAATAGGATTCGGAGTTTAGGGCGGCGCGTTTGGCGACCCACCAGCCGACCAGCATCATGAGCAGCAGGTAGGCGACGATGATTGACAGGTCCAAGGCGTGCATGACGTCGGCAGGGGATTAGGGCGGGCAGGCGCGGAGGTGGTCCAGGAGGGCGCCGAAGTCGCACGTGGCCAGGGCGCAGTATTTGTCGCCGGCGCCGTAATAGACGAAGAGGGTGCCATTCAGGACGACGGTGCCGCACGGGAAACAGACGCCGCGGTAGAATCCGTCGATTTCGTAATCGGCTTCGGGCTGCATGAGCCAATCGGGGGTGCGGTGCAGGACGCGGCTCGGGTCGTTCAGATCGAGCAGGAGCGCTCCCAGCCGGTAGAATTGATCGGGACCCACGGCGTGGTAGAGGGTGAACCAGCCGTGGGGTGTGCGGAGCGGGGGGGTGTTGATGCCGAGTTTGGAGGCTTCCCAGGGGTATCGGTTGCGGATCAGGAGCCGGCTGGGGGCGAACGGAAAGCCCAACAGGTCGTCGCTGAATGCGATCCAGGCGCAGGCGTGTTCAGTGCCGCAGGAGGGGCCGACCCATTCGAGCGGGCGGTGCAGCAGCACGTATTGGCCATTGACTTTCTCCGGAAACAACACCGCGTCGCGATCGTCGAGCCGGGGATCGGTGAGCCACCCGGCCCGAATCCACCCCTTGAAGTCGCGCGTCATCGCCAGCCCCGTCAGCGTGGCGTTGGAGCGGAGGTAACGGGGGAACTCCGGCGGACACGCAGGCCGCACGTAGCGCCGCCGGACTTCCGGAATCCAGAACTGGCCGAAGGGATAGTGTCGTGCGGCGTAGGTGACGTAGAACCAGTCGCCCATCCTGATGAGGCGCGGATCTTGGAGGGTGGCGCCGTCGAAGCCTTCGGCGCTTGGGGAGAGCGCCGGCTGATCCGAGACGCGCTCGAAGCGGCGGCCGTCGGCGCTGGTGGCCAGGCCCAGGCTGCATTTGTATTCCGGACCCGATTCGGCGGCGCGATAGAGCAGCAGGACCCTTCGGTTCGCCTCGTCATGCCACGCCGCCGGGTTGAACACGGCGAGGTTCTCCCAGGGATGGCCGGGGTGGGGCGCCAGGATGGGGTTGCCGGGATGGCGTTGCAGCTTCATGGTTTCACCTCGGCATTTTCGAGGCACCGAAGCACGCCTCCTCGCAACCCCGCCAGGGTGTGGGCTTGGCGGCAGTCCAGACCGGCCTGGTGCAAACGGGGTGTTTCTGGAGGCGGCGCATGGGCTGGGCAGTTCACGAATCCAGGCTGCCACAGGGCTCCCGCCGAAGGCAAGACCCGCCGCGACCCGCGCGCGCCCGGCCGGTGCGTGATGACGGCCGCCGGCCGTTGTCGAAATGAGGTCCGGATCGGTCGGCAGCAGCGAGCGCAGGGGGGGGGCGGCGCGGGCAGGGGGGGCCGGGTTGCGCTTTTCTCAGTTGCGAGTTTTTGTTCGCCAAAGCCGGCGCCGGCGGCTACCAATGGCCGATGCAGCATACCCAAGTCCGAGTCGCGGGCCCACATCCTCCGGGGGCTTCACGGGGGGCATGGGTGTGGGAGGGGCGGGTCCGGGTGGCGGGCGGGGGCAGTGGGGGTGTGTGGGGTTGAGGCGGACGATGGAGGCCAACCGGCGAATCGAGGAGGCGGCGGCGACGTATGAGCGTCTGACGGCGAACATTGAGAAGGTGATGCAGGGTCAGGCGGGGACGGTGCGCCGGATGATGGCGGCGCTGGCGACAGGGGGTCATGTGTTGCTGGAGGATTATCCGGGGACGGGGAAGACGACGCTGGCCAAGGCGCTGGCCCGCTCGATCGATGCGCGCTTCACGCGCGTTCAATTCACGCCGGACCTGTTGCCGTCGGACATCCTGGGAGTGTCCGTGTTCGACCAGCGGCAGCAGTCGTTCCGTTTCCACGAGGGCCCGATCTTCACCAACATTCTGCTGGCCGACGAGATCAACCGGGCGTCGCCGCGGACGCAATCGGCGTTGCTGGAAGCGATGGGCGAGCGGCAGGTGAGTGTGGACGGGGAGAACCGCCGTTTGGCGGAGTTGTTTTTCGTGATGGCGACGCAGAACCCGGTGGAATTTCGGGGGACGTATCCGTTGCCGGAGGCGCAGCTGGACCGGTTTGCGATGCAGTTGTCGCTGGGGTATGTGCAGCCGGACGAGGAAGTGACGATTCTCACGATGCAGGCGCGGACGCATCCGCTGGATCATCTGGAGCCGTGCGCGTCGCTGGCGGAAGTGCTGGCGTTGCGGCAGGCGGTCCAGGAGGTGCGGATCAGCGACGAGTTGAAGCGTTACGTTGTGGACCTGGTGGGGGCGACTCGCGGCGCGGCGGGGGTGCAGCTGGGGGCCAGCCCGCGCGCGTCCCTCGCGCTGGCGAGGGCCGCCCAGGCCCTGGCCCTGTTCGACGGCCTTGAATTTGTCACCCCCGACCAGATCCGGGAGCTGGCGGTGCCGGTGATCGCCCACCGGCTGGTCATGGAACCGCAGGCGCGTTTTTCGGGCGTGACGGCCCGGGGCGTGGTGGCGGAAGTGGCGAGGAAAGTGCCGGTGCCGGTGTGAGGGGGGGGCGGGGTGCCGGGGTGCCGGCTGGCCGGCGAGGCGGCTTGAGGGCACCGGTTTGCCGACTCCCGATCCTGCCGGGTTCGAGGTGCTGACATGATGCTGGTGCGCCGCGTGGTGTATTTTGTGTATCGGGGCCTGTCCGGGGTCCGCGACGAGGGGCCGCGGCGGTTGACGCGGGCGGGCTTGGGGGTGTTGGGGGGGATGGGGGTGAGCGGTCTGCTGAGCCTGAACATTGCCGGCAGCCTGTCCTACCAGATTTTCGTCGTGCTGGGGTGTCTGCTGGGAACGGCGGCGGTCGCCGCGCGGTGTTACCGGATGAGGTTTGCGGCGGAGCGCCAGCTGCCGCGGCTGGGCACGGTCGGCGAGCCGCTGGCCTACACGGTGGTGGTCTGGAATCGGACGGCGCGACGGCAGGCGGACCTGGTGCTGTTGGAGAACCTGGAGGATCCGCGTCCGCGGTTCGAGGAGTATGTGGCGGTGCAGCGTGCCGAGGAAAAGCGGACGCGCTCGTTTCGTGTGAGCCGGCGGGCGCGCCGGCAGGGGTTTGAGCTGGCGCGGATACGGGAGGCAGCGGTTCCGGAGCTGGCGCCCGGGGTTCCGACGGAGGTGCGGATGGAATTGGTTCCGTTGAGGCGGGGTTGTTTGCGGTTTGCCGGGGTGACGCTGGCGCGGCCGGATCCTTTGGGGCTGGTGAGGGGGTATGCGGGGTTGGGGTTGGCGCAGTCGCTGCTGGTGTTGCCGAGACGCTACGAGCTGCCGCCTCTGGCGTTGCCGGGCCAGCGGAGGTACCAGCAGGGCGGGGTGGCCCTGGCGGCGTCGGTGGGCGAGTCGGAGGAGTTTGTGGCGTTGCGCGACTATCGGCCGGGGGACCCGCTGCGTCACATCCACTGGCGCAGCTGGGCGAAGGCCGGGCAACCGATCGTGAAGGAGTTCGAGGACGAGTTTTTCGTCCGGCACGCGTTGTTTTTGGACACGTTCACGGACGAGCCGCAGAGCGAGTTGTTTGAGGAGGCGGTATCGGTGGCGGCGTCGTTTGCGTGCACGCTACAGACCCAGGAGTCGCTGTTGGACCTGCTGTTGGTGGGGGCGGAGGCGTATTGTTTCACGAGCGGGCGGGGGGTGGCGCACACGGAGCAGATGCTGGAGGTGCTGGCGTCGGTGCGTCCGTGTCGGGAGCGGGCGTTTGGGACTTTGGAGCAACTGGTGTTGAGCCACCTGAGCGTGGTGAGCGGATGCATTGGGGTGCTGATCGGTTGGGATGCCGCCCGGGAGCGATTCATCCGGCGGCTTCGGGATTTTGGGGTGCCGCTGCTGGTGCTGGTGGTCACCGAGTCCGGGAGCGGGCGGGCGCCGGGCATGGCGCTGCCTCCCGAGGAGCCGGGCCGGTTCCACGTGCTGGAGGTGGGAAAGGTCCGGGAAGGCTTGGCCCGATTGCAGTGAGGCTCGAGGGCAACGGGTTCGCGGGGCCGCACTGCGGAGCGGCGGCGGTCAGCGGGTTCCGAGCAACAAGGCGCCCAGTTCCTCGTAGGTTCGGACAATGTGCGGCGCGGGCCGCAGTTCCGAGGCGGGGTGGGTGTTGGTGATGGCGACCACCTGCATGCCGGCGGCCAAGCCCGCGGCCACCCCCGGCTTCGAATCCTCGATCACGACGCAATCCCCCGGAGGCACGTCCAGGAGTCGCGCGGCGCGCAGGAAGATGTCGGGGGCGGGCTTGCCGTGCACGACCTCGCCGGAACTCACGATGACCCGGAAGCGCCGCCGCAGGTCTTTCAAGGCGAGGACGGCGTCGATCACGGCGCGTTCGGAGCCGGAGGCGACGGCCAAGGGCCAGCGGGCGGCGAGCGGCTCGAGCAGTTCCGGCAATCCGCGGAAGATGGGTGCGGCGCGGCGGACCAGTTGGATGACGCGTTGGCGTTTGAGGGCGAGCAGTTCCTCGAGGGATTGGGCGGGGCGATGTCGGCCGACGAAATCCTGCCACAACACGTGGTCGGAGCGGCCCACGTAATCGGCGAATCGGAGGCCTTCGGGAAACCCGTATCCGAGGCTGCGCAACACGTCGACAAAGGCGCGTTCGTGGACGGGCTCGCTGTCCACGATCACGCCGTCCATGTCGAAGATGACGGCGCGGAAGGGGTTCAAGGCTCGGCTAGTCGGCCGGCGTGAAGGTGATGCGCCGCAGGTTCACCACGGCCATGCCGGGTTTGGTCTTGGCCTTGAGGGTCACGGTCGTCGGCCCGGTCTGATCGAGCGTGAGGGTTCCGGCCGGGCGCGTCTGGAAGTCCCCCCAGCCGCCCGTGGCGACGATCGTTACCGAACCGTCGCGGTTGCCGACGGTCAGGACGCATTCGCTGCCTGCGGAGCCGGGTTCGCACGCGGAGGTCATCTCCACCTTGTAGGTGCCGGTCCGGGTGAGCCGGACGGCCCACTGCACGGAGTCGTGCGCATCGGTCCAGTAACCGATGTTCGGGATGCCATCGGCCTTGGTTTCGAGCCTGAGGGTTCGGCCCACCAGCTCGGCGTCGGCGGCGTTGAGCACGAGGGTGCCGTCGGGCGCCTGGGCGATCGCCGTCGACAGCACCTCGGGCTGCCCGTCGATTTCGAGCGCCACCACCGCGGCGTGAACGTCAGGGGCAGTGGGCGGCACGGAGAGCGTGTAGCCCTGGGCGGTGGATTCACCCTGGAGCGGCGAGGCGCGATTCGCCAGGAGATGGGCGCGGCGGACGCGGTTGGCGATGGGGACGACGAGCCGGCCGTCGGCGGGCCAGTCGAACACGTGGAGGTAGAGCTTGCCGGGCTTCTGGGTGCACCGGCCGAAGGCGAGTTTTTTGAAGGGGCTGGCGGTGGTGCCGTAGATGGACTCGCCGTGGGTTTGCATCCAGGCACCCATGGCGGCCAGCCGCTCGATGCTGGGTCCGGGGAAGACGCCTTCGGCGGTGGGGCCGACATTGAGCAGGTAGTTGCCGCCCTTGCTGGCGCAATCGATCAGGTTCCGAATCAGGACTGTGGTCGATTTCCAGTGCTGATCATGCCGGTTGTAGCCCCAATGGTTGTTCATCGTCATGCACGATTCCCAGTCCACCCCGGGACCGAACCCCGTCGCCGGGATTTCCTGTTCCGGCGTGCCGTAATCGCCGACGCCCCGGCCGCGGTCCATGCCGGCCATGCCGGCGCGGCCTTTGCCGACGCGGTTGTTGACGAGGATGTCGGGCTGCAGGCTGCGGACGTAATTGTAGAGGTCGACGCCGCGCTCATGCGTCCACGGGCTTTCCCATTCGCCGTCGAACCACAGGATGCCGAGCGGCCCGTAGCCGGTGATCAGCTCCTTGAGCTGGCCTTTCATGAACGCAACGTAACGGTCCATGACCGGCGGCGTCGCCGGCGCCCGGTCGTTCCATTTCCGGCGCGTGCCCCAATCGGGGTGATGCCAGTCCATGATCGAATGGTAGAAACAGAGCTTGAGTCCGGCGTCTCGGCAGGCTTGCGCCAGTTCCTTGAGCGGGTCGCGGGGGAACGGCGTGCCCGTGATGCACCAATCCGTCAGCGCCGACCGCCACAGGCCGAAGCCGTCGTGGTGTTTGCTGGTGATCACCATGTATTTCATGCCGGCGTTCCGGGCGATGCGCACCCACTCCCGCGCGTCGAACCGGACGGGATTGAATTGCCGGGCGAACGCCTCGTATTCGCTGACGGGCATTTTCGTCTCCTCCATGAACCACTCGCCGTAGTGGGTCTTGCCTTTCCACTCCCCCGCCGGCACCGCATACACCCCCCAATGGATGAACATCCCAAAGCGCGCCTCGCGAAACCATGCCATGCGCGCGTCGCGCTCGGCGGGGGATTCGTGCCGGAAATCCGCGGGGGCGCTTGGCGCGGCGGCGGGGAGGAGCATCAGGCCGGTGAGCACCGGCAGCCATGGGGAGAGGATGGTTTTCATAAGCATCACGTGACGGGCCGAGCTTCCTCAAACCGCGGCGCCGATGCAACTGAATCTTGCGCGCGCGGCTTCTGCGCGCGGAAAACCGCTTGCTTCCCGGTGCGGATGGTTGAACATGGGCATGCGGCGCGAGTTGCCCAAGCTGTTATGCGGACCCCAATCATCACGACGGAATTCGCCCCTGCGGAGCGAGTGCCCATTGAGATCGTGCATCGCCAGGCGGCCAGCCTTGCCGAGTCCAAGTACACGATCCAGGTCTTGCATTCGGTGTTGAATTTCGTGTTCATCCTCAATCCGCAGCGGCAGATTGTGTTTGCCAGCCGCAACTGGGAGCGGCTTCTGCCCGGCAAGGCGCCGGCGGACCTGCTGGGGCAGCGGCCGGGCGAAGTCCTCGGCTGCGTGCACTCGACCGAGCACCCCGGCGGCTGCGGCACCTCGGCGTTCTGCCAGGAATGCGGCGCGGTGAAAGCGATTCTCGCCAGCCTGGCGGGCAAGTCCGCCGTCCACGAGTGCCGTCTGACACGCCTCGTGGATTGCCGCGAACAGGCCCTGGACCTGCTGGTCTATGGCAGCCCCTTCCCAGTCGACGGCGAAACCTACTGCCTGCTCACCGTGCTCGACATCAGCCACGAAAACCGGCGGCGCGCGCTGGAGCGGATTTTTTTTCACGACGTCCTCAATGCCTCGGGTGGCCTGGAGGCGCTTGCCGGGATGCTGCAGGAATCCGTGCCCGAAGCGCTCCGGGAGGACATGGCCGTGTTGCAGGACGGCCTGCACGACCTGCACGAACAGGTCCAAACCCAACGCGATCTCGCCGCCGCGGAACACCACGAACTGAAGATCGCGCCCGTGGTTTTCGATCCCGGCACCCTGCTGCGCGAGGTGGTCGGCCTCTACCGGAAGCATCTCGCGGCGCAACACCGGCACCTGCAGCTGGCCGGCAGCCTCGAGGGGCTTGCGTTGACCAGCGATCCTGATCTCCTGCGGCGCATCCTGGGCAACCTCGTCAAGAACGCGCTCGAAGCGGCCCGGGCCGGGCAGACGGTCACGGTGGGCGGTGAGGATGCGGGCCACAGCATCCGGTTGTGGGTGCACAATCCGGGCTACATGCCCAAGGCGGTGCAACTCCAGGTGTTCAGCCGGTCCTTTTCCACCAAGGGCCTCGGACGCGGCCTCGGCACCTACAGCGTCCGGCTCCTCACCGAGCGTTATCTCAAGGGCCGCGCGAGTTTCACCACGGACCCCGAACACGGCACCACCTTTTCCATCACGCTGCCCAAAACCGGGCCCGAACCCTCGGCGTCTTGAGCATCGAACGTCAAGCGCTCCCAATGCCCCGCGCAACGCGCAGCGCTCCAGCGGCGGGCCCAGGCTCGTCACCGGCCCGGTCCGGCCCCGCGCGGTCCGCAGCGCGCCCCGGGATGCGACCATGAAGATGCGGCCGGCCCATGCGCTGCGGCGGACGATTGCCAGCGTCCTGACGGGGGCGGCCCTGGCCGGGTGCGCCTCGCCGCCCACGCCGCTGGTCACGGATCCCGTCGGCCCTCTCGGCTCCGCCAGCGTCCGTTTCTGGAATCAGCCTGTGGGGATGCTTGTGGTCCACACGGACAAGGAAACGGTCGACGACGGCGGCATTCTCTACAGCTCGAACACCTCCTACCGCATCACCACCCCGGACGGCCGCAAGGTCAGATCCGTCGGGAACCGTGCCGGCCGCTCGGACGGCACGCCCGCCACCGTGATGCTTCCCGAAGGTCAATACCGCGTGCACGCCCTTGCCGAGGGCAAAGGCTGGGTCACCGTCCCCGTCCTCATCCGCCCCAACCGTCTCACCGTCGTCAACCTCGAAATCCAGGGGCTGCCCGAAGCCGCCGCGCTTCCCGAATCCGAGCGCGTGCGTCTTCCTGACGGGCGGGTGATCGGGCGGCGGGCCCCGGCGATGCCGGCGCAGTCCACAGGCTCCAACCCGGCCCGGTGAGGTTGGGTGCAGGGTTGTCTTCGCCGCCACCCGTGAGCCGGGGGCGCGGGGTTGCGCCGCGCCGCGCGAAACCGCAGGGCACCGCGCCACGACGGGAGATGGGAAAGACGGCGTTTGCCATGGGGTGGCGGGGCGGATAACCTCGGCGCGTGATCACATCGGATATGAACCGTCTGAAGACGCCGCCGGCGGCGCTGGCCGGCGCGGTGGCGGCTGCGCGGGCCGCCGGCCGATTGATGCGGACCCACCTGGGCTCAGTCAAGCGGGTCAAGGAGGCCAGCCAGCACGACGTCAAGCTCGAGTTGGACGTCCGCTGCCAGTACACCATCGAAAGCCTCCTGCGGCGCGCCTTTCCGGGAATCTCCATCCTGGGCGAGGAAGGCGCGGTGGGCGATGCGGCGTCGGAACACCGGTGGGTGGTGGACCCGATTGACGGGACGGTGAATTTCACCTACGGGATTCCCCACGCGTGTGTTTCGATCGCGCTGCAAACGAGGGTGCCGTTCGACGATTCGACGTTGCATGACGGGGCGCCGCGTGCCCGGCCCCGGCGCGCGCGGGCCGGGTTGCGGGGGAGTGGGGGTGGGGCGGGGTATCGCACGGTGGTGGGCGTGGTTTACGACCCGTTCTGCGACGAGCTGTGGACGGCGGTGCGGGGGCATTCGGCGCGGTTGAACGGGCGCCCGATCCGTGTCAGTGCGAAGACGCGCCTGGCGGAGGCGATCGTGTCGGTGGGATTTGCAAAGGAGAAGATTGCGGTGGTGAGGATGCTGGCGACGTTGAACCGGCTGGCGCACCGGGTGCGCAAGATTCGGATCATGGGTTCGGCGGCGCTGGCGCTGACGTATATTGCCACCGGCCGCATGGACGGCTATGTCGAATACGGGCTGCGGCTGTGGGACATCGCGGCCGGGGGGTTGATCATCGAGTGTGCCGGGGGCCAGTTCTGGTGCGAGCCGGTGTTGGGCAGGGAGCGCTATCGGATTCTGGCATCGAACGGCGCCTTGGAGGGCCGGTTGCGGCCTTATGCTTGAGGGTGGGGTGTCAAGGGATCAGGCGGCGATGGAGTAGGCCTTGATTTTGTTGTAGAGGGTCTGGCGCCCGATGCCGAGGCGTTTGGAGGCTGCGAGCTTGTTGCCGCCGGTTTCCTGGAGGATTTCCACGATCTTGTTCCGCTCCATGGCTTCCATCAGCGTCAGATTCGATTCCGGATTGGCGGCGGCCATGTCGGGGTCGGTGATCGAAAGGTCGTCGACGTCCACGACCTTGTCGTCCGCCATGAGGACGGCGCGCTGGACTTCGTTCTGAAGCTGGCGGACGTTGCCAGGCCAGTCGTGTCTGCGCAGGCGCTCGGCCGCCTCGGGCGTGAAGTCGGTCAGGGTGCGATCGGCCTGGGCGGCGTAACGTTTGAGGAAGGTGCGGGCCAGGGGCAGGATGTCCTCGCGGCGCTCGCGCAACGGGGGCAGGTAGATGGTGATGGCGCTAATGCGGTAGAAGAGATCCTCGCGCAGCTTGCCCTGCTTGAGGGCGTCTTCGACCCGCCGGTTGGTGGCGGCCAGGATGCGGCAGTCGGTCTTGTAGCTGCTACGGCCGCCGACGGGGCGGACTTCCTTTTCCTGGAGGACACGCAAAAGTTTGCTTTGGGTGTCGACGGGCATTTCGGAGATCTCGTCCAGGAGCAGGGTGCCGCCTTCGGCGAGGCGGAAGAGGCCCTCGCGGTCGCCCTGGGCGCCGGTAAACGCGCCGCGCACGGAGCCGAACAGTTCGCTTTCGATGAGTTCGCGGGGCAGGGCGGCGCAATTGATTTTGATGCAGGGCCCCTTGTTGCGCTGGCTCAACGCATGGACCAGGTCGGCCACCACTTCCTTGCCGGTGCCGCTCTCGCCGGTGATCAGGATCGAGACGTCGCTCGGCCCGACGCGTTCGATGGTGCGCAGGACCTGTTTCATGACGGGGCTTTGGAAGACGGGCGAGGCGCTGCCGCTCATGGTGGTGAGGGCCTGCCGGAGGCTGCTGGCCTGGCCGGTGAGCTGTTTGCGTTCGAGGGCTCGCTCCACAAGGTTCAGCAGACCCTGCTTGTTGATGGGCTTCTCCTGGAAATGGAACGCGCCGCGTTTGACGGCTTCAACGGCAGTCTCGTAGGAGGCGTGGCCGGTGAGGACGATGACTTCCGTTTCCGGCCATTGGCGTTTGAGCGCGGGGAGCAGGTCCAACCCGTCGGCGTCGGGGAGTTTGAGGTCCAGAAGGATCACGTCAGGTTCGGGCCCGGCGAATGCCTCCTTCAGGGCGCCCGAATCGGCGGCTTCACTCACGGCATAGCTGCTCTGCTCGAGCAGCCATCGCAGGAATTGGCGGAGTTCCGCCTGATCGTCCACTACCAAAATACGATTCTTCATATCGTGCGCCGAAACTGCTGGCAGCCGCGAGCAGCGATGCGTTGTGCTCCCATCCGTCGCGCTCGATGCCCGACGGGTCGGGGGGGGGCCTTCTCGATCCGCCAGGCGGGCAACATTTGCCGTCGGCTCATGCCCCGTGGGGCCCTCGACAGTCCTGTCATGTTTAACGGCATTCGCGTCTAAAAATTAAGCCATCGTGCATGAATTTGTTGGCCAACCCGGCCGACACGGCTCCTGACGGTCGAACCGCGCCGCCGACCTTGGGTTAGCAAGATTCAAACCCATTTCGAAGCGAATCTGACGCGGCCGCCAGCCACAGCGTGTCCTTTGGCGCGCCGCCTCAGACGGGGCAGGCGGGGCGTGGCTGAACCCCGGCCTGAGCCGGATTGGCACGGCACCTGATTGGCAGAAAGGAAATTGCGTAGAACACGGGATTGAAATCCGACGTCAAAAGATGTAGATATGGCGCGACCTATGCAATCACCTATGCGAAAGGTATGCCGTCCAATTGCGTCCTTCGGGAGCAACTGGTTCCCCATTGATTCAAAGACCACGCCCACGCTCGCCAGCATGGTCCTGAGCGTATTGCTATCCGCCGGGATGGGGCGGGCGGCCGATACGCTGATCCCTTTCGGTAGCAACTGGAAATACCTGGACAACGGGTCGGACCAGGGCACCGCCTGGTCCCAGCCGGCTTTTAACGACAGCAGCTGGACGAATGGTCCGGCGCAATTGGGCTATGGGGACGACGACGAAGCGACAATCGTCAGCTACGGCTCAAACCCCGATAACAAGTTCATCACCACGTACTTCCGACGATCGGTCACGGTGGAGAATCCGGCCGCGTATTCTGGCCTCGAGTGGCATTTGCTGCGCGATGACGGCGCGGTGGTCTACCTCAATGGCCAGGAGGTGTTCCGCGACAGCAACATGCCCACCGGCACCGTCACCTACCAAACACAGGCGATTACCGGCCTGGGCACCCCGGAAGAAGGCATCGTCGTCACCAACACCAGCAGCACCAGCCTCCTCCTGGCCGGCACCAACGTCGTTGCCGTCGAAATCCACCAAGCCACCCTCACCAGCAGCGACCTGAGCTTCGACCTCGAAGTGATCGGTCTCCAACCCAATGCGCCCCCCACCGTCAGCCTCTCCTGCCCCCCGGCCGACGCCACGCTGACCGCGCCCGCCACCGTCCCGTTCGTGGCGGCCGCGACGGATACGGACGGCGCAGTCGCCAAAGTCGAGTTTTTCGTGGACGGCGCCAAGGTGGGCGAGGACGGGGCGGATCCCTTTCTGTTCACGTGGGCGGCGGTTCCGGTCGGCAGCTATGTGCTGACCGCGGTGGCGACCGACAACAAGGGCGCCACCAGTCTTGCCGCGCCCGTCGCCATCACCGTCATCGCCCCGGTTGTGCCCACGACCAACACCTTGATCGCCATGGGCAGCGTCTGGAATTACCTCGACGACGGGTCGGATCAGGGCACGAACTGGACGGAGCTGGCCTTTGACGACAGCACGTGGAAGAACGGCGCCGCCCAGCTGGGGTATGGCGACGGCGATGAAGCCACGGTGGTTGAGGACAACGCCACGCCCGGCTATGTGCGTGCGGACACCGACCGCTATATCGCGACCTATTTCCGGCACGCCTTCGTGCTGACCAATGCCGCCGAATATGCCTCCCTGAACCTGAGCGTGCTGTTCGACGACGGCGCGGTGGTGCATCTCAACGGCAGCGAGGTGTTCCGGTGCAACATGCCCCCCGGCACCCTCCTCTACAACACCCCCGCCATCCTGTCCGGCGTGGGGGACAACACCGTCTGGGAGACCAACCTCCCCGCCAGCCTCCTCCGCACCGGCACCAATGTCATCGCCGCCACCGCCCGCCAGGACGCGCCCGACAGCTCGGACATCAGCTTCGACCTCCGCCTGCTGGGGATCACCTCCGGCACCGTCCCCAATGCCGCCCCCACCGTCGCCCTGACCACCCCCTCCGACGGCACCACTTTCGTCTCCCCCGCCGCCATCCCCCTCGCCGCCAGCGCGTCCGACAGCGACGGCAGCATCGCGTGGGTGGAGTTCCGCCAGAACGACACCACGCTGGCCGAAGACAGCTCGAGCCCGTTCGAGTTCAATTGGGCGGACGTGCCCCCCGGCGCCTATAGTCTCACGGCCGTCGCCATCGACCACCTGGGCGCGGCCACGACGTCCGCGCCAGTCGACGTGACCGTTTACCAAAGCGCCCTCCCGACCACCAACATCCTCGTGGCCACGGGCAGCGCGTGGACGTATTTGGACGACGGGACGGACCAGGGGACCGCGTGGTCGGCTCTGGGCTTTGACGACAGCGCGTGGTCCAACGGGGTTGCGCCGCTGGGCTACTGCGGGACGAGTTGCTCCTACTCCATTGCCACCACCGTCAGCTATGGATCGGATTCCGATAACAAGCATGTCACCACCTATTTCCGCCGGGCATTCACGGTCGACGATCCAGATGTGGTTCTGGCGCTGACACTTAGCCTGTTATGGGACGACGGCGCGGTGGTTTACATCAACGGCCAGGAAGTCCACCGCGTCAACATGCCTGACGGCACCATCACCAACCAGACCTTCGCGGTGATCGCGTCCAACTACAGCATGACCGACACGGAGCTGCCCGCTGCCGCCCGCGCCGCGCTGGTGCCCGGCAACAACATCCTGGCCGTCGAAATCCACCAGGGCGGCCCCACCAGCTCCGACATCGTCATGGACGCCGCCCTCCGGGCCGTCATCAGTTCCGGCACCAACCTCGCGCCCTCGGTCAGTCTCACCGCGCCGGCGGACGGCGCCGTGTTCGCCACGCCCGTGGATCTGACCCTCGAGGCCACCGCGTCCGACTTCGATGGCACCGTGGCCAAGGTCGAGTTCTGCCAGAACGGCGCCAAGCTTGGCGAAGACACCTCGAGCCCGTTCGCCTACACGTGGAGCGGTGTTCCGGCAGGCCTTTACGCGCTGACCGCGATCGCCACCGACGACTTGGGTGCCAGCACCGTGTCAGAGCCGGTCGACATCACCGTCAACGAACCCGGCACCACCACCACAAACACCCTCATCGCCGCCGGCAGCGTGTGGAACTATCTCGACGACGGCTCCGACCAGGGGACGAATTGGATTCTGCTGGGGTTTGACGACAGCGGCTGGACCAACGGCCCCGCGGAGCTGGGGTACGGCGACGGCGACGAGAAAACCGAAGTCAGCTATGGGCCCAGCAGTAGCAGCAAGTACCCCACCACCTATTTTCGGAGCCTCTTCATGATCGAGGACCCGGCCGTGGTGGTGGGACTGACATTGAACGTGTTGCGCGACGACGGCGCCGTCGTTTACCTCAACGGGCAGCAGGTGTTCAGCCTGAGCATGCCCGAGACGTTCGACTATGCAACCTATGCCACCACCGCCGATGATTACGATTGGGAAGACACCACGGTGTCGCCGGCGTTCCTGGTTCCCGGCACCAATGTCATCGCCGTCGAAGTCCATCAGGGCAACGGCTCCTCGTCGGACATCAGCTTCGACCTCGAACTCGTCGGCGTGTTCGCCCCGCCGGACAATTACAAGCCCACGGTCTCCCTGACCAGCCCCGCCGCCAGCCTGACCGTCGCCGCCCCCGCCAGCCTCACGCTCACCGCCAACGCCACGGACCGGGACGGCACCGTCACCAACCTCGCCTTCCTCGCCAACGGCATCATCCTCGCCGAAGACGCCGTCGCCCCTTACACGCACGCCTGGGCCGACATTCCCGCTGGCGTCTATGCGCTCGCCGCCGTTGCCACCGACGACCTGGGATTGGCCGCCACCTCCGCCGTGGTCACGCTGACCGTCAGCACCGACACCGCGCCGCCCACCGTCGCCGGCCAGTCACCCAACGCCGGCGCCGTCACCCACGTTGCCCAGGCCCCGTTCCAGCAGGTCACCGTCACGTTCAGTAAAACGGTTCTGGGCGTCGATGCCGCCGATTTCCTCGTGAACGGCGCGCCGGCCACGAACGTCAGCGGCTCCGGCAGCGTGTACACTTTCGGCTTCCCGCAGCCGGCCTACGGTGCGGTCACGATTTCCTGGGCCGGCGGGCACGGGATCACGGACGTGTTCACCCCGCCGCACGCGTTTGATGCCGCGGCGGCCGGCGCCACCTGGGAATACCAGCTGCTGGACGGCGTCCCCCCCTTCATCGCCAGCCTCGATCCCGCTCCCGGCTCCGTGGTGGCGGGACTGACCAATGTAACCGTCGCCTTCAGCGAAGCGGTGAGCGGAGTCAACGCGGGCGACCTGCGCATCAACAACGTCGCCGCCTCCAGCGTCTCGGGTTCGGGCGCCGGTCCCTACACCTTCCGTTTTGCCCAGCCGGCGCCAGGCCCGGTCGCGATGGCGTGGGCGGCCTGGCACGGCATCCAGGACAGCGCGGGCAATCCGTTTGGCGGCGCGACATGGAGCTACGAACTGGATACGAACGTGACGGGTGTGATCATTTCGGAGATCATGTATCACCCGTCCTCGGAGAACGTGCTTGAGGAGTACATCGAATTGCACAACAAGGGCGCCGGCGCCGTCAACCTGACCGGCTGGCGGTTCAGCGACGGCGTCGAATTCACGTTCCCGAGCGTCACCCTTCCCGGGGGCGGGTATCTGGTGGTGGCGGCGGACGTGGCGGCGTTTACGGCCAAGTATCCCGGCGTCACGAATGTGATCGGCAACTGGGTTGGGCTGCTCAGCAACGGCAGCGAGGACATCGACCTGGACGATGCGCTGGGCCAGCGCGTCGACAGCGTGCGCTACGCCGACGAAGGCGATTGGGCCATTCGCCAGCGCGGCCCGCTGGATCGCAGGCATCGGGGCTGGGTGTGGTACAAGGAGCACGACGGCCTGGGCAAATCGCTCGAACTCGTCAATCCCCTGCTGTCCAACAACCACGGCCAAAACTGGGCGGCCAGCGCCGTCACCAACGGCACCCCGGGCCAGGCCAATTCCGTTCTGGACAACAACATCGCGCCCCTGATCCTCCAAGCGTCCCATTCCCCGACCGTCCCCCGCTCCACCCACGAGGTGCTCATCACCGCGCGCCTCGTGGACGAAGTGGCCGGCTCCTTCCCGGTCACACTCCACTATCGCGCCAGCGTGGCCACCCCGCCCCCGTTCAGCACCCTCGCCATGAGCGATGACGGTCTGAACGGCGACGCCGCGGCCGGCGACGGCAATTACAGCGCCGTCATCCCCGCCCAAGCCAACAACACCGTCATCGAATGGTATGTCGAGGCTGCCGATCTCGAGGGCCACACCCGCACCTGGCCGGCGCCGGCGATCGCCGCCGCGGACGGCGCGGGCCCGACGGGGCAGGTGGTGAACGCCCTGTTCCAGGTGGACGATACCGCCTATGCGGGCACCCAGCCGCTTTACAAAATCATCATGACCGAAGCCGAGCGCGCCGAGCTGAGGAGCATTCCCGGCGACAGCAACAACCAGGGACCCAACTCCCAGATGAACGCCACGTTCATCAGCCTCGACGGCGCCGGCCTCTCGCGCCATTACCTCGTCGGCGTCCGCAACCGGGGCCACTACAGCCGGGCGGTCTGGCCGATGAATTACCGCGTCAACTTCCGCAGCGATGACCCGTGGAAGAACGTCACGGGCATCAACCTGAACAGCCGTTACGTCCATATCCAGCACTTCGGCGCTGTCCTCTCCCGCATCTCGGGCGCCGACGGCCGCGACGGCGTCGCCGCCCAGGTCCGCGTCAACAACGAGAACCATGCGCAAAGCGGCTCGCCCATGTACGGCTCCTATGCGGCCTTGGAATCCTACGACGGGGGTTGGACGGACAACCATTACCCGAACGACCCCGACGGGAACATCTATCGCGCGGTGCGCGACATCACGCCGCCCGATTTCAACTACCGGGGCACCGACATCAACAGCTACACGAACACGTGGTACAAGGAAACCAACCAGAGCGAGAACGACTGGTCGGATCTGCTGGGCATGCTGGGCGTGGTGGGCATCAACAACCCGACGCCGTTCACGACGGAAAACGTCCGCAACGTCATCAACGTCGAGCAATGGCTGCGGCACCTGGCCGTCATGAACCTCATGGGCAACGCCGAGACCGGGTTGAACAGCGGTTACAACGACGATTACTACACCTACGCCGGCGGTCTCGATCCGCGGTTCATCCTCATGTACCACGACCTCGATCAGATCCTGGGCCAGGGCGGTTCCATGGGCTCCACCGCCGGCATCTTCACCGCCACCGCCAACAACGGCGCCGGCCAGGCCCTCGACCGCCTGATGCACTGGCCCGACTTCGAGCCCATCTATTACAAGATCCTCAAGGAATTGCTCGAAACCACCTTCGCCAAACCCCAGTTCGATGCCCTCCTGGATCAAACCCTCGGCAGCTACGTCGACAGCGGGGTCATCGCGAGCATGAGAACCTGGATGGACGCCCGCCGCACTCACGTCCTCTCCCTGCTTCCCGCCATCACCGTCAGCAACGCCCCCGTCGCCACCGTCACCGGCATCCCCCGCTCGCCCACCCCGCTGCGCACCGCCACGTTCACGGTCGGCGGCGATTGGATCACCCACTACAGCTACCAGCTCAACGGCGGCAAATACAGCGCCGAACGCGACGTCACCACCCCCATTTCCCTGTCCGCGCTGCCCAACGGCACCAATGTCCTGGCTGTCATCGGCAAAAACGCCTCCGAGATCTGGCAGGAGGAGTCGGCGGCCACGGTGGTGACGTGGGTGGTGAACACTGCGTGGCCGGCGGTTCGACTCAACGAGGTCCTCGCGCTGAACGAGACCGCCCTCAACCATGCCGGCACCTTTCCGGATGCGATCGAGCTGTTTAATGAAGGCGCCACCGCCGTGAGTCTGGCCGGAATGCGGCTGACCGACGATCCCGATCAACCCAACAAGTTCACCTTCCCCGCCGGCACCACCCTGGCCGCCGGCGCTTACCTGGTGGTCTACGCCAACAACCCCGACGGCACCGCCGGGTTCCACCTCGGCTTCGGGCTGTCGCAGTCCGGGGAGGGCGTCTACCTCTTCAACAGCCTCGCCAACGGCGGCGCCCTGCTCGACTCGGTCGCCTTCGGCCACCAGCTGGCCGACCTGTCCATCGGCCGCCTCGACAGCGGCGAATGGCACCTCACCCAGCCCACTTTCGGCGCCGCCAACACCGCCCAACCCCTCGGCGACCCGCGCACTCTCAAGATCAACGAGTGGCTCGCCGCCCCGGTGAACCCGTTCCCGGAGGATTTCATCGAGCTTTACAACCCGGAGACGCTGCCGGTCGCCCTGGGCGGCCTTTACCTCACCGACCTGCCCATCGGGGTCCCCTTCCGCTCGCTCATCGCCCCGCTCAGCTTCATCCCGCCCAACGGCTTTGTCGCCTTCACGGCCGATGGCACGGACGGCTCGCCCGATCACGTGGCCTTCCGCCTCGCTCTCGAACAGGGCCAGATCGCCTTGTTCGCCCCGGACGGATCCCCGATCGACTGGGTGCGATACGAATCCCAGCAGCCCGGCGTCGCCCGCGGGCGTTGTCCCGACGGCGCCCTGCACCAGACCGCGCTTGTCATTCCCACGCCGGGCGCGCCTAACGCCTGTCCGTTTACGCCGCCGCCGCCGAACCTGGTGAACCTGGTTGCCTACACCAATGTGTGGCGGTATGACCAGTCCGGCACCGACCTGGGGACGGAGTGGCGGGCGCCGACCTATGAGGATGCCGAGTGGGAGGAAGGCGCCGGCCTGCTGGCGTTTGAAGACGAGGCCCTGCCCGAACCGGTCAACACGGTCCTGGACTTGGGCGATCCCCAGCGGATCACTTACTACTTCCGCACCCACTTCACCCTGCCACCCGACTTGATTCCCTCGGGCCTGCAGCTCACGCATGTGACGGACGACGGGCTGGTGGTGTATCTGAACGGCGTTGAGGTGTACCGTTGGAACCTTTCGGGGACGGTGGCCTATGACACCCTGGCCAGTTCGGTGGGCGACGCCACCTATGTAGGCCCGGCCAGCATTCCCCTGGATGAGTTGCTGGTTGGCGACAACGTGATGGCCGTCGAGGTCCATCAAACAACCTCCTCCAGTTCCGACATCGTTTTCGGCCTGAGGCTGGACGCCGTGATCGTCACCAACAGCCCCGTGCTGGCCGGCATCCACCTCAACGAATTGCTCGCCAACAACGCCTCCTTCGAAGAACCCGACGGCACCCGGCCGGACTGGGCTGAGATCTACAACCCCTCAAGCAACGCCGTGGACATCGCCAACATGAGCCTCACCGATGATCCCGCCCTCCCGCGCCGCTGGGTCTTCCCCTCAGGATCCCTGGTGCCCGCCATGGGCTTCCTCAAGGTGCGCATGGACGGCAGCGCCCCGGCCTCCAGCACCAACACCGGCTTCGGACTGAAAGCCGAAGGCGGATCGCTCTACCTGTTCTATTCGCCCGCCGAAGGCGGCGCCATGGCCAGTGGCGTCACCTATGGCCTCCAAGCCGCCGACTTCACCGTCGGCCGCGTGCCCGATGGCAGCGTCAATTGGGTGTTGTGTGTTCCCACCGCCGGGGCGGTCAACATCCCCGCCAGCCTCGGCAATCCCCTCAACCTCGCCATCAACGAGTGGCTCGCCAACCCTGTCCCCGGCGAGGACGACTGGTTCGAACTTTATAATGCCAACGCCCAGCCCGTCGACCTCAGCGGCCTGCATCTCAGCGACAACCTCCTCACCCGCACCAAATACCAGATCCCGCCCCTCTCGTTCATCGGCGCCGGCGCCTATGGCTACACGCGCTTCTGGGCTGACGAAAACACCACCCAGGGCCCCGACCACGTGAACTTCAAGCTCAGCGGCTCCGGCGAGGCGCTCGCCGTCTCCGACCCCAGCGGCGTGCTCATCAACGGCCTCACCTTCGGCCTCCAAACCGAAGGCACATCCGAAGGCCGGCTCCCCGACGGCACCGGCGCGATCGTCAGGTTCCCGGGCACCGCCACGCCCGCCCACGCCAATTTCATGGCGCTGAGCGATGTGGTCATCAATGAGGTGCTCACGCACAGCGACCCCCCGCTCGAAGACGCCGTCGAACTGCACAATCTCACCGGCGACGACGTCGACATCTCCGGCTGGTACCTGAGCGATTCCCAGAATTACCTGCTCAAATACCGCCTCCCGGCCGGGAGCGTGGTTCCCGCCAACGGGTTTCTCGTCTTCTACGAAGTTCAGTTCAATGCGCCCGACCAGGGCGACGCCTTCTCGTTCAGCTCCGCCAAGGGCGACAAGGTCTACCTGTCCCAGTCGCTCACCCCGGGCGTGCTCACCGGCTACCGCGCGTTCGCCGAGTTCGGTCCTGCGGAGAACGGCGTCTCGTTCGGCCGCCACCCGACCAGCGTGGGGGTGGACTTCACCGCGATGAGCGCGCGCACTTTTGGGGCCGACAACCCGGCGTCGACGAACGAGTTCAGGCAGGGCACCGGCCGGACCAATGCGTATCCCAAGGTTGGCCCGGTGGTGATCAACGAGATCATGTACCACCCCCTCGCCACCAACGACGTCCTCGAATACGTCGAACTCCACAACATCCTCGGCACGCCCGTCCCGCTCTACGACCCCGCCTATCCCGAAAACACCTGGCGCATGCGCGAGGGCATCGACTTCAACTTCCCCCCGAACACAATCATCCCCGCCGGGGGATTTGTCGTGCTGGTCAATTTCGATCCCACCCACGACCCGGTGTCCCGAGCCGCTTTCGAGGCCGAATACGGCAACGGCATGACGTTGGTCGGACCTTACAGCGGCAGCCTCGACAACGCCGGCGAAGCCATCGCACTGCGCAAACCCGACGAGCCCGTGTTGACCCCGGGGCCGGACTACGGCCTGGTGCCGTATGTCGTCGTGGATCGGGTGGTCTACGACGACGCGGCTCCTTGGCCGCTCACCCCGGACGGCCAGGGCGACGTGCTGGCGCGCGAAACCGCCGTGCTCTACGGCAATGATCCCATCAATTGGATCGCCGCCGCACCCACCCCGGGCATGGCCAACTTCAGCGGTTCCTCGAACACCGCCCCCGTCCTCGCCGCCATCGGCAACCGGTCCGTCAACGAAGGCGCCCTGCTTGCCATCGGCGTCACCGCCTCCGACGCCGAGGCACCTCCGCAAACGCTCACCTTCAGCCTCGACGCTGGCGCGCCTGACGGCGCCGGCATCGACCCGCTGACCGGCGCCTTCACGTGGATCCCCACCGAAACCCAGGGGCCCGGCTCCTATCCCGTCACCGTGCGCGTCACGGACTCCGGCACGCCGGTCAAGAGCGATGCCGAGACCATCACGGTCACAGTCCAGGAGGTCAACGTGGCGCCCGTCCTGGTGCCCATCGGCGACAAGATTCTGGACGAAGGCACCGTCGTGACCTTCACCGCCCGCGCCGACGATCAGGATTGGCCCGCCCAAACGCTCGCCTTCAGCCTCGATGCCGGCGCGCCCGGCGGCGCTTCGATCGATCCCGTCACCGGCGTTTTCTCGTGGGCCACCGCCGAAGCCAACGGCCCCGGCACCTATACCCTCACCGTCCGCGTCACCGACAACGGGTCCCCCGCCCGCGATGATTTCGAGACCCTCACCGTCACCGTCCGCGAGGTCAACCAGGCCCCCAACCTCGCCGCCATCGGCGACCGGACCGTCGACGAGGGCGACTCCCTCGTGTTCACCGCCACCGCCGCCGATCCCGACCTGCCGCCCCAGCAGTTGACCTTCACCCTCGACCCGGGCGCGCCCGGCGGCGCCTCGATCGATCCCGTCACCGGCGTCTTCTCGTGGACGCCTCCCGCGGGATCTCCAGCCAGCACTCCCATCACCATTCGCGTCACCGACAACGGCACGCCCCCCATGACCGATGCCGAAACGTTCGATGTCCTGTTCGTCTCAAGCCTGCGCGTGGTCAGCCTCGCCCCCGAAACCGGCGGCGGTTACAGTCTCACGTGGGCGGCCATCCCAGGCAAGACCTACCAGGTCAGTTACACGACCGCGCTGGAGTCCGGACTGTGGACGAACGTTGGCGAGCCTGTGATGGCAACTGAGGCGACGGCATTGACCGTCGACCCGTCCGCGGGCGCCGGCCACCGGTTCTACCGCGTCGAACAGCTGGATTAGCCCGCATTTCTCACCGTCCTGTAAGAAATGCAGGTTAGGCCCAATGCCGGTTCGCCCGGCAGAAGCAAAGGCGTCTATGTCAGGGCTCGACGGAGTCTCGCCCTACCATTGGCGTGTGTAACGTCGGTTTATGGAGAGGCCGGAACCACCTGTTCGGCTGGCGTGTCGCAGCGAGGGACGACGCCAGCACTCCAGCGGGTGGCTCGGCCAGAAATCATGGTGGCATGCGGGTCACGGCCTGAAGAGGGGGTTTATGGCGAGGGCGGCGACGATCAGGACGGGGTCCACCCCGAGGTGTCCGCGCGGGGAGGGCATCCTGCCGGGGGTGACCCCGGCGGGATGGGATCGGGCGGTTCGCAAGGTCGTCATGGGTTCAGTCATTGATTGCTGAAACCCATACACCGGGTGAGGCGGTCCAACAAGGAGAGGACCTACCATCGCGTTGACCGGCGCACCTACCACGCCGATCGTAGGGGAATCGCGGAAGCGGATCAGGAGGAGCCGAAGACGCGGGCATACACCTCGCGAATCGCGTGCCGGCACTCGGCCACCTGGCGGCGGAACGCGTCGGCAGAGTCGCACCCGCAGCGGACGGACACACGGTAATAGGGTGCGGGATCGGCGGGGAGCACGGTCTCGCCCTCGAAACTCCAGCGGCGCAGGATGGCTTCGATGCGGCGGAGCCGGGCGTAGTTGGGGATGAGGCGGTCGGCATCGGTGCGGGGCAGGACGCCGCTGTCGCGGGCGCGTTCGAGGGCGTGCAGGGTGTTGGCTTCCTGCCAGCCGTGGTCGAGGCAAAGCGCCTGGGCGATGAATTCGGCGTCCATGAGGCCTCCCGCCCCGGTCTTGATCGCGAGGTCGTCCTGGCCCCGCGGGGTGCGCTCCGTTTCGATGCGCGCGCGCATGCGGGCGATGGCGGTTTTCCAGTCGGGCTGGTAGGCGGCCAGCGGCAGGCTGGGCTGGCGGAAATTGGTCAGTTGGCCGGCGAGCGATTGAAAGGCGTTGCCGATGGCCGCGTTGCCCGCGATGGGGCGGGTGCGGGTGAGGGTCTGGATTTCCCACAACTGGGCGCGGCGGCGGTAATAGAGTTCGAATGCGGCGAGCGTGTTGACCAGGAGGCCCTTCTCGCCGTCGGGCCGAAGCCGCGCATCCACTTTGAAGGGGGCGCCCAGGTCGGTTTTTACCGAGAGCAGGTCCATCACCTCGAGGGCGAGCGGCTGGAGGCGGGAGACGGTTTGACTTTTGGAGTCGGCTACGAACAGCACGTCGAGGTCGGAGCCGTAGTCGATTTCGCGTCCGCCGAGCTTGCCGAGGCCGATGATGGCGAAGGGGGCGGTGCGGCGGCGGTGACGGTTCAGGGTGACGTCGAGGGCGTATTGGAGGCAGGCATCGGCGAGGGCGCTCAATTCGGTGTGGACCTTTTCGCTGTCGGCCAGTTCGAGGATGTCGCGCAGGCCGATGCGCATGAATTCGGCCTGGTGATAGCGCCGAATCCACTGGCGCTGGTCGGTGTCGGCCCGTCCGTAGCGCAGGTCCGCGAGCACCTCTCCGGCCGTCTTTGCCCGCCGCAGGCGGTCGCTCAGCACCAGTTCGTCGACGAGATCGGGCGTGCGGATGACGGATTCCGCCAGGAACTCCGAGCGGTCGAACAGCAGGATCAGCAACTCGAACAGATGCGGATGGTGTGTCCATGTCTCGAACAGCGTGGCCCGGGCGCCGTACGCACCCAGGTAGCTGTCCAGCCGCGCCAGGACCCGGTCGGGATCGGACAGGCGCTTCGCCGCAGGCGCGGGACAGGTGGCGGCGGCGGGTGCCGGGGGGGCCTGGGCGGGGGGCGTGCGGGGGCACAGGGCCAGGAGGCGCGGCAGGAGTTGCCACGCCAGCTCGGTGGTGCGGGAGGAGACATGGCCGAAGCCGGGTCCGTGGACCAACTGCCGGATCAGGCGCAGCGACCGGTCCACGTCCTTGAAGGCGTGGGCGGCCAGCAGCGTCCTCCACTCGGCCTCGGCCTCGGCTCCGGCGAACTGCCGGGGCAATGCCGCATCGCCCCGGACCGTGTCGGCGCGCAGCAGTTTGTCGTAAACCCGGCGCACGCAGGTCGTGTGCCGGCACCGCGCGCGGTCGAAGTCGGTGTGCGTCCGGAATCCCATCAGCGCGGCCACGCGGTGGGCGCCGGCGCGGTCGGCGGGGAGGGTGTGCGTCTGGCGGTTCTGTTCCATTTGCAGGCGGTGTTCGACGCTGCGCAGGAAGCAGTAGGCCTCCCAGAGCCCGGTGCTTTCGGAGGCGCTCAGCAGGTTGTAGCGCACCAACTGCTCCAGGCCGGCCAACGTCTGCGGCGTCTGCAGAAACGGCAGCCGCCCGCCTTCGACAAGCTGGAGCGCCTGCACCACGAACTCGATCTCGCGGATGCCGCCCCGGCCAAGCTTCACGTTGCGGTCGAGTTCGCCTTCGCGCACGACTTCATCCTCGATGCGCTCTTTCATCGCGGCGATCTCCCGGCGCACGTTCTCGTGGAGCGAGCGCGGATAGCGGAACGGCTGGATCATCTCGAGAAATTCACCGGCCAGCGCGCGATCGCCGGCGACGCCGCGGCCCTTGATCAGCATCATGCGCTCCCAAATCTGTCCCCATTGGGCGTAGTAATTCTCGTAGCCGGCCAGGCTGCGCACCAGCGGCCCGCGGTCCCCCTCCGGCCGCAGCCGCAAATCCACCCGGTAAAGCAAGCCCTCCGGCGCCGGGCGCGCCACCTCCGCGACCAGGCTCTCGGCCAGGCGCGCAAAGAACTCGTGGTTCGACATCGCCTGCCCGGGCGGCGCCGCCTTGCGGGGCGGCTCCTTGAACACCGTCCCCTCCTCGTCGTAGACGAATATCACGTCCACATCCGAACTGTAATTGAGTTCCTGCCCGCCCAGTTTGCCCAGGCCGATGACGGCGAACCGCGTGGGCTGCCAGCGGTCGGCGGCGTCCTGGTGATGCGGCCGCCCGAAGCGCGCGGTGAGCGGCGCCAGCGAAATCTGGAGGACGCTGTCCAGGCACACGTCGGCCACGTCGGAAATCTCCCGCACCAGCTGGGGCAGGGGGGCGAAGCCGCCCAGGTCGCGCAGGGCGATGCGGAGCATTTCGCGCCGTTTGAAGCGCCGCAGCCGGGCGAGGGCGCCGGCACCATCCCGCGCCGCCAGGGCGCGCGCCAGCCACGGCTGCACCTCGCGCCGCAGGCCGGACGCGTGACGGGGATGAGGCAGTTCCTCGACCTGGAAGACCGCGTGCAGTTCCTCCGGGTGCGCCAGCAGCAGGTCGCTCCATGCGGTCGAACCGCTCCACAGAGCGCACAGCAAACGGGCCTGCTCGGGCGTCGCGCCAGCCACCGCGGCCGCCTCCGGCGTGGCGGCAAACTGCTCGAGATAATGCCGGGCGCGGGCCGGATCGGGAGCCGCCGCCAGGGCGGTCTTCCAGACCGGTGAGGGGGGGGCGGGTTTGGGGGAGGCGCCCATGGTGGCTATGGCGGACCGCCCGGCATGGCGGACGCGTCGCTCCGCGGCTCGGGCACCTCCATTCGTTCGACCGCCACGCCGGCGGACGGCGGGCCCCGGCGGCGCAACCGGGTGAACAGGCCGCGCCAGCAACCCAGGCCGTAGAACAGGTGCGAGGCGACCACCAGCGGGAGCGCGGCGGCTGCGCGGGCGGGGCCGTGTGCGCGCGCCGAGACCGCGGCTTGGCCGAGCAGGGCTGCCAGATAGAGTGCCAGGGGCGCATTGACCATCAGCCAGATCGCCCACGGGTTCGCATGAGCCGCCAGGCGCGCCAGGACGGTCGGGGCACTAAGCAGCGGCAGCACCACAAGGTAGAGCACAAACAGCGGCGGCACAAAGTTCAACGCGGACCCCCGTGTGGGATGGAGCCGAAACTGCTCGGCGCGCCCCCGGCCATAGGTGAAGAGCATCCTGCAAAACGACGCCAGGCTCGGGCGCGGACGCCGCAAGGCGACGAATTCGGGATCGTAAATCAACTCCGCGCCGGCGTTCTGGAGGTCGTCCATGAGCGCATTTTCCTCGTTGGGATAGAGCGATTCGTCGAAGCCGCCCCGCTCGAGCAGCGCGGCCCGGCGCGCCGCCAAGTTGCACAGGATCAGCTCCTTTTCGCTGGTCGGGCGGGCTCGACCCACGGGCGTGTAGCGGGCGCGGCTCGGCCCGAACGCAAGCCAGCTGCCCAGCACCACCGCGAACAATTGCTCGAGCGGCGGCGCGCCCGGCGGACACAGGTTGGGCCCGCCCACGATTTGGACTGCGGGCCGTTCGAAATGCGCCAGGGCGCGCCGCAGGTTGTCCGGCCGGGGCTGGGCGTCGTCGTCGAGGAAATAGACCAGCTCGCCGCGGGCGGTGCGGAGGGCGGCGTTGCGCTGGGCGGCCGGCTGGCTGCCGCGGGCGACGAGGATTTCGAGGCGATGGCGGGGGTAATCGAGGCGTGCGACGGCGTGCAAGGCGGCGGGGGGTGCCGGGCTTGGGCGGGACGGGATGATGACACTGACGATGGGCAGATCGCTGCTCACGGCGTCAAGCTAAAGAGCGGGGCACCAAGTGCAAAGCGCAAACTCGGTCTGGCCGCGGCATCAAAGAGGTTGACAACCGCGCGCGCGACTTTTAGGTTGCTCGCGCTTTTTGGCTGGGGTCGTAGCTCAGTTGGCAGAGCACTTGAATGGCATTCAAGGGGTCAGGGGTTCGAATCCCCTCGGCTCCACCAGCGTCAAGGGGAAGTTCTCCCGGGGCCTACTGGTATCGCCACGTGTCCGTCACCGCCCATTGGTTGATGGGCCGCACGGATTCCATGTAGTGGAGGTAGGCGCAGTGACCGTCCGCAAACGCATAATTCGAGCCGCCGCTCTCTCCGCCGCTCGTGGAATGGCGTCCGTGCTCCAGTTCGGTGAAGTCATTGCCGGCGGAGGTCTCGAGGAAGTCCATGTAGTAATGGTGCGAGGTGCTCTCCTTTTCGCCGAACAAGATGGTTGAGCTCGTGTCCTGGATCGCGCTTTCGGGAAAGGCGTGGCCGTTGATCTGGCCGATGTTGCCCACGGTCACATTTGTCAGGTGCTCGACCCAATAGTCGTTCCAGCCGTTGATGAGGTAACTGCGAGGCGCCGCGTCCGCCTCGTACGAGCCGGACACGGATTCGGGCGTGCCCCGGTCGCTGGGGCAGACAAGGATTTTGAGGTCCTTGTAATAATCCCGCAGCGTCGTCGGCCAGGCGCCCGGCGCGCGGTGGGCCGTGATGCGCGGCGGGAACCGGTCCTCGTGGTCGTCCGGATACATGAGAACGCCTCGAAGCAGTTGGGAGAGGTTGTTCAGGCAGGCCACGCGGCGTCCGGCTTCCTTGGCCTTGGCGAGCGCCGGGAGCAGCATGCCCGCAAGGATCGCGATGATGGCAATGACCACCAGGAGTTCGATCAGGGTGAAAGCCGGCTGAAACCTTCCCGCCGCGCCGCGCGTCTGGTGGCATGGGATGCAGCGCATTGAGCCCCACCGTGTCCGTCTCGGCATCATGCCTCGCCCCCCCCTTCCTGTCCGGCACGGGGCAGGCCACTCGCCCCCAGGGCGGCTCTGGCGTCGAATAGCCGCCGCACGACCAGCGTCCACTGAACAGCACGTATGACCAAGAATGGGATCGCCCTCTCTGTCGTCGCGGTAGTCCTTGCGGTGATATACGTCATCTACTTCACCGACTGGTTTTCCACCCGGACTATTCAAATCTACCCGATGATCCGCCCCAGCCAGGCTTCGGGCGTTCCTCGCGATGTCGGCATGCCGGCGGTGTATCCAGTGGCGTTTGCGTTTGACGGGCGATACCGGCTGAACCTGGTCAAAGTGGTTGTGGAAGAAGACCTAAGAACCAATCACCACCCCCAGCCACTGTGGCATCTCGTGTCCGAAATCGGATCGCCGCCGCAGAAATCCATCACTTACGGCAAACCCATCAAAAACATGAAACCCGCCCTGCCCAGAGCTCGCCCGCAATCCCTGGTGCCCAACGTCCGCTACGTCCTGCAGGTCCAGTCCGGCGAGGCTCAGGGCCAAACCAATTTCTTCACCAAGGAAGCCGTCCAACCCACCCCGTAACCGCCCCGCCGCAATCCCCCGCCGCCTAACGCCAAAGCCAGCGACCCGGCAGCGACGGCCCGCGAAGGCCAGGCCAAGGAGTGACGCTACGCCGGGTCCGCTGCGCCGCATGGTTGGGCCTTTGTATCTTCATGTCTCGTGCGTTGGCGTGGGGCGTCCCGACCTCACGCCGGCATGCCGATGCCCCGCAGACGAAGGGAAGGCAGA
>JAFGQR010000020.1 GCA_016935555.1 Verrucomicrobiota bacterium
AAGCGGATCTGGCCCAAGGGCGGCAGATCTGGCGGCAGGCGGGCGGCGCGCAAGCCCTCCCAGAGGGCACGCGCCAAGCCTTGTTCGGTGGCTCGCCGGGCCCAGTTGTAAAGCCGGCGCAGACAGCCGCGGCAGGTGAGGATCCACAGGATCTGAGCCACCTGCATCATGGTGTAGTAGTTCTTGGAGCCTGTGGCGTTGGCGCAGAAAACATGTTCCAACCCGATCCCGTGGTTTTTCCGGGTATTGAGATTCGCGCCCGCGGCGCGTCCGTGTGCGGGGCATCCTTTGAATGCCCGGCCCGGGGGTCCCGTGCTCAGCCCGAATGCGCGCTTGGGAATCGCGCGGGCCTGCGACGGCATGAACGCCGCGCCGGGCTGCGGGGCATCGCCGGACCGCCCGGGTCATGGGAGTCGGGACAGGTGATCGCGGGCGCCGATGTGGTCGGGGGTGATTTCGAGGGTGCGGGCGAAGGCGTTTCTGGCTTCCCGGGTGCGGCCGAGCCCCCAGTGGCCCAGGCCCGCCACGTAATGGGCAAGGGCCCACTGCGAACGTTGGGAGCGCTGTTTGCCAAAGGAAGCAAAATAATCAATCGGGGCGCGGTTCTCCTTGAGCGACTCGGCGGCGGTGTCCACAAGGCGCTCGAAAATCCTTCGGGCGCGCTCGGCCTCGCCGAGCTTTTCAAGCGCCCTGGCCTGGTAAAAGGCCTGGACGCTGCGATCCGAGACGACGCGGTCGCCGCCGCGCCGTGCGCTGCCGGATTGTTCGCCGGCGGCCTCTTGCCAGCATGTGCGGGCGGCGTCGGCCTGGCCGAGGTGTTCATGAGCGATGCCGGTCCAGTAGGCCGTCTCGGCGGCGCGGCTGCCGCTGCCGCGGCGTTCGGACGGGAGATTCTCGGGAATGCGGCTGGCCGCCTGGTAATCGGCGAGGGCGGCCTGAGGGCGGCCGGCCGTGAGCCGTTGGTGACCGCGCATCACGTGGGCGTCGGTCCAGTGGTCGGCAACGCTGAGCGAGGCGCCCTCCCACACCGCGAAGCGCCGCCCGGTCATCAGCCCGATCGCGTCATCGCACTTGCCCGCGACAATTTTCAGCGCGATGAGCCGGGCCTGGGCGTTGTCGCGCCGCGCCACCGTCTCCGCGTGGCGTTCGAGGAGCGCCAGGCGTTTGTCCGGAGGCGTCCCGGCGGCTTCGTAGAGTTCGTCCAACTCGGCGAAGTGAAGCGGGTGCGGGCGGGGCAGGGCGACCGCCTTCTCGAGGCTGGCGATCGCTTTGTCGAGCGCGTTGCCCGTGGCCTGACGCGAATACGCGACGGCGAGGTTGCGATGCACGACGGGGAACGACGGATCCAGCGCGGCGGATTGCTCCCACAACGCCACGGCCGCGTCGGGTTGCCAGTCGAACAGGAGGTTCCCCAGGTAATACGGGGCGCGCGCATCCGCGGGATGGGCGTCCATGGCGCGGCGCAGGACCGCGAGGAACTCGGCCTGGAACGGGAACACGCAGTCCGGCGAGGCCTCGCGTGCCCGGCGGCCGTGCGCGGCGGCGGCGGCGGCGTTGCCCAAGCGCGCGTGGAAGTGGGCGAGATAATAGTGCAGCAGCGGCGAAACACGCGTCGTGTCCGGCGCCGTGGCGGCGGCCAGATCGAGCACGTCCGCCCCGTCCTGCCACAGCCCGGCGCCGTCCAGTTCGGCGGCCGTTTCGAGCGCGGTGGCCGGGTGGGCATGGAGAGTGGCGACGAGTGCTTGGGCGTCGGGGGCGCTGCGGGACAACAGCCAGCGCTCGGCCAGCACGCGGACGTCGAGCGGATCGGTCCGGACGGCCGCGGCGAGCGGGGATCGGGCGTCTTCGGGGCGCCCGAGGCGGCGGAGCAAGGCGGCGTTCAGGGTGAGCGCGCGGACGTTTGACGCGTTGGCCTCGAGCGAGCGCGCGACGAACTCCAGGGCGCGGGCGTGCTCGCCGCGGGCGCAGGCGATTTCGGCCAGGGCGAAGTAAGCGGGGGCGCGCCAGGCGGCGCTCCAGGCGGCCTGGTAAAAGTGGTCGAACGCCTCCTCGGACTTGCCTTGGGCGCGCAAGGCCAGACCCAGGTAGTAGCGCGGCTCGCCGTTCTTCGGCGACGCATGCCGCGCCGTCAGACGCCCGAGCGCCCGGCGCAGGTGGCGCTCCGCGTCCGCATGGCGGGCGCGCTTCAGGCAGGTGACGCCGAAGGCGGTGTTCACCCGGACGTCGTCCGGATCCCGGCGCAGCGCCTCTTCCCAGTAGGGATCGGGCTCGAGCGCCGCGTTATGGAACTGTTCGATCCACAAGCCTGTCAAATACAGCTCCTCGTTCGTCTTGAGCTGCCCGGGCGGAAGCGGCGGCTTGACCGCCTCGGGCATCGGCTCCGCAGCCGGTTGCACCGGCGCATACGCGACAAGTTCGCGGCCGTCCGCGGCGAGGGACGCGCGCAGGTCGCGCGGGTCCACCCCCGCGGGGAGGGCAACCTGCCTGAGGAACGGGCGGCCGGGATCGATGGCGGCCGTTTCGTCCAGAAGGGTCCGGCCGCCGGCCTGAAGGCGGACGCGGGCTTCGCGGCGGGCGGACGTGGTGCAAAAGCCGACGCGCGCGGTTCCGTGGGTGACGTCGAGGTTGACGGCGGCGTCGGGCGTGGCGTTTTTGACCCCGCCGATGCCGCGGAACGGGTACCAGAAGATTTCGAACGATTTCACCTCGAAGGGCTGGACCCAGCTGTAATCGGGCTGGTTGTCCGAATAGGCGCCCACCATCAGCTCGAGGTAGGGGCCGTCGGCGTCGGTCAGAATCCTGTCCCACATCCGGCCGCGCGGCCCGTTGCCCCAGGTCCAGAGCTTCTTGCCGGGCACGACGTGGTGGTCGGCCACGCTCAGCAGACCGGCGCCGCGGCGGTGGTCGTAGCCGGCCAGAAAATCGCCCTGGCAGTTCCACGCGAACATCGAGTTGGCGGCGATGTGGTTTGTGAACCAGCTGACGTCCGTGCCGTTGCCGAAGTCGTAGCCGCCGTAGCGGCCGGTGGCGACGGGCCAGGTGGTGAACTCGCGTTTGTGGTGGTGGGTGACGTATTGGGTGCGCGGCGGGAAGATCACCTGGTAGTCCTCGTTGACGTGCACGGCCACGTTGGCGAAACACAGCAGGGTGTGCACAAACGGCGTCCGGTTCACCACGCGCAGCCGGGTTTCGAGATGGGATTTGCCCGGATGCAGCGTGTAACCCACCGCCCAGCGCATGCGATGCCGCAGCTCGAGCTCGCCCACCCACACCGTCTTGCTGCCGTCGGGGTTGTGGTCGACGCGGCATTGGACCGGAACAAACGTGGTGGCGCGGTGGTGGTGCGGCACATTCCACTCCATCCCGCCCGAGATCCATGCGCCCGTCAGCCCGATCAGCGCCGGCTTGATGACGTGCTGGCGATACACAAAATCGTACCCGTTGCTCTTGTCCACCCCCTCGAACAGCCGCCCCCCAATCTCCGGCAGGATCCCCAGCCGCACGTGCTCGTTCTCCAAATACACGATCCGATACGCCTTGTCCTCCTTGCGATGCGTCAGCGTGTCGTGAAGCGGGTACGGATACACCCGGCCCTCCGCCCCCTGCGAGGCGCGCCCGAAAAAGAACATCGGGTTGCGCTCGGGTTCGCCGACGAGGTAGGTGGGGAGAACGATCGTCCCCTCGCGCACCTCCACGGCCCCGGCCCCGGCGGCAGTCACGGCGGCCAGCAGCCACACGGCACACCCCCACACCCCACAATTCGCGCGCACGGGCCCGGGCCGGAATCGGATGCGAATCATCATCATGTCAAAGGCTTCGAACGTTGGTCGTCTGTCGCACGCGCCCGTCAGGGCCGGCGAGCGTGGTGCGATCTTAGCGCCCGGCCAGCCGCGCCACAAGATCCCGCGGGGGGCTGTGGGTGATTCCCCCCGCGTTGGTGGTATTGGGGTTCGGAGGGGAGTCATTGAGTCCTTCCGAGGGCTAGCGAGGCGCGCCTCAGACCGTTCGAGGCGGCCGTTGGCATCGAGACGGAGGCGGGGTGGCGAGCGGCCCGAAAGCCGCGGCGCCTCGCTCTGGAAAACCGCTGCGCGGTTTTGAATGCCGTCATGGACAAGCCCCCGCGCAGCGGCGGCCGAGAATCCTTGAGTTTTCCATTTCCGGCAAAACTTGATCTGTTGACAAAGCATGTGAAAACTCAAGGACTCTAGCGTGGCCGCATCGGGAGTGTGTGCCGGGCACAAGCAGCCGCCGCAAGAGCGTCGTTCTCGAATGGCCCCCCGGCCGATGGCAAATCACCCGCTACCACGCGACCGCCAAGGAAGCAGCCACCCTCGCCACGAACACCGGGGGCCGTTTCTCATTCGACACGCCCGATTGCTGGGCGGTGTTCTTCCATTTCGAGCGGATGGATCACGACCAGCGAGCCGCGGGTGGGCCGGGCTTAAAAAACGTTGACTTGCATCAAGGGCCGCCGGAAGCATCCGCGGCAATGTGGATGCGTGACGCTGCCGGCGCGGGCCGCGGCGGGCGCGAACGACAACACGTCAGCAAACGACCGAGAACCCGATATGTTTTGTTATCAATGTGAACAGACCTCGAAAGGAACCGGCTGCACCCAGTTTGGCGTCTGCGGCAAGGACGAACCCACGGCGGCGCTGCAGGACCTGCTGGTGCACGCCATCAAGGGCATCGGGCAATACGCGCGCCGGGCGCGCGGCCTGGGGGCCCGGGATGCCGCGGTGGACCGTTTCGTGGTCGAGGCGTTGTTCACGACGGTGACGAACGTCAATTTCGACCCGGAGCGCATGGAACAGATGCTGCGGCGGGCGGGTGCGATGCGGGACCGGGCCAGGGAACTTTACGCGGCGGCGGCGGGGCGGGCGTCGGTGCCGCGGGACCGTGTCAACGGGCCTTCGACATGGGTGCCGGCCGATTCGTTGCCGGGCCTGGTCGCCCAGGGGGAGTTGGTGTCGCTGGCCGGCCGGCGGGACCGGCTGGGGGCCGACGTGACGGGGTTGCAGGAGTTGTTGCTGTATGGGATGAAAGGCGCGGCGGCCTACGCGGATCACGCGGCGATCCTGGGGTTCGAGGCGGACGACATTTACGCCTTCTTCCACGAAGCCCTGGACCGTCTCACGGACGAAGCTCCCACGCTGGAGGGCCTGTTGGACCTGTGTCTCCAGTGCGGCCGCGTCAACCTCAAGGTGATGGAACTGCTCGACCGCGCCCACACGACCACCTACGGCCACCCGGTGCCAACGCCGGTCCGCATCGAGCCCGTCCGCGGCAAGGCGATCCTGGTTTCGGGGCACGACCTCAAAGACCTGGAGGAATTGCTCCGGCAGACCGAAGGCAAGGGCATTCACATTTACACCCACGGCGAAATGCTGCCCGCGCACGGGTATCCCCGTCTCAAAGCCTATGCGCATCTCGCCGGCAATTACGGGGGCGCCTGGCAGGACCAGAAAACCGAGTTCAACCGCTTTCCCGGGGCGATTCTCATGACCACCAACTGCATCCAGGAACCGCAAGCCCATTACCGGGACCGGATCTTCACCAGCGGCATGGTCGCCTGGCCGGGCGTCCGCCACATCGCCGACCGCGATTTCACCCCTGTCATCCAGGCCGCCCTCGAGGCGCCCGGGTTCGACGCCGACGGTTCCGACAAGACCATTCTGGTGGGATTCGGCCACCAGGCGGTGCTGGGAGTTGCGGACAAGGTGATTGCCGCCGTGAAGCAGGGCGCCATCAGACATTTCTTCCTCGTGGGCGGCTGTGACGGCGCGCGGACGGGGCGGGATTATTACACGAGGTTTGCGGAGAAGGTGCCGGCGGACTGTGTGATTTTGACGCTGGCGTGTGGCAAGTATCGGTTCAACAAGCTGGACTTTGGCACGATCGGGGGCATCCCGCGGCTCCTGGACATCGGGCAGTGCAACGACGCCTACTCCGCCATCCAGATCGCCGTGGCGCTTTCCAAGGCGTTTCAATGCGGCGTCAACGATCTGCCCCTGTCCCTCGTGCTCTCGTGGTATGAGCAGAAAGCCGTCGCGATCCTCCTGACGCTGCTGGCCCTGGGCATCAGGAATATCCGGCTCGGCCCGACCCTGCCCGCGTTTGTGTCGCCCAACGTCCTGAACGTGCTGGTCGAGAAGTTCAACCTGATGCCGATCAAGACGCCCGCCGAAGACCTGCAGGCCATCCTGGGCAAAGGTGCCGGTTGATGCGCGCGGCCATCCGGGGTGTTGGCCCCCGATGAATCAAGGCGCCCGGGAAGCAATCCGCGCCGTGCGCGCCTGCTCCGGCGAGTCCGTGACTGGCCGGGTCAGTTCCAGGCCAGGTTGTCCGGGCCTTCGGAGAGGAGCCGGTATTTGAACCCCTTGTGCCGGAGGATTTCCTTCCAGAGGGTTTCCGGGGTGGCATGAAAGACCAGTTCGAGCGAGGCGGGATGAACCATCCAGGTGTCGCGGCGCATCTCGTCATCGAGCTGGCCGGGGCTCCAGCCGGCATAACCGGCGAACACCTTCATTTGGCGTGTGGGGGAGAAGGCTTCGCCGATCTCGACCAGTTCATCGAGGGAATGCTCGAGTTGGAGGCCGGGCATGACATTGGGATTGGGGAGGAAGGTGTCGCTGTAGAGGTAGCTGAGGGCCTGGGGCTGCACGGGCCCGCCGAGAAACAACGGCAGATCCTTCAGGGTGTCCGGCAGGTTGGCCGTCAGGGCTTCGCCGACTTTGTTGCCGGTATGGCGGTTGAGCACCAGGCCGAAAGCGCCCTCGGCGTCGTGCTGGCAAATCAGGATGACGGTCCGGTGAAAGAACGAGCCGGCGAGCTTGCCGTGATCGAGGATCAATTGGCCCTTCAAGGATTTCATGACCGTGGGTCAGCCCATGAGTTATCGATGCGAAACCAAGGGTGCATGATTCTCCGCCCAATGCAACCCCCTTCGTTGCCCCGCCCGCTCCGCCCCCGCCCGGAATCCCGGGCGGCGCAGCGCCCGTTCCTGGGGCGCGGACGCAGGAAAAAAGGTTGTGTTGCCGGGCTGGGACCGGCATTAAGCGCGGCATGAATTACCTGATCGCAGCGCTCATCGGGCTGGTCGGGGGGGTCGCCAGCGGGTTGTTCGGCGTCGGCGGCGGGATCGTGATGGTGCCGGCGATGATGTTTTTCCTGCACATGGGCATCAAGCCGGCGATCGGCACGTCGCTGGCGGTGATTGTGCCGACGGCGCTGGTGGGGGTGTTTCAGCACTCGCGTTTCGGGCAGGTGGAATGGCGGACGGTGCTGTCGCTGGCGCCGATGGCGATTGCCGGCGGTTTTTTAGGGGCGTGGTTGACGACGCAGATTCCGGCGGTGAATTTGAAGCGCGCGTTTGGCGGGCTCCTGGTGCTGGTGGGGCTGCGGCTGCTGCTGCTCAGGTAGGCGTTTTTTTTTCGTGATTTCACCGCCTCCGCGCCTAAAGTAGCGGGCATGTTTTGGATCATCGCACTGGTCATCATCGCGATCGCGGCGGCGGAGGGCTATTTCATCGGGGCGATCCGGGCGGCTTTTGCGTTTTTGGGGCTGGTGTTGGGCTGCCTGCTGGCCATCCCGCTGAGCCCGTTGGCGAAGCCTCTGCTGGGCCTGTTCGGGGTGCGCCATTTTGTGGTGGTGGCGTTCATTGCGCCGCTGGTGGTGTGGGTTGTGGTGCTGCTGGCGGTCCGGGCCCTGGGAGAGTCGGTCAATTACAAGGTCAACTACTTCTACAAATACAAGGTGGGCGACGAGTTGCGGCTGTTTTGGGAGCGGCTCAGCCAGCGGCTGGGCGGATGCGTGGGGGTGCTGAACGGAGCCCTTTACGGGTTCAGCCTCTCGGTGTTCGTCTACACGCTCGGATACCCCGTGGTCCAGGTCGCTTCCTCGGACCAGGACCCGTTCATGTTCCGCGTCGTCAACCAGCTCGCCCTCAGCATGCAGAGCGCCGGGGTCGACAAGTGCGTCGCGCCGTTTGCCCCGAAAGACAAGCTGCTTTACGACGCCTCCGACCTCGTCGGCTTGGTCTGTCAGAACCCCCACATCCAGACGCGCCTGGGGAAATACCCGCCGTTTCTCACCCTGATGGAGCGGCCCGAGTTCAAGGAACTGCGGACGGACAAGGATTTTCAAGCCGTGTGGAAGGGGCATCCGCCGTTCAAGCAGCTGCTCGAGCACCCCAGGATCCAACCGCTCGTGACCAATGCCGAAACCTACGACCTCGTCCTCAACACGCTGGACGGCGATCTCGACGACCTCCGGGAATACCTCAACACCGGCAAATCGCCCAAATACGCCGACACGCTCATCCTCGGAAAATGGCTTCTCAGCGTCAGCCGCTCCTATCGCCAGGCGCGCCGCGCCAACCTGGGAGCTGTGGCCAAGGAACGGGAGCTGTTGCGGCAGCGCTACGACACGGAACTGAAGAGGAGCACATTGACGGCGTTTGTGGACAACAAAATCCTCCTTCGCGCCGGGGGCGGCACCAACGCCGCAGCCACACTCCGTGGCACATGGAAGCAGAACAGCCGTCACACTTACGTCCTGAGCGTCAGCGGCGTCGGCAAAGCCCAGGCCGATGTCGAAGACCACAAGCTGACCTTCACATGGAACGGCCTGCCGGTGGTGTTTCTCAAGTGAGCCGCACCCACCCCATCGCCCGGACCCGACCCCCACCTGCGCGTTCCACCCCGCCCCTGCCGTGAACCGCAACCTTCCGTCCGCGGGGGCGCTGATGGTCGCGGCCCTCGTCGCCGCAAGCGGTTCCCGGGCCGCCGCCGCCGCCGGCCCCGGCCTGTCTTGCTCCTCCGGCGCTGGCTCCCGTCCCGTTCTCGCCTGGGAGTTTGAACAGGCCGGAGACCTCGAGGGCTGGCAGCCCAACGGCGACCTCACCCAAGTCCGCGTCGCCGACGGCACGCTATGCTGCCGGGCCGTGGGCGGCGATCCCATCCTCGAATGGCGCCCCCTGCTCGACCTGGCGGCTTCGCCATGGCACATCCTCGAGGTCCGGCTCAAGGCCAGCCGCGACGGTGTGGCGGAGGTGTTTTGGAGCAACACCAGCACCGGCCGCTACGGCGGATTTAGCCAGACCAAGACCACCCGTTTCAACGTGCCCGGCGACCGCCGCTGGCACACGTGCCGCGTGTGGCCGTTCTGGCACTCGGAACAGCGCATCGTCCGCCTGCGACTCGACCTCTATGACGGCGCTGACTTCGAACTGGACGCCATCCGCGTTCTCGAACAGCCCATGCCGGCATCGCCGGCCGGCGCGCATTTCGAGTTCACCGGCTCCGCCGCCGGCTGGCAGGCGCTCGACGGCGCCCGAATCCGGCCCGGATCGACCGGGCTCACCGTGACCTGCCCGACCCCGGACGCCTGGATGCTGGCGCCGCCGGTGCGACTGCCTGCGGACGACCTCAATGTTCTGGCGGTGCGGCTGGCCGCCGACCGCCCTGGACGCGCCACGTTGTGCTTTGCCTCCGACCTGAGCCCCGGCCTTCACCGCTTCAGTTTCCCCGTTCACCCCGCCGGCGGCGAACGCACCTACAACCTTGACCTCCTCGCCGCTCCCCAATGGCGCGGGCGCATTGTCGCCCTGGGATTCCAGCCGGGCGACGCCCCGGACGCCACCGCCCGCGTGCGCTGGCTGCGCATCAGCGACCGCCCGGAAGGCCCCCCCCAGTTGGAGAGCATCTTCTTCGGCGTGGAAGACGCCCTGCCCCGGGCCGGACGCCCGGCAGCACTGGCGGCGCTCATCGCCAACACCGGCGGCCAACCGGCCACAAACCTCCACGCCGTGCTGACCCTCCCCCCCGGCTTGAAACGCCTCGGCCCATCCCCGCCCCAGCCGGCCGTAGCATCTCTCCAAGCCGGCGACGAACTGCGCCTGGCTTGGACGGTCCAGGCCGGCCAGCCGCTCACCAACACCCTCACCCTCACCCTCGCCGCCGATCACACGGACATCGTCCGCACCTCGGCCCGCGTCGCCATCTCGCCGCCGCTCGGTTTGCCCGCGGCCCGCAGCGTGCCCGAACCCGAGCCGGTGCGCGGCCCTTTCGAGGTGGGCGTCTATTATTTCCCGGGCTGGAACAGCGCCAGCCGGTGGCAGCCCGTCACCCGGTTCCCCGAACGCAAGCCCGTGCTGGGCTGGTACCGCGAAGGCGACCCCGCCGTGGCGGACTGGCACATCAAATGGGCGGTCGAACACGGCATCACCTTCTTCGCCTATGACTGGTACTGGAACCGCGGCGCGCGCCAGCTCGAGCACGCGCTGCATGACGGCTTCTTCAATGCCCGCCACCGGCGCCATCTCAAGTTCTGCCTGCTCTGGGCCAACCATAACCCCCCGGGCACCTCCTCCCACGCCGATTGCCTCGCCGTCACCCGCTTCTGGATCGACCATTACTTCCGCCGGCCCGAGCATCTCACGGTGGACGGCAAACCGGTGGTGATCCTCTTCAGCCCGCACCGGCTCACCGAAGACCTCGGCAGCCAAGGCGTGAAACGCGCCTTCGACGCCATGCGCGCCGAATGCCGGGCCGCCGGCCTAAGCGGCCTGCACCTCATCGGCTGTGTTGCCCATGCCGCCGAGGCCCGCCGCGCAGCTGCGGAAGGCTACGACGCCGTCACCGCCTACAACTGGCCCGGATTGGGGATCACCGGCGCCGCACGGCATGCGCCCTTCGAGACGCTGCTCGAGGGCTACCGCCGCAACTGGCAGGACATCCTCGACCATTCCCCGCTGCCCCTCTCCCCGCTGCCCGTCAGCGGCGGCTGGGACAGCCGCCCCTGGCACGGCGACCACCACCTCGTCCGCTTCGGCCGAACCCCGGACCTGTTCCGCCGCCACCTGGCCGACGCCCGCCGCGTCCTCGAACAGCGTCCCTCGCCGGGCGCCGTGCTGATCGAAGCCTGGAACGAATGGGGCGAAGGCTCCTATGTCGAACCCCACCGCGAGTTTGGTTTCGCCTACCTCGACGCCATCCGCGGTGTCTTCGCCCCGGGGGCCGGCCCCCACCAGGATGTCACCCCGGCGGACGTCGGGCTTGGCCCGTACGACGTGCCGCCCGAGGAACCGCGGCGCACCGAGTGGGGCTTCGACCACGACCGGCAAGGCTGGGCCGCCATGATGCACCTCGCCGATGACCGCGCGGACGCGGGAGTGCTCAGCGCGCGCACGACCGGCGCCGACCCCGCGTTCGCCAGCCCGCCCCTGCATGCCCGCGCCAGCGCCTTCGGTGCCGTCCGCCTGCGCCTGCGTCTGGCCCCTCCGGACGGACGGTCTTATCGCGACCGCGGCCAGCTGTTCTGGGCCACCACCCGGCTCCCGGAGAGCGAGGCGAACAGCGCCACCTTCGACATGGCGGTCGACGGCGCCTGGCACGACTACCGGGTGCCCGTCGCGCAGCACCGCCGCTGGCGCGGGGTCATCACCCGCCTCCGCCTGGACCCGGGCAACCGCCCCGGGGTGACGGTGGAGGTCGACCATGTGCGCTTGGACGGAGCCAGCCCTTGAGTGCCCAATCCGGGGGTGGCGCCGTCTTTTGAGCGTGGCCAATTCGGCGGGCCGGACGGGAGAGAGCCGGCGGGTCGTCAGGCGTGGCGGCGGGGGTGGGCGTGGCGTTCGGCGGAGTTGTCGGCGGCGAAGATGATCTGGTGGGTGCGCAGGGCGTCGGCCAGGCTGGTGCGTTCCATGTCGTAGCCGGCGTCGAGCGCGGTGAAGAACGCCTCGAACTGGGCGAGGTAGGAGCGGCGGACGGCTTCCACGGAATCGAGCATATCCATGGCGAGGGTGGACCAGCGGCTGCGGTCGAGGCCGGGCAGGTGGGTGGAGAAGAGTTTGTTGTCGAGAAGGGTGCCTTCGCTGCCGACCAAGTGCACATGGAAACAATAGGGTCCGTGGGCGTCGAGGACCGAGGCGACCTTGCCGACCCGGCCGTCCTTGAACTTGAGGATGGTCACGCTGGTGGTGGGGTATTCGTATTGGGCGTAGTCGGGGTTGCTGGAGTGGGTGTTGTAGCTGCTGACGACCTCGACGTCGGCGCCCATGCAGTAGAGGAGCGCATCCAGGGCGTGGCATCCGGCCGAAAGCAGGCTGCTGCCGCCGGAGGATTTCCGGATGTTCCACCGGTACTGTTTGCACATCGGCCCGATGCCGCGGTAATAATCCACCTCGCCATAGTGAATCGTCCCGAGCAACCCGCGGTCAATCACCGCCTTCGTGACCTGGATCTGGCTCGAATAGCGGCATTCGAACCCCACGCAGGTTTTGACCCGGGCGTCGCGCACGGCCTTTTCCACCGCCATGCAATCGTCCCACGTGAACGCGAGGGGCTGTTCAATAATGAGGTGTTTGCCCGCCTTCGCCGCCGCAATCGCCTGGCTGGCGTGATGTTCGGGATAACTGCAGATCGAAACCACGTGAATGTCCGGATCCGTCAGCAGCGCCTCCAGCCGGTGCACCACCTTGATCGGCGAGCCGTGCCGCACGCTCAGTTGTTCCGGGTCCAGTTTGCGGCTCGAGCAGACCGCGGTGACCTGTGCCAGCGGGCTGGCGTTGATGGCGGCAATGTGCGCGCCGCTCACCCATCCATACCCCACAATGCCAACATTGAATTTCTTCGGCTTCATAAGCGGCTACCCATTGGAGATTGCGATTGCCAAATGGCATCGGTTTTGAATTTGAATGTCAAAGCAAAAGGTGCAGGCCTTGCCGCGCCGCCGCCCCCCCGTCTGTCGCGTCGCCCGCTTTTCGGGTGCGTTTTTCAGGGTTGACTTCCCCGGGGCGACGCACCCAGCATTGACCCATCATGGCAGAGCCTCAACGGCGAGTTCCGGGCAAACGATGAAAGTGGTTTGTCCCAACTGTGGCGTGACCATCATTCTGGTGATGCTCGAATTCCAGGACGGTGAAGTGAAACCCTGCAAGTTCAAATGCCCCAACTGCTCCGCCTCCCTGGAGTTCCACAGCGATTTCGCCGTCCATGAAGGCAAGCCTGAGCCCCGCCTGCTGGCCGACGCGGCTCCGGCCGGTCTCAGCGGGCACGCCCGCCCCGCTTCGTAGTCCGACGCGAGCTTCGTCCGCACCCCCGGGGGCTGCGGGGTATGGCAGCGGGCGGGCTGCGAGGGCTCAGGGCGGTGAGGAAATGGGGAGGGTTCGGCTTGGCGCGCCTTGGTGGTCTCAGCCGCAAACACGCCGGGGCGGCCGTTCAGGCTCCGGCTTGGTTTCCCGAACCGCTGAGCTGTCGCACCACGGTCTCCGCGTCGTAGACGCATCCCCCCCAGGGGCCGCCGCTGGCGTGCTGGAGCGCCGCCCAGAGGCGCGTGTCCGCCGGCAAATCGGCGGCGGGAGCCAGGTCGTCGCGCGGCGGACGGCGGTGGAGGATTGCGGCGCCTTGCTCGGGGCTGACGCGTTCGGCGCCGTGGCCGATGAAGTCCACCGTGCCTTCGAGCTGCTGCCGGTCCACCACGACGCGGATATAATCGCCGTCGCGCAGCTTGCCCAGCGGGCCGCCGGCGAGCGCTTCCGGGCCGATGTGTCCGATGCAGGCGCCGGTTGAGACCCCGGAGAACCGGGCGTCGGTGAGCACGGTGACGTGCTTGCCGAAGGCGAGGTGTTTGAGCGCTCCCGTGAGCTGGTAGGTTTCCTCCATGCCCGTGCCCAACGGGCCGCATCCGGCCAGCACCACCACGTCTCCCGCCCGGATCCGGCCCGATTTCACCGCCGCCACCGCGTCCCGCTCCCGGGTGAACACCCGGGCCGGGCCGGTGTGCCGAAACACGCCGTCGGGGTCCACCACGGACGGATCGAGCGCGGTGCTTTTGATGACGGCGCCCTGGGGGGCGAGGTTGCCGCGCGGGAAGGCGGCGGTGCTGGTCAGGCCGCGCGCCCGGGCCCGGTCGGGCGGCAGGATGACGTCGTCCGGCTCCACGCTGTCCAGGCGGCTCAGCAGATCGCGGAACCGCCGGCGGCGCTCGCTGGTTTCCCACCAGTCGAGCGTCTCCTCCAGCGGCCGGCCCGTGACGGTCAGCACCCCGGTATCGAGAAGGCCGAGGCGGCGCAGATGCAGCATGACCTCGGGCACGCCGCCTGCCAGGAAGACGCGCACGGTGGGATGATTGGCGGGGCCGTTGGGCAGCGCGTCCACCAGCCGCGGCGTCCCGCGGTTGACGGCAATCCAATCGTCGATGGTCGGCCGCGGCAGGCCGGCGGCGTGGGCGATGGCGGGGATGTGCAGCAGCAGGTTGGTCGAGCCGCCAAACGCGGCGTGGACCCGCATGGCGTTGCGCAGGCTGGCGCCGGTGAGAATGCGCCCGACCGGCAGGCCCTCCTGGTGAAGCCGCCACAGGGCGCGCGCCGACCGGAGGGCCAGGTCGCGCCACACCGGCTGGCCCGACGGCGCCAGGGCGGCGTGCGGCAGGGAGAATCCCAGCGCTTCGCCAACCACCTGCGACGTGGCTGCCGTGCCGAGGAACTGGCACCCGCCGCCGGGCGAGGCGCAGGCGCGGCATCCCAGTGCCGCGGCTTCCTCAAGCGTCACCAGCCCGTGCGCAAACCGCGCGCCCAGCGTTTGGACCTTTCCGGCGTCCTCGCCGCGTCGTGGCGGAAGGGTCACGCCGCCGGGCACGAGCACCGCCGGCAGCTGCTTCTCGCCCGCCAATGCCATCATCATCGCCGGCAGCCCCTTGTCGCACGTGGCAATCCCCAGCACCCCCGCCCGCGTCGGCAGCGACCGGATCAGCCGCCGCAGCACCATCGCCGCATCATTCCGATACGCCAGACTGTCGAACATCCCCGGCGTGCCCTGCGTCCGGCCGTCGCACGGATCCGAACAGAACGCCGCAAACGGAATCCCGCCCAGGCGTCGAAATGCCCCCGCAGCCTCCCGCACCAGCGCGTCGATTTCAAAATGCCCCGTGTGCAATCCCAGCGCCACCACGCCCCCGCCCTCTTCGCTTTCCCGCACGCCGCCCTGAGTGCTCAACACCAGAAACTCCGGACGGCCCAGCTCCCCCGCCGCCCACCCCATGCCCGCATCCTCCGTCCAACCGAACAAATCGCCGCTCGGACGCTCCAGCAACATCGCCGCCGTCAGCGGCAACGCCCCCTGCGGACCCGCAGCTGTAGTTTGAATCTCGAAAACCTCCGCCGGCGGCGCGGCGGTGACATCCTCAGGCAAAGGCATGCCGCGCAGCCTGCCACACCCGGGCCAACCCATCACGAAAAATCGTCCGCGTGTCGGCCCCCGGTTCCTGGGGAGGATGCCTCGGCCCCGGGCTGCGGGGGCGGCGGCGCTCAGGCTTCGGCAGGTGCGGCTCGGACCGCGGGGCGGTTCGGGGGCTGACGGGTGGAGATGGCGATGGTGCAGTGCTTGAGCAGACGCCGTTTGCCGGCAGCCACGACCCGCGGGTCGACGCGAAACTCCAGCGCCGTGTCCCAGTCCACCGGCAGCTTCTTCCTTTTCTGGCGCGATGCGGGTTTAGTCGTCATGGCATGGGTCGGTTGTGGGCGGGCCGCGGTCGGATACAAGAGCGACGCGCGGCCCGCCCTGCCCCTCGTCCAAGATGCACTAACGCTTACTGCATCGGCAGGGTGGGAGGAGAGGTTAAGGAAATTTGCGGTCAGGGCCGTGGCGGCGCCTGGGGATGGAGATTGCCACGGCCCTTCGGAGGATGCGGTGCGGGCGGGGTCCCGGCCGTTGTGGGCGCCGCCTGCGCGGCCCCGGTTGAAGAGGCGGCGGGAGTGGGGCGGGGCTGCGGGTCAGGCGAAGACGTCGCGGATGGCGCGGGCGAGGGTATCGACGAGGCGGCGGACTTGGGTGGCGGTGGTGCAATAGGGCGGCATCAGCACGACGACATTGCCGACCGGACGCGTCAGCACGCCCCGGCGGGCCATGGCCTCGCAAACCCGGAAACCGGCGCGGTCGCGCAGGTCGAACGCCGCGCGTGTGCGCCAGTCGCGCACCAGTTCGACACCGGCGATGAGGCCCACCTGCCGGAGGTCGCCGACCTGGGGCAGGGCCCACAACGAGTCCAGGCACTCGCCAAGGTGGCGCTCGAGCTGGCGTCGGGCGCGGACGGATTCCGGGCGGGCCAGCAGGTCGAGGCTGGCGAGGGCGGCGGCGGCGCCCAGCGGGTTGGCGGTGAAGCTGTGGCCGTGGAAGAATGTTTTGAACTCCGAATAATCGCCGAGAAACGCGTCGAACACTTCGGAAGTGGTGAGCGTGGCCGCCATCGGCAGGTAGCCTCCCGTCAGGCCTTTGGCCAGCGCCAGGAAGTCCGGGGCGATTCCCTCGTGCTGCGACGCGAACAGCGGCGGATTCTTGGACCGCGCCCGGGCGCCGTTGCCGGCGCCGGCGCGGCCGAACCCGGTCAGGACTTCGTCGGCGATCAGTTGGGCGTGGTGGCCGTGCACGATCTCCGTCACCTTTCGCAGCCAGCCGTCGGGCTGCGGGATCATGCCGGCTGCGCCCTGGATGCGGGGTTCGACGACCATGGCGGTGATGGGCCGGCCTTGTCGGCGCCGGCGGGCGAACTGGTGTTCGACGGCGGCGACGCATTCCTCATGGCAGCGCCGGTAGGTGCGCGCGTCGGCGCGTTCGGGCCGGGCGCGATTAAACGGGCAGCGATAGCAGTAGGGGGCACGCACGCGGTCGGTGGGAAAGAGCAACGGTCCATAGGCCCGGTGGAACAGCGCGATGTGGCCCAGGCTGACGGCGCCCAGGGTGTCGCCATGATACGCGCCTTCCAGCGAGAGGAACCGGGGGGACGGGTGGGGACCGGCGCGCCGGGCGAATTCATAGGACAGCTTGACGGCCACTTCGAGGGCGGTTGACCCGTCATCGGAGAAGAACACCTTGGCGAGGCGCGGGGCGGCGGCGGGGGGGGCGGTTTGGGCGAGAGCGACGAGGCGTTGGGCGAGAACGGATGCGGGTTCGTTGGCGAGGCCGAGGGCGGAGCAGTGAGCGATCTTGCCGAGTTGCCGTCGGATGGCGGCGTTGAGGCGTGGGTGGTTATGTCCGTGCAGCAGGGTCCAGATCGAGGCATTGCCGTCCAGATACTCCCGGCCCCGAACATCCCGGAGCACCGCGCCCCGGCCGGAGACGATGACCACGGGCTCCCGGCTCAGCCAGTCGCGCATCTGGGTGAACGGGTGCCACACGTAACGGTGGTCAAGGCGTGCCAGGTTATGCATGCGACGCGGGAGGGCGGGGCGGCGGCGGGACCTGCGCCAGCGCCGCCTCAAGCCTGGCAAGGTCCTCGGGCTTGTGGGCGGCGCTGACGGTCAGCCGCAGCCGGGCGGCGCCCCGGGCCACGGCGGGGTAACGGACGGCCGGCACAAACACACCGTGCTGCCGGAGGGACGCCGCCAGCGCAGTCGCGTCGTCTTCCGCGCCGACCACCAGTGGCACGATGGCGCCGGGCGAGTCGGGCAACGGCCAGCCGAGGGCCGTCAGCCGATGCCGGACCTGCCCGATGTTGTCCCAGAGCCGCGCGCAGCGCGACTGGCCTTCGGGAGATTGCAGCAGCCGGATGCCGGCGGCGGCGGCGGCGGCGGCGGGGGGGGCGGGGGCGGTGGAGAAGATGAAGCTGCGGGCGCGGTGGACGAGCATGGCGACGAGGGCGCGCGAGCCGCAGATGAAGCCGCCGGCGGCGCCGAGGGCTTTGCCGAGGGTGCCCATGTGGATATCGACGCGGTCGGCCAGCTGGAGGGCATCGGCCAGGCCGGCGCGCCGGGGTCCGTACAGGCCGGTGGCATGGGCTTCGTCCAGCAGAAGCCACGCGTCGTGCCGTTCCTTGAGCGCGACCAGGTCGCGCAGCGGCGCCACGTCGCCGTCCATGGAAAAGACGCTTTCGGTGACGACGAGGACGCGTGGGGACCGTGGGGCGCCGTGGGGGCGTTGGCGGCGGGTGTCGGCCCATTGGAGGAGGCGGTCGAGGCTGTCGAGGCGGTTATGTTTGAAGACGCGGAGGGTGGCGCCGCAGAGGCGGGCGGCATCGACGAGGCAGGCGTGAGCGCGTTTGTCGAGCAGGACGATGTCGTGGGGGCCGAGCAGGGCGCCGAGCGTGCCGAGGGCGGTGGCGTAGCCGGAGCCGAAGGTCAGGGCGGCTTCGGTGCGCTTGAAGGAGGCGAGGGCGGTTTCGAGTTCGTCGTGGGGCGGGAGGGAGCCGCCGAGGAGACGGGAGGCGCCGGCGCCGGTGCCGAACCGGGTGGCGGCGTCGATGGCGGCGGCAATCAGGGCGGGGTGTTGGGCGAGTCCGAGGTAGTCGTTGGAGGCGAAACTGAGCAGGGACTGTCCGTCGATGGTGATATGGGGGCCTTGGGGGGAATCGACTCGGAGCAGGGCGCGTGCGAGGCCTTGTTGGCGGAGGGTGTCCAACTCGGGGAGCAGCGCTGCGTCGAGCGAATTCACGCGGGCGTTGCGGTCAGTCGATCCGGTATTGCCGGTTCATGTAGAGCTTGTCGGCCAGCTGGAAGATCGCAATCGCGTCCTTCTCCAGTTCCCGGTCGGCGTCGGCGGGGGTGGGCAGGAGTTGGAGGCCGGCCTTCTTGGGGTCGCCCTGGTAGAATTCGACGGTGCGCTTCAATCCCAGGATGACCAGGCGGTTCCGCGCGAACATGCCGATGTCGCGATTGTGGTTGAGAAACACCCGGTTGTCCTCGGGTGGGCATTTCAGCAGGTCGCGCCCGAAGAACAGCGTTTCGTAAGGCCGGCCCCGCAGGCCGAGGATTGTGGGAGCCACGTCGAGGGAACAGCCCAGGTGGGGGATGCGGGCGGGGGACGTGACGGCGGCGGGGCCGGCGATGAGCAAGGGGATTTCGTAAGAGCGGATGGGGATGCTCTGGCGGCCATAGACGCGGGCTCCGTGATCGGCCACCACGACGAACATCGTGTTGGTCCAAAACGGCTCCGTCTTCGCCTTGCGGAAGAAATCCCCCAGGGCGTAGTCGGCGTATTTCACGGCGTGGCTGCGCTTGCGCGCCTCGGGATCCTCGGCGATGCGGCCCTTGGGGTAGGTGTAGGGCTTGTGGTTGGAGACGGTCAGCATGGTGGCGAAGAACGGCAGACCCGCCTGCGCCAGCTGGCGGCACTCGGCGAGGCCGCGATTGAACAGGTCCTCGTCGCACACCCCCCAGATGGTGGCGAAGATGGGATCCTTGAAATGTCTCTGCTCGATAAACTCGTCGTACCCGTTGTTCATCGCAAAGGACCGCATCCCGTCGAAATAACCGCGGCCGCCGTACAGAAACAGCGTGCGGTAGCCGTCGCGCTTCAGGATGCGGGCGATGGACTCGACGTTTTCGGAGCGGTTGCGTTTGACGATGGACTCGCCGGGCAGGGGGGGGAACGAGCAGAGCATGCCTTCGAGGCCGCGCACGGTGCGGTTTCCGGAGGCATAGAGATTGGCAAACAGGAGGCCCTCCTCGGCTGCCAGCCGGTCCATTTCGGGCGTCAGGGTCGGCCCCGATCGTCCCAGCGATCCCCAGAATGAAGAGCCGAGGCTTTCCTCGACAATGAGCACGATGTTCAGCCGCGGCCGGTTGGTGTCGCCCAACACGCGGCGCCGGGTGGTGTACACGTTGCCGAGAAACTCCGTGTTCGGCGCGGCGAGCATGCGGTGAACCCGCGGGTAGATGTCCTCCTCCGGCAAGGTCTTGTAAAACGCCGCATAATCCAAGTCCCGCGTCCAAAACGCGGATGCGAACGAGAGCGCGCCGTTGTCGGCGATCTCGTTCAGGAGCCGTTCGCTGCTGAAGCGCACGCCTTTCAAGGGGACCGTGGGGACCATGAGCCCGAGCACGGCGAGCGCCACGACGACGTGAGCCAGCTTGGCCCTGAACGTGTAGGCGCGGCGCCACACGTCTCCGTTGGATTTCAACGCCGCCAAGAGCCAGACGACGGCCACCACCGCGCAGCCTCCGAGGATCCACGCGACCGGATAATCGTTCCAGATGTTGATGAAGACTTCGTGGGGATAAATCAGGTAGTCCACCGCCACGGTGTTGAACCGGGACAGGAATTCCTCGAAGAAAAAGTACTCGGCCACGAGCAGGAACGGCTGCACCATCCAGAACAGCAGCAACGCGGCGCAGAGCAGGACGCGGTGCCAGGACCGGGCGAACCAGCGTTCCGGCACCACGCAGAACCAGCCCAGCAGGACGGTCGTGTACAGCAGCGCCACAAACGCGTCCCGCCACATCCCTATCCCAAACGCCTTCGCAATGTCCGCAAAGGGCACCAGCACGCCGAGCCCAAACTCAATGTAAAGCGCCATCCGCAACAGCAGAAACCCCGCGAAGACGCTCACCCCATGAAACAGCGCCAATCCGTAACGGGACCGGCTCCAGGCGGTGCGGCCCGCGGTGTCGATCCTGCCGGCCCGCCCCGGCCCGCCTGCCTTCAGTGCGTTGGATTCCATGGTCAGGTGCCTCAAACGCCTCGCATCCTAGACCCTTGACGCCGGCGATTCAAGTAAAACGCGCCCCGGTCGGTCCTCGCGCCAGGCCCGCGGCCCAGCCGGGGCGGGAATGCCCGGATGTGCTGAATGCGGGGGGGCGGCAGTCAGTCCGATGATCATGAGCTGTTGGCTTTCTCCTTGGGCCGCCATGGGCGCCGTCTTGAGCGCTGCCACCTCCTGGATTCACGCCGCCCCGTCCCCCCCGCAGACGGCGCCTCCGCCCAACATCGTCTTCATTCTGGCGGACGACCTGGGCTACGGTGATCTCGGGTGTTATGGGCAGAAGCGCATTCGCACCCCGCACCTGGACCGCATGGCGGCGGAGGGGATGCGGTTCACGCAGGCGTATGCGGGGTCGACGGTGTGTGCGCCGTCGCGGTCGGTGCTGATGACGGGCCAGCACACGGGCCACACGCGCATTCGGGGCAACGCGCGGCATCCGCTGTTGCCGGAGGACGTGACGGTGGCGGAGGTGCTGAAGCGTCGCGGTTACCGGACGGGTTTGATTGGCAAATGGGGGCTGGGCGAGGCGGGCACGACCGGCATCCCGACCCGGCAGGGGTTTGACTACTTTTTCGGCTACCTCAACCAGCATCACGCGCACAATTACTATCCCACCTTTCTTTGGCGCAACGAGCAGAAGGTCCGCTTGCAGAACATCGTGCCCCGCGAAGACAGCCAGGGCGGGGGCGTGGCGAGTCGGCGGCTTGAATACAGTCACGACCTGTTCGCGGCCGAGGCGCTTGCGTATCTCGAAGGCAACCGGACCCACCCGTTCTTCCTCTACCTGGCATTCACCCTGCCCCACGCCAACAACGAGGCGGGCAATAAAGGCATGGAAATCCCCAACCACGGCGCCTATGCCGTCACCGGCTGGCCCGAACCTCAGAAAGGGCACGCAGCCATGATCACCCGCATGGACCAGGACATCGGCCGGCTTTTCGCCAAGCTCAAGGAACTGGCGATCGACGAGCGAACCGTCGTGTTCTTCAGCTCCGACAACGGGCCCCATCGCGAAGGCGGCAACAACCCCGACTACCAGGATTCAAACGGCCCCCTCCGCGGCATCAAACGCGACCTCTACGAGGGCGGCATCCGCGTCCCTGCCATCGTCCGCTGGCCCGGCCGGATTGCCCCAGGCCAGGTCAGCCCCCACGTCTGGTCGTTCGCCGACATCCTGTCCACCGCCGCCGAACTGGCTGGCGCCACGCCGCCGCCCGACACCGACGGCATCAGCCTGGTGCCCACGCTTCTCGGGCAGCCGGAACGCCAGCGGCAACACGAGTGTCTCTATTGGGAATTCTACGAGCGCGGCTCGGCTCAGGCCGTCCGCCTCGGCGACTGGAAAGGCGTCGCCCAACCCTTTGGCGGGCGCCTGGAACTTTACGACCTGGCCGCCGACCTCGCCGAAACCAACAACCTCGCCTCGCGGCATCCGGAGGTCGTCCGCCAAATCCGCGCCGCGATGGACCGGGCCCACGTGCCGAGCCCCTTGTGGACCCTGCCCGCCTCCGCGGCGAAACGCCGGGCCGGTCAGTAGAATCCTTGAGTTTTCACATGCTTTGTCAACAGATCAAGTTTTGCCGGAAATGGAAAACTCAAGGATTCTCGGCCGCCGCTGCGC
>JAFGQR010000152.1 GCA_016935555.1 Verrucomicrobiota bacterium
AGGAAGTATATGCCATACACATATATCCGGTCAACAAAAAAATGCGAAAAACCTGCACTTGGAAGATTCCTGTCGCACACCCAGGGGCGGCGGACCGGGAAGATTCCACTTGCGCCGGCGACGTTCATTGTTAGATTGCCCGTCTCGTTTTCTCCACCCGGGGTGGGGGGCTTATGGTTCAGCACAGGAAACCGAGTTGGGACACACGTGTGAAAGTCTTTAGTGGCAACGCAAATCTGCCTTTGGCCAGCGCGATTGCGAAATCGATCGGCATTCCGCTGGGCAAGTCGACGGTGAGCGCGTTTCCCGACGGGGAGACGTTCATCAAGATTGACGAGAATGTGCGTGGGGAGGACGTGTTTGTGGTTCAGTCGACCAGCCCGCCGACGAACCACAACCTGATGGAGCTGTTCATCATGATGGACGCCTTGCGGCGGGCGAGCGCTTTTCGGATCACGGCGGTGCTGCCGTTTTACGGGTATGCGCGGCAGGATCGCAAGGATCAGCCGCGGGTGCCGATCACGGCGAAGCTGGTGGCGAACCTGCTGGTGGCGGCGGGCGCGAACCGGGTTTTGACGGTGGATTTGCATGCGCAGCAGATCCAGGGTTTTTTCGACATTCCTGTGGACCACCTGTATGCGGCGCCGGTGATGTATGATTATTTGAAGCAGAAGAACCTGGCGGACCTGGTGGTGGTGAGTCCGGATGTTGGGGGGCTGAAGATGGCGCATGCGTATGCGCAGGTATTGGAAGCGGGTCTGGCGATTGTGGCCAAGCGGCGCAAGAGCGCGACGGCGGTGGAGGCGCTGGCGATCATTGGCGAGGTGCGCGGCAAGAACGTGCTGATGGTCGACGACCTGACGGAGACGGCCGGGACGCTGACGCAGGCGGCGGAGCTGCTGCACCGGCGGGGGGCGAAGCAGATTCTGGCTTGTGTGTCGCATGCGCTGCTGAACGACCTCGGCATTGAGCGGCTGCGAAAATCAAGGATTGACGAACTGATTACGACTGATACTGTCTTGCGCCCGGCCATCGAAGGCATACGCATTACGTCCTTGTCGGTGGCCGGTTTGTTGGGCGAAGCGATCCAGCGAATTCACAAGAATTTGTCGATCACATCGCTGTTTGAGTTCAGTGGCGCGCGCACCAGTTGAGGCTGGGAGCGGTCGCCGGACGGTTTTTATTGTCGACATGAAAACGGTGTCTTTGACTGCATATCCGCGTGTGGCCAGCCGGCGGGCGGCGGTGAAACAACTCCGCGCCCGGGGCCGGATTCCGGCGATTGTTTACGGCCGCGGCGTTGCGCCGGAGAAGCTGGAGATTCAAGGCAAGGAGATGGAAGATCTCGTTCATCACAGCGTGTCTGAGACCCTGCTGGTGGATTTGGCGGTGACCGACTCTCCGCGCCCCAAGCGGCTGGCGCTGGTCAAGGAAATCCAGCACCACCCGATGAGCCGTGGGATTCTCCACGTGGATCTGCAGGAAATCTCCGAAAACCAGAAGGTCACCGTCTGGGCCCCTGTCGAGGCGGTCGGCGAAGCCGAAGGGGTCAAGAATGGGGGTGGCATTCTCGAACACGTGCTGTTCCGGCTCAAAGTGCGCGGGCTGCCGAGGGATTTGCCTGAACTCATTGAAGTGGATGTGACGCATCTTGGCGTCGGCCAGTCCATTCACCTTGGGGACGTCCAGCCGCCCCCGGGCGTCGAGATCCTCGGCGAGAAAGGCGCGTCGGTCCTGAGCGTCGCCGCCCCTCTGACCGAAGAGCAGGAAGCGGCCCTGTCGGCCGAAGCGGCCGGCTCCGTCACGGATGTGGAGATGATCAAAGAGAAGAAGGAAGAAGGCGAAGAAGCGCCGGCGGCGGGCAAGGGGCCGGCCGAAGCCGCCGCCAAGCCGGGCGAGAAGGCTGTGGCAGGGGCGAAGCCGGCGCCCGAGAAGCCTGGCGAAAAGAAAAAGGAAAAATCGAAGTAAGCGGCGGCGCCGGACGCGCCGGCAGGCGGATGCTGCATGGAACAGTGGCGCCTCATTGTGGGATTGGGCAACCCGGGGCGGCGCTATGCGCGCACGCGTCACAACGCGGGTTTCATGGCGCTTGAAACCTGGGGCCGGCGCGGGCCGTTCGAGTGGGTTTTTGAGAAGCGGTTTGGCGCCCAAATGGCGTGGGCGAATGTGGGCGGTTGCCGGGTGGCGCTGTGCCGGCCCGAGACGTTCATGAATGCCAGCGGGAAGGCCGTGGGAGCCGTGGCGTGCTTTTATCGCTTCCCGCCGGAACGGCTGCTGGTGGTGGTGGACGATGCCGATCTGCCCCTGGGGGAGGTCCGGATGCGGACCCAGGGGAGCAGCGGTGGCCATCACGGGCTGGAATCGATCGAGCGCGAGTTGGGCACGCGGCGCTTTGCGCGGTTGCGCATCGGCATTGGCCGGAGCGGACCCGGGCGGCGGGAGATCACGGATCACGTGCTGGCGCGTTTCCGGCCGGAAGAGACGGGGTTGCTGGCGAGGGTGCTGGAACGCGCCGCCGACCAGATGGATTGCTGGGTGCGGCATGGTGCCGCGCGGGCGATGAATCAGTTTAACGGTGTCATTGGGACGCCAATCGAATCGAAGGCAACAGAGTGAAACGATACGAAGGTTTGTTCATAGTGCGGGCCTCCGCCCAAGATGACCGGGTGAAGGAACTCGTCGATGCCATTTCCACCGAGATCGCCGCCGCGGGCGGCAAGGTGGAAAACACCCAGAAGATGGGCAAAAGCGATTTCGCCCGCGTGACCGACAAGAGAGAACCGAGCGGGTTTTACGTGAACTTCTTGTTTGAAGCGCCGCCCAGCGCCGTCGCCAATCTCCGACGCCAGTTTGTCCGCAACGAGGAGATTTACCGCGTGCTCTTCACCGAGGCCGCCGAAACCCCGGCGACTCCCAAATAACCCCCGCCATGGCCAACTTCAACAGAGTCATCCTCGCCGGCAACCTGACCCGCGACCCCGATCTGCGTTACAGCTCCAAAGGCGTCGCAGTCGCCAAGCTGGGATTGGCCATCAACCGCACGTGGAAAACCGAGACGGGCGAGACCCGGGAGGAGACGACGTTTGTGGATGTGGATGCGTTCGGCCGACAGGCGGAGGTGATTGGGCAGTATTTGAAAAAGGGCCGTCCGATCCTGATGGAAGGCCGCTTGAAATACGACACCTGGGACGACAAGCAAAGCAACCAGAAGCGCAGCCGCCTGACCGTCGTCCTCGAGAGCTTCCAGTTCATGGATTCCCAGCGCTCCGGCGACGCCTCCGCCCCGGCGGCCCCGCGCCCCCGCCCCGCCGCCCCGACCTCCGCCGCCCCGACCTCCGCCGCGCCGGCCTCCGCCGTGCCCGGTCCCGGCCCCGCTGCCGCTGGCGCGCCGGGCGAACCGGAATCGGTTTCCGAGCCCGACGGGCCGCCTCCCGACGACGATGTGCCCTTTTGAAATCGGGGCGGGCGCCTGAGGTCGCCCGGATTTGTTCCGCAACCGCATCCTGTTTTTATTTATGGCAAAAACTGAAGTCATTCTGATCGGAAACGTGGTGGGTCTCGGCGCCGAATCCGACCATGTCAAGGTCGCGTCCGGCTATGCGCGCAACTACCTGTTTCCCCAACGGCTGGCGATCCCGCTCACGGCGGCCAACAAGAAGCAACTCGAAGCGCTGCATAAACGCCGGGCCGAGCGCGAGGCGCACGAATTCAACGCGATGAGCGAGCTGGCCCGGAGCCTTTCGAAACTCGTGTGCATCGTGAAGGTGAGAACCGGCGACGACGGCAAGTTGTTTGGCTCGGTGACCTCGGGAACCATCGCTGACGAATTGAAGCACCAGTTCGACATCGCCCTCGACAAGCGCAGGATCCACCTCGAACATCCCATCCGCGCGTTGGGCGAATACGACCTCGACATGCGTCTGCACCAGCAGGTGCCGTGCTCGCTCAAAGTGCGCGTCGAAAGCCTCAACCCCCCGCCGAAAACCGAGGAGCCCGCGCCGACGGCGGAGACCAGGGAGAGCGCGTCTCCGCGCCGCGGCGGCTCCCGGGGTCCGAGAGCCGGCCGGCCCGAGAAAGCGCCGTCGTCCGCCGCCGAACCCGCCAGAGCCTCCAAGCCGAGCCGGGCTGCGCGCGAGAGTTGACCTGGACGTCTGGTCGGCGGTGCGCGATGCGGGTTGCTGCGGTCAGGCCTGAACGAACTCGAGTTCCGGCGCCTGGGGAATGAGTTTGTGGGCCTGGGCCAGGGCGAGGAAGCGCCGGATGGCCTCCCTGCCGCGCTCGCCGTAGTCGAGCGTCCAATGGTTGACGTACATGCCGACGAACCGGTCGGCCAGATCGCGTCCCATGTCGCGCGCATAGTCCAGCGCATGAGCCACGGCTTCGGCGCGATGGTCGAGGCCGTATCGGATGCTGGCGGTCAGCACCTCCGAGATTTGCCGGCGCAGGGCCGGTTCGAACCGTTTGTGGATGACGTTGCATCCCAGCGGCAGCGGCAGCCCGTCCTGCTCCCGTCCCCACCAGGCTCCCAGGTCTTCGCACACCGCCAGTCCCTCATTTGCGTAGGTGAGTTGGCCCTCGTGAATGATGAGTCCCACCTCGGCGCGGCCGTCCCGCACCGCCTGGAAGATCTGGTCGAACGGCACCACCACGCAATCCAGGTTGTCTGCCTGCCGTTCCAGCCAGAGCTGCATCGCCAGAAAGGCGCTTGTCATCGTGCCCGGCACCGCGATCCTGGCGCGTGCCACCTCGTCTTTTGTCAGGCGCCGCGCCGCCACGAGCATGGGCCCGTAACCGTCGCCCATGCTGGCGCCGCTTGGCAGGAGGGCGTAGTGCGCGCTGACGTGTGCATACGCGTGGACACTCACCGCCGTGATGTCCAGTTCGCCCCGGGTTGCCCGCTCGTTGAGGGTTTGGATGTCCTGGAGGATGTGCTCGAAGCGGAAGCCCGGCGTGGGCAGCCGTCCTTTCGCCAGCGCGTAAAACATGAAGGCGTCGTCCGGGTCCGGCGAATGTCCGAGAGTGAGCTTCAGGGGGGATTGCAGCATGCCTTCACCCTACGGAGCCTCTCGGGTCTTGTCACGAGTTCCGTGTCAGTATTCGGTGGTCTTCTTCACGCCCGGCTCGGGCACGGGGTAGGTGCCGTCGGGTCCTGCAAGGAGGGGGGCGGGGGAGGCCATGGTGAGCTGGTCGACGTTGGGGGCGAACTCGTGTTGGCCGTTGAGGATGTCGTTGTATTCGATGATTTGGCCGGTGTGCGCGGCCATGCGGCCCATGGAGGTGACGAGGCTGGCGATGGCGCCGCGTTTGGCTTCGTTGTAGGGGGTGTTTTCGCGGATGGCGGCCATGAGATCGTCCCATTCGAGCTGATAGGGGCTGGGTTCGGGCTGGGGAAAGGCCCAGGTCATGGTTTCGCGGGTCATGGTTTGGCCCTTGAAGAGGCGGACCTTGCCGGGATAGTGGGCGGCGGTGGAGACGATTCCGGAGCCTTTGGTGCCATGGACGTAGCTGGCGAATTCGCTGTGGCATCCGTTCTCCGCGCGTCCGATGAAGAAGAGCCTGGTGCCGTCTTCGAAGGTGTATTCGACGGAATAATTGTCGAAGTTCTGGTCGACGGAATCTCCGCGGAAGTGGCGTCCGCCGGTGGCGTGGGCGCGGATGGGCCAGGCGCCTTTCATCCAGCAGCACTCATCGATCTGGTGGATGTTATAATCGCTGAAGAGGCCGCCGCTGGCCCAGAGGAAGGCATGGAAGCGTTGGATCTGGTAGAGGAGTTCGGGCGTGTGGGGCGGGCGCCGTCCGGCCAGTCCGGCGCGGCCGCCCATGCGGTAGGCGCGCATGGTGATCAGGTCGCCGATCTGGCCGTCGTCGATGCGTGTCTTCAATTCCTGGCGGCCTTTGCAGTGGCGGACCATCAAGCCGACGCCCACCTTGAGGTTTTTGCGGTCGGCTTCATCCGCCAGTTTGAGCATCTTGCGGGTGGTGGGGCCGTCAACGGTGACGGGTTTTTCCATGAACACGTGGAGGCCTTTGTCGACGGCGTATTGGAAATGCACCCAGCGGAACGCCGGGGGTGTTGCGAAGATGGCGACGTCGCCCGGCTTGAGGCAATCCATGGCTTTCTTGTAGCCGTCGAACCCGATAAACCGGTATTCCGGAGGCACATCCACCAGGTCCCCTTTCTCCGCTTTCAGGGATTCGTAGCTGCGGTTCAGCTTGTGTTCGAAGACGTCGGCCATGGCGACGAGGCTGACGGGGCCGGTTTTGGTGGACAGGGCTTGGGCGGCGGCGCCGGTGCCGCGTCCGCCACAGCCGATCAGGGCGACTTGGAGGGTGTTGCCTTCGGCGCCGTGGACATGGGGCAGTGCGACGCCCGCGAGGGCGGAGGCGGCGGCGAGCCGGCTGGTGGTTTTGAGGAAGTCGCGTCGGGAGCTGGGGCTTATGGAGGGTGCATTCATAGTCATGGTCGGTTTAACAGGGGGCTGACGCTGGATGCCGCGCGCGAATTCGATCAAATAACCGGACCCAATGCTTGCAATTCCCGTCCTGTCGCCTCATGCTTCAGCCTGCGAATTCTTCGTGACCCGCAGGATCGCATCGGTTTGATCACATGAGCAGTCAACAGCCAGACAACATTTTCGATCTCGAGCAGCATTTCCTGCCGGCGTGGGCCAAGCAGTCGCCGGCGGAAAACCGTTTCGCCAACTACGAGGGCGAGCCGGAACGCCGCGGCGGCCGGGACCGCGACCGCGACCGCCGGCGGGAGCGCCGCGACCGTCCGCCCCCGCGCCGGGATCAGGCTCAGGACCGGGGACCTGGCGGGGCGCCGTATCCGCGCCGCCGTGACGGGCGGGGCCGGGAGGATTGGCGTCGCGACGATGGCGGACGGCCGCGGTTCGAGAGGGCGGACCGGCCGCCGCCGCCGCCGCCGGAGCCATTGCCGGACTTGAACCTGGCGTTTGTGCCGGACGACAAGGGGGTGGAGTCGCTGGCGCGGCAGATCAAGGCGACGGGCCGGGCCTATCCGCTGTTTGACATTGCCCAGATGATCCTGGCCAAGCCCGAGCGCCACCACGTCACGTTCAGCGTCGTCAAAAACGCCGAAGGCGTCGTCGCCAATCCGATGTATCTGTGCGCGCTGGACGAGACCCTGTGGCTGTCCGAGGCCGCCGCGATGCAGCATTTGCTGGATCGGCATTTCACAACGTTCTACCAGCCGGAACGCACCCAGGTCGAGGCGCCGAAGGGCACCTACACGTTCGTGGCCCAATGCGGCATGAGCGGCGTCATCCTCGGCCCTCCCAATCACCACGATTACCAAAACCAACTGCGCAAACTGCATGCCGAACGCTTCTCCCGCATGCCCTTCGACGTCTTCAAGTCCCGCGTCAAAATCGTCCGCGAGGAAGCCGTCGTGAAGAAGTGGATCGAGGACCAGAGTTACAAGACCCATTACGTCTGCCTCAACATGCCCGAGCCGCTCACGCTCCATTGCCGCGAGGAAGTCGAAAGCCATTTCCGCGAAACCCACCTGCCGAACCTCGTTCAATCCGTGGAAACCCACCGCATGAGCGGCACCGCCAGCCGCAACCTGCACGAGTCCGCGCTGCGCCGCCTGGTCCGCCAAGCCTGGGAAGACCAGCGGCGGTTTCCCATCCAGGTCGCCACCGTGCTGAGCCAGCAGTTCGCCGCCAGCGGCCTCCAGTTCTTCAAGGTCAATCGAACCGTCACCCACGTCGCCGTCGCCCGCCCCCATTACCTCGACCTCGACATCACGCCCGTCTCCGAGAGCATCCGGCAGATCGTCAATTACATCAACGCCAACCCCAAATGCACCCATAACCAGCTCCTCGAGGCCCTCGCTCCCATGCCGGGCGCCGACGAGTCCACCGAACCCACCCCCGAGCGCACCGCCGTCGTCGCCGACCTCCACTGGCTCGTCCACGAAGGCCATGTCATCGAATTCGCCAACGGCGTCCTCGAAACCGCCAAAAAACCCTTGCCCAAACCACCCCCGAAAACCGCCCCCGCAGCCGGCACCGCAGCCGCCACCACGGAGACTGACGCTTGCGCACCTGCTGCCGCCGAAACGGCCGGCGCCGCTGCAGGTGCTTCGACCGCCGCCGCGCCGCCCGAGCCGGCGCCGCCAGCCGCCGCAACCGAATCCGCGTCCCTGGCCGTCTCGGCCGAACCAACCCAGCCCACCGATCCGCCC
>JAFGQR010000153.1 GCA_016935555.1 Verrucomicrobiota bacterium
GCATCACGATACCCGACAGCGTGACGAACATCGCGAACCATGCATTCTCTGAGTGTACCAGCTTGACCAACATCACGATCGGCAACATGGTCACCATCATTGGCGACTACGCGTTCTCCCACTGCACAAGCCTGACCAGCATCATCATTCCCAACAAGGTCACCATCATTGGGGACTACGCGTTCTCCAACTGTTTGAACGTGACCAGCATCACGATCGGCAACATGGTCACCATCATTGGCGACTACGCGTTCTCTCACTGCACAAGCCTGACCAGCATCACGATACCCGACAGCGTGACGAACATCGCGAACTATGCATTCTCTGAGTGTACCAGCTTGACCAGCATCACGATCGGCAACAACGTCACGATCATTGGCGACTACGCGTTCTCTCAGTGCACGAGCCTGACCAGCATCATCATTCCCAACAAGGTCACCATCATTGGGGACTACGCGTTCTCCGGCTGTTTGAACGTGACCAACATCACGATCGGCAACAACGTCACCATCATCGGCGACTATGCGTTCTCTCACTGCACGAGCCTGACCAGCATCATCATTCCCAACAGCGTCACCATCATTGGGGACTACGCGTTCTCCAACTGTTTGAACGTGACCAGCATCACGATCGGCAACAACGTCACCATCATCGGCGACTACGCGTTCTCTCAGTGCACAAGCCTGACCAGCATCACGATTCCCGACAGCGTGACCAGCATCGGGCACTATGCGTTCTCCGGCTGTTTGAGCCTGACCCTGATCACGATCGGCAACAACGTCACCCTCATCGGGGACGCGGCCTTCTATGGGTGCATCGGCCTGACCCGCGTCACGATTGGCAATCGCGTCACGAGCATCGGCAACCAGGCGTTCTACAACTGCGCCAGTCTGACCGGTGTCTATTTCCTGGGTAACGCCCCAAGCCTTGGTCTGGATGTGTTCTTCAACGACAGCCTTGCGACCGTCTATTACCTGGCTTGGACCACGGGATGGGGCAGCACCTTTGGCGGTCGCCCGACTGCGCTCTGGAATCTGGAGGTGGCGATGAGCGGCTTCTCCCTTATCGCTTCCTGGACGGGGGGGGTGAACGTGAATGCTTTCTCGGCAGTCCGGGGCAGCGAGTTTGTGGTGCGCAGCAACGACCTGGTGGTTACGCATCTGGGTTATTACGACGCCGCTGCGGACGGACTGCTCGAGGCACACGACATCGGCGTGTTCGGCATGGACGGAGCGCTGTTGGTGTCGGCGGCCGTTTCGGCTGGCACGGGCGCGTTTCTGACCAACGGCTTTCGTTACGTGGGGCTTGTGTCGCCGTTGCTCCTGCGGAAGAACACCAGTTATGTGCTGGCGGCCACTTTGGGATCATCCAACAACGACAACACCGTGGAGGGTGTTACTGGAATTGCCACCGGCGATGGCGCGTTGCAGTTCGTCGGCAGCCGGTATGCACCCACGAATGGTTTGGCTTACCCGTCTGCCACCAGCAGCTCCAACTGGATCGCAGCGAACTTCATCGCCGGCGTGCCGCCGTCCATCGTGCAGCCCCCGCAGGACTGGACCTCGATTGCAGGGGAGAACGTCGCGTTCACCGTCATTGCCGGCGGCACGGCCCCCTTGTTCTATCAATGGCGCAAGCAGGCAACGAACTTGACCGACAGCGGTCATGTTTCCGGAGCGACGTCTCCGAACCTGACGCTGGCCGATGTCCAAACAGACGACGCGGGCAACTACAGCGTCGTCGTCACCAGTCCCTACGGCAGCGTGACGAGCAGCGTGGCGAGGTTGGTCGTCAATCCTGTGCCGAACTGTGTTCTCATTGACGTGACGCCCGGTGGCGGTATCGTGATGCCTGACCCGTTTCAGTCCAGTTTTCCGCCGAACTCGTCCGTCAAGCTGACTGCCTTGCCTGAAAACGGATGGACATTCCTGGATTGGAAGGGCAACGCCCAGGGCACCAACCCTGAGGTGACGCTCCAAGTGACATGGGGCACAACCTTTCGAGCCCGGTTTGGAACGGAGATCTCCGTAACGCCGTCTGGAAACGGCACCGTTCGGGTCATTCCTCAATCCCTATTGTATCCCTACGGCGCGGCGGTTCGCATCGTGGCGGAGCCGGAGCCAGGAAATTGTTTCACGGGTTGGTCGGGAAGCGCCAATGGTGATGTGAATCCGCTGACAATGATCGTTCAGGACGGCCATCCTGCCATTCTTGCCTCGTTCGACACGCTGCCGGCCGGGCGTGTGGCCCTGACTGCGATCCCGGACGGCTATGGTGTGGTTTCGGTCGAGCCCCAGGGCAACACGTTCAGCATCGGGCAGGCTGTTACCAACAACGCCATCGCCGATAACGGTCAGGAATTCCTTGGATGGAGCGGCGATGCCACCGGGACGAACAACCCGCTTGTGGTAACCATGAACCAGAGCAAAATCATCACCGCCAGATTCACCAAACGTCCGCGTCTGCACATCCAGCCGTTGGTTTTGGAGGGGCTGTTGCTGACCCTGACCGGCGAGTTCAGCGCCTCGTACTGCATCTTAAGGTCCACGGACATCGTGAACTGGGAGCCGTATCTGATGTTGACCAACGCTTACGGCGAAGCCCAGATGATTGATCCGCCAGCGGCGAACCAGTGCCTTTATTATCAGGCGGTTGGGGAGAATACCGGTGCCACGCCCTGAATCTCACGTTCGACTCTCTCCATTGGGGTCGTACTTAAACAAATAAACAAATGGTTCATGGCGCCGGGTGCGTTCAACTCTGTCTATTGGGGTCGTACTTAAACATATTAAACAAATGGTTCATTGGGGTCGTACTTAAACAAATAAACAAATGGTTCATGGCGCTGGATGTGGCTGGGCCGCCGGGGTGCCTGCGCGACAACCCCGGCGGCCGTCTCCTGCCCCCGGCTTAAGGGGGCTGGCGTCTGGCGAGCCCACTTCCGCGGTCCCGCAGAAGACCCAAAGACCCCAAAGACACCGACCCCACAGTTTCCCAGAACGGGTTTTTGCGGGGAGCGTCACGGGAAATCGGAGGAAGACTGCGCTGGCGGAGTTTTCCTCGACACCCTGGCCGCGGTTGTGTCAACCATGGATCATGAAACCTGTCCTTCCGGTGATGGCCGCCGCGCTCATGGTTCTCGACCCGGCCTTCGGAGCCCAAGCCGAATCCAGGGGCACCCCCCGGCCCGTCATCATCTTCGACACGGACATCGGGTCCGACGTGGACGACGCCGGCGCGCTGGCCGTGCTGCATCGTCTTGTCGATCTGGGCGAAGTGGAGCTTGCCGGCGTGATTTTCAGTTCGGGCAGGAACCGGTTCGGGGTGGGGGTTTGTGATGCGATCAACACCTGGTACGGACGCGGCGATCTGGCTCTGGGCCAGTATGCGCGGGACGATGTGGGCGATCCGCAGAACCTTTTTTCCCGCCAGATTGCAACCGCGACGAACGTGTTTCACCATGATGTTGTCGATCGGGCTCCGGATTTGGTGGGGGCCTACAAAGGGATGCTGCGGTCGGCGTGCGAGCGTTCGGTGACGATTCTCACGGTCGGCCATCCGCACGGTCTGGTGTGGCTGATGCGCGATCCGGAAGGCGCCAGGCTGGTCCGGCGCAGCGTATTGCGCTGGGTGGGCATGGCGACCACCCCGACAACGCCGGGCCGCGACTGGAACCTTGGGGCGAACGGAACCGGGGCGTACATGGATGAACTGCTTTCCACCTGGCCCACGGAAGTTTACTTTTCCCCCGTGGGAGAAACCGTGATCACCGGGAACCGGAAGTTGCCGGGGACTCCGTCGAACAATCCGGTGCGGGAGGCGTATCGTCTTTGGAACAACGCGCTGAAGAAGGGCAGGTCAAGCTGGGACCAAGTGGCGGTGCTCTACACGGCGCGGCCGCACTTGTTCGAGGTGCAGCGGGGAACGATGCGCCACACCTCCGGCCCAAACATCGTGTGGAAACCCGAGAGCGCCGGATCGAAACACTCCCGCGTCCTGCCGAAGATTTCCGAGAGCGCCGTGGCTGAGATGATCGAGGACCTCATGGCGCAGCCGCCCGGCGAAAGCCGCTGAATGGGGCAGGCGCGGCGGGTTGGCTTGGATCCGGCTCCTGCGGTGCGCGGCCCCGCTATGGCAATGACGCCCGGATCCACCAGTTGGCCGGCGAACGCACGCCGGGCCGGACTTCGCCCGTGGGCATCACGAAGCCGCCCTGCCAGCGCACCACCGTCGTTGTCACGTGCGCCGCGGGCATTTGCCCGAGCGGCTTCCAGGTGCCGGCAAGGGCGTGATGCGCGAGAATCGTCTTTGGGAAACCAGGATGCCGGTTGGGCGGCTGGAAAGCCGCCAGGGATCCGTCGTCGCCGCCAAGAACCAGAAACGCGAATGGACCCGGCGCCGGCGCGGGCGTGGGGGCGGCGGCAGCGGCGCGCGGCAGGTCGCCCACGCGTGTCCAGCCGCGTCCCGGCCGGTAGCGGCAGGCGTCTTTGAGGTAGCGGCGGACGGGTGTTCCGCGGGCGTCGCCGCTCAGTGCGACGCCACTGGCGAGGAAGAACGAATCGTTCTGGACGGCGGCGACGGCGAGCATCCGGGCCCAGGGGGATCAGCAACGCCACGCAGGCGGCGAGCAGGAAATGCGGGCGAACCGCAAGTTCCTGCTCAGCTTAGCCCGGGAGCGGGATCAGTGTCCCTGCGGGCTTCATCGTTTGGCCTCCCTTGCGGGCCGCCGCAAACGGTCCAAAGCCAGGCCGACTTGAACCAGGTCCGCGACCAGAATCGCGCCGAGGCGCACCAGCGTTTCGCGGTAGGCAGGCATGGCGCGCCCGCCCACCAGCAGCGCAGTCTCCGGCGGCAAAGACTCCCGCAACAGCGTCAACTCGCCGGGCAGGTTCGCATCGTCTTCGGGATAGACAAGGCTCAAGGCGACCGCCCGTGCCCGGATCTGCCGTGCGGCGCCGGCGATTTCCGCAGCGGGCAGACTGGCGCCCAGGCAGGTCACATTCCAGCCGAGGTTGGCGGCCAGCGCGTCCACGAGCAGCGCGCCCAACTCGTGGAGTTGCCCGGACGGCGTGGCCACCACGAGCGCGGGCGCACTTTCGTGGCCGCCGAAGGACTTCGCGCGGTTGCTTAGGAAGGCGCGGATGTGTGCGGTGGCGAAGTGCTCGTGGGCGGCGGTGATGCTGCCGTCGCGCCAACGGTCGCCCAGGGTCTGCGTCAAGGGGGCGACCAACCGATGGAGCACCCCTTGCGCGCCCAGCGTCGTGCCGGCGCGCTTGAGCGTGTCATCCAAGGCGCGCCCGTCGAGGGATTGCACGGAGGCCAGGCACTGGTCCAGCAAGACATCGGGCGCTGGCTTGGCTGCGGGCGAACGCGATGCGTGGAGTCCCAGGGCGGAGGCGCTTGCGGCCAGCGCCCGGAGCTCGTCGTTCGAGAGCCGCGCCACCTGGCTGATGTTGTGGCCCGCGTGCGTCACGTCCCGCAACACGCCCAGCCGCTCGATGTCGTTCTGCGAATACAGTCGGTGGTTGGCCGGTGTCCGGCGCGGCTCGACCGCCCGGTAGCGTTGCTCCCAGATCCGAATGACATGGGTGCTCAAGCCGGTCAGGCGCGCGGCCAAGTGGATGGGATGAAGGGCGTCAGGCATATATTAGACAATATTTCGACTTCGCAGCCTTTGCGGCAAGCTAAAAATGCAATTCTCCATTCTATGCTATTGATCCACAGCATTTTATAGATACAAAAAATTCTTTACGCCGATCCCTTGACATTCTCAATTAATACACAATATTTGCACACGTTCCACAGCCGGTGGTCGGCAAGCGGACGTGACAACTGAAACCCGCAACAAGAATCGAAACATGAAAAACCTGATCCGAACCCACTGGGGAGCCGCAGCGGTGGTGCTGGCCTCCCTGCTTATCCCCTCAAACTCAGCTCTGGCCAATTGGCAATCGGCCAACCTGGTGCAACGCCTTGAGCGTGACGGGCGTTTCACCACCCTGCTTACGGCGCTGGAGGTCACGGGATTGAAATCCACGCTGGCGACAGGAGGGACCTTCACGCTGTTCGCTCCCACTGATGCGGCGTTTGCCGCGTTGCCACCGGGGACGGTGGAATCGCTGGTCGCAGATCCACCCGCGCTCGCCAACATTCTTCTCTACCATGCACTGCCGGGCCGCGAATCCTGGATCAGGCTTCTCAAGGACAGCACGGCGGAAACGTTGCAGGGGAGCCCGGTGTTGGTCGTGCGCGAAGGATTCAAGTTGCTGGTCAACCGCCAGCCGATGCTCCTGCCTTGGCTGCCTGCAGTCAACGGAGTCATTTATCCTATCGGAGGCGTGTTGCTGCCGCCGGCGAGCCCCACGACCATCCAGAGCGTTGCGGACGTTCTCGCCCTCGACGGTCGCTTCACGACATTGCTCGCGGCGGTGGGTGGAGCCGGACTGGGCGAAGTGCTGACGACGGGAGGGCCGTTCACGCTGTTTGCGCCTACCGATGAGGCATTCGCCCAGCTCCCGCCGGGAACGGTGGAAGGTTTGCTGGCCGACCCGGATGCGCTGCGGGCCGTGCTGCTCTACCACGTTTTGGGCCAACGCAGTGGTGTTGTGGAGTTGTTGGCCAGCCGCACCGCAGAAACGTTGCAAGGTTCCGATATCACCATCGCCCTGCGCCACGGGTCCGTATTCGTCAACGAGTCGCGACTGGTGAACGCCAATGTCAGTTCCCCCAACGCCATCATTCATGTCATTGACCGTGTGCTCCTGCCCCCGGCGGCCAAGCCAAACCTGGTCGAGACGCTGCAAGCCGACGGGCGGTTCGGCACCCTGCTGACCGCGCTTCAGGCAGCCGGTCTGGACGCAGTGCTTGCCGAAGGCGGACCCTTCACCGTGTTCGCTCCGACGGACGCAGCGTTCGCCAAGTTGCCTGCCGGCACGGTGCAAGCCCTGCTGGCCGACACCGACACGCTCAAGAACGTGTTGCTCTATCACGTCGTCAATGGCGACAAGTCCGCGTACGAACTGATCCGCGAGCGTTCCGCGGAGACGCTCCAGGGAGCCAGCGTGAAAATCACCTGGTGGTGGGGACGTGTATTCGTGAACCGCTCCGAGGTTGTGGATGCGGACATTGAGGCCGGCAACGGCCGAATTCACGCCATCGGCAGCGTGTTGCTTCCGCCGACGCAATGACGGTCGGGAAACGGGCAGCTGGGCTGGGCGTTCAGGCGCCCAGCCCCTGCCGCGTGAGTGGATTGCACTGAGGACCACGGGTTGGCAGGGTCGTGGGCAGGGTCGGCCCTCAAATCAACAACGGGCTGTGTTGGCGGGTGGCCCGTGGCATGGGCCGTCATGGACACGTCGCCGTGTCGGGGTCTTTTGCGCTGGCCAAGTTCCCGGCGATCCGCCAGGGTTGTAGGGTTGGGCTGAGGTGCCTCACGGTGGCCGGCGCCTCCGGGGCGCGGGTGCGGGATTTTTGGGACGGCACATTTTGGGCTGCGGTGGGCTGTAGTGTCGCTGGGGGGCCGGGCGGCTCGTAAGACGTGTGCAGCCGGACGCGAGGCCGCCGGCGTTGGGTTCCGGCCGAGGCCGGGGCGGTTTGGCGGCGGGAAAGCGACAGGAATGCAAGAGAATATGCAATTGACGCGACGGACCTTTCTGGCCGGATCGGCGGGGTGGGCGACCGGGTTGTGGGCGGTGGGCGGCTTGCGGGCTGGGGAGGAACCGCTGCCGCCGGTGCGAGCCATCACGCGCGGTTCCAAGTTTCACTGGTATGGCTATTACGACAAGCTGCAATTCGACCCCGGCAACCGTTATGCCTTGGGCATGGAAGTCGGGTTCGAACACCGCTCGCCGACGGCGGCGGATGTCGTGGCGGTGGGGATGATTGACTTGGCGGAGGGCGATCGATGGATTGAGTTGGGGCACTCGGCGGCCTGGTGTTGGCAGCAGGGGTGCATGTTGCAGTGGCGGCCCGGCTCGAGCGACGAGGTGCTGTTCAACGATCGCGAGGGCGACCATTACGTGTGCCGCCTGCTCAACGTCAAAACCCGCGCGAAGCGGACCCTGCCGCGCGCGATCTACGCCGTCAGTCCCGACGGCCGCTGGGCAGTGGCGACGGACATGCGCCGTCTGGCGGACACGCGGCCGGGTTACGGGTACAACGGCATTGCCGATCCGAACCGGGAGGTATTGGCGCCGCGGGACTCCGGGATTTGGCGTGTGGATTTGGGCACGGGGCGCCAGGAGTTGTTGATAAGCCTGGCCGAGGTGGCGGCCATTCCCTTCCCCGGGCGCGATCTGGGCCGGGCCAAGCACTGGGTGAACCATCTGCTGGTGAATCCCGACGGGACGCGGTTCGAGTTTCTGCACCGTTTCAAGGAGCCCGGCGCCCGCTCGCACGTGACCCGCATGTGCACCGCGGCGCCGGACGGGTCGGACGTGCGGGTGATTGACAGCAACGGCGCGACGTCGCATTTCATCTGGCGTGACCCGCATCACATCCTGGCCTGGTCCAGGCAGGCGAGGCCGGGCTTTTACGTGTTTGAGGACCGGCAGGGCGGGGGGGTGGAGCTTGTGGGGGCGGGGATGCCGACGGCCGACGGGCATTGCAGCTACCTGCCGGGCAACCAGTGGGTGTTGTGCGACGGCTATCCCGACCGCCAGCGCCGCCAGAACCCGTATTTGTACCACGTGCCGGGCAACCGGGTGGTGCCGCTGGGCCACTTCCACACGCCGAGGGAATACGCGGGCGAGTGGCGTTGCGATCTGCATCCGCGGTTCAGCCGCGACGGCCGGAGCGTGACCATCGACTCGCCCCACGACGGCGGGCGGCAGATCCACCTGATCGACATTCGCGGCATCGTCGGGTAAGCCGAGACGGATCTTTTCCCGTTGGGAGATTGGCCCCACTCGGCTATGTTGGCGGCGTGCAAACGCTCGAGGACAAGCTGGCCGGCGCGCTCGCCCTCCACCAGGTCACGATCCCCGACTTGTGGCAACAGGAAGCCATCCAGGCGCTGCGCGCCGGCAAGGACGTCGTGGTCCAGGCACCCACGGGAGCAGGCAAAACCCTGATTTTCGAGCTGTGGTCCAACCAGGGCAAACCCCGGGGCCAGGCCATCTACACGGTGCCGACACGCGCGCTGGCGAATGACAAACTGGCCGAGTGGCGCGCGCGGGGATGGGACGTGGGGATTGCGACGGGCGACCTGGCGGAGAATGTGGAGGCGCCGGTGGTGGTGGCCACGCTGGAGACGCAAAAACACCGCCTCATCCACGGGGACGGCCCCAGCCTGCTGGTCGTGGACGAGTACCAGATGATCAGCGACCCGGACCGGGGATTGAACTACGAGCTGGCGCTGGCGCTGGCGCCGCGGCGCACGCAGCTGTTGCTGCTCAGCGGCAGCGTGTCCAATCCCCAGGACGTCGCCAAATGGTTCCGTCGCCTCGGGCGCGACGCGGTCGTGGTGCGGCACGACGAGCGGCCGGTGCCGCTGGAGGAGGTGTTTGGGATGAGCCTCAACTACCACGTGCCGCCCTCGATCAAAACCTATTGGGGCCGGTTGGCGGCCCGGGCGCTGGCGGACGGCTTGGGGCCGATCCTGATTTTCGCGCCGCGGCGCCAGGCGGCGGAGGCGCTGGCGTCGGAGCTGGCGCGGCAGTTGCCGACGCCGGACCCGCTGGTATTGCGGGCGGACCAGAAGCAGCTGGTGGGGGAGCACCTGGCGAAGCTGCTGGCGGCCCGCATCGCGTATCATCACAGCGGTCTGAGCTACGGGGCGCGCGCGGGGGTGGTCGAGCCGCTGACCAAGGCGGGGCAGTTGCGGGTGGTGGTGGCGACGATGGGGTTGGCGGCGGGCATCAACTTCTCGCTGCGCAGCGTGGCGCTGGCGGCGGACTCGTATCGCCGCGATTCGATCGAGCAGCCGCTGCGGTCCCACGAGATCCTGCAGATGTTCGGGCGCGCCGGCCGGCGAGGCATCGACGAGGTGGGTTACGTGCTGGTCACCCCCAACGAGATCCGCCTGCGCGAGGCCTACCCGGTGCACCTATCCCGAAGCGGACTGGTGGACTGGAGCGCGCTGTTGGGCATCATGAGCGCGGCCGCCGACCAGGGCCGGGAGCCGTTCGCCGAGGCGGTCCAGGCGCAGGAGCGGTTGTTCACCGCCAAACCCATCGTGCTCGGCGTCGAGGAATCCCTCAAACACCGGGACGTCCCCTGCGGTTTGATGACCGATGCCGAGCGCGCCCGGCATGTGCGCCAGCGCGTCCGCGAGATTCTCAACAGCCGCGGCGAATGGGAGCGCGCCGCGCCGCCCAGGGAGGTCGCGCTGCGCGACATCCGCGTGGGCCGCGCGCCGCCCAATGCCGCCGCGGCCCCGGCGGCGCCGCCGTCCGGGCCGGGCCCGTGGCGTTCGATTCTGGCCGAGCCCGCCGCGCTGGGAAAGGTCGGCCAGGGCGCGCTGGTGGCGGTGGGGGAGGAGAACGGGGAGGCGCGATACGGGCGGGCGATGACGGTGGCGGAGGTGCTGGGGGATCGCCGGGTGCGTCTGGCGAAGTGGATTCGGCGGCTGACGAACTGGGGCGGGCGCCAGGCGCCGCGGGAGGTTTGGGACAGGACGATTGCGCCGCTGGTGGCGCGCAAGCTGGGGCAATCCGGGCTGCCGGTGCTGCGGTTTGAGCAGCGCCCGCAGGCGATTCTCGCGGTGGTGAGCCTGGCGGAACAAACGATGCGCGTGATCGTGGACCGCCACGGGGTGGCCTTGTGGCGTCCCCCGGAGCGCGAGGTGCTGCCCGACGACTGCGCCCGCTGCACCCAAGTGGCCACCTGCCGCCAGCTCTCGCGCGCGACCGGCGTGGCGATGCTCTGGCGGCGGCTTGGACTGGTGGACGCCGGGGGCGTGCCGACGCGGCGGGGCCGGATCGTGAGTTTCTTTTCCCAGGGGGTTGGTCTTGCCTTGGCGGCCGCGCTGGAGGAGGAGTCGTATCCGCTCGACGAATTGATTTACGACCTGGCCAACCTCGACGCCAGCTTCCGGTTCTGCGGGGACGACAACCAGTATGGGGGCCGATTGCCGCTCGCGTGCCACCGGCTCTACGGGCTGCAATCCATTCCGGGCTACCTTGAAAACGGCGTGCCGCCTCATTACGGCGCGGGGGCGGAACTCATCGTCGCCGCGATCCACCGCAACCCGCTCAGCAAGAAATCGTGGATCACCCCCCTGTTGGGCGAGGGCGACATCGACCGGGTCATCATCGAATGGCGGAGTCTGCTCCGTCAGATTGCGCATGCGCCCGGGCTCGAGTGGCCGCGCTGGACGGCTCTGCAGGCCATGGCGCGGGCCATTGTGCGGGAAACCGAGTCGCCAACGCTCACGGAACTGCCGCCGCTGGAATACCAGCAGAGCAAGCGGATCGAGCACCGGCTGATCCTGCGGCGGCACTGAGCCGCAATCGCCGGCGTTCCCAAAAGCCCGGCAGACCGGCCCGGGCCTCCTCAGAGGTAGTAGTCAAAGTCCTGTTCCGTGCGCACGCGCTGGCGAAGGCGGAACACGTGCGCGGGCGAAAACCGGGGGTCCAATTCCACGTAATGGCGCCCGCCCTGCCACAGGTAGCGCGCATCGGTGAGCAGGTCGTGCATCTGGCAGCTGCCGGCGTCCGGGACGTCGAAGTCGTCGAGAGGCAGTTCCAGCCACCCGCGCTGGACGTGGTGGGGATCCAGGTTGGCCACCACGAGGATGATGTTGGTGCGGTCCGCCGTGGATTTGGTGTAGGCGATGAGCTGCTCGTTGTCCACCGCGTGGAAACGCAATCCCCCGTTGTCTTGCAGGGCCGGATTGTCCCGGCGGATGCGGTTCACGCGCTGGACCAGGTCCGCAAGGTTGCCGGGCGTCTCGAGATCCCAGGTCTTGATCTCATACTTTTCGGAATCGAGATACTCCTCGCTGCCGGGCTCGCGCGCCTGGTTCAGGCACAATTCGAATGCGGGCCCGTAAATGCCGTAGCTGGCGCCGAGGGTTGCCGCGAGCACGAGCCGCACCATGAATGCGGGCCGGCCGCCGTATTGCAGGTATTGGGTGAGGATGTCCGGCGTGTTGGGCCAGAGGTTGGGACGCAGAAACTCGCGCGGGTCGGACCGGGTCAGCTCGGTGAAATACTCCGTCAGCTCGTGCTTCGTGTTGCGCCAGGGAAAATAGTTGTAGGACTGCGTAAAACCGAGCTTGGCCAGCCGGTACATCACCTTCGGCCGCGTGAACGCCTCGGCCAGGAAAATCAGCTCCGGCCGCGCTCGCTTCAGCTCCGCCAGGCACCATTCCCAAAAGGCAAACGCCTTCGTGTGCGGATTATCGACCCGGAACACGGTCACACCCTGCTCGATCCAGAACTCGAAGACGCTCTTCAACTCGCGCCACAGGCCCTCCCACGCCTCGGTTTCGAAGTCGAACGGATAAATATCCTGATAACGCTTGGGCGGATTCTCGGCGTATTGGATCGAGCCGTCCGGACGCTTGCGGAACCACTCCGGATGCTCCTTCACGTAGGGATGGTCGGGGGCGCACTGAAACGCGATGTCGAGCGCGATCTCAATCCGCATCGCCCGCGCCCTGCGGACCAGCTGGCGGAAGTCCTCGAGCGTCCCCAGTTCCGGGTGGATGGTCTTGTGGCCGCCCTCGGCGCTGCCGATGCCCCAGGGGCTTCCCGGCTCGCCGGGCAGGCAGGCCGGGTTGTTGTTTTTCCCTTTGCGAAAGGCGCGGCCGATGGGGTGGATGGGCGGAAAATAAAGCACGTCGAACCCCATCGCCGCAATGCGCGGCAGATGGGCTTCCACATCCTTGAACGTGCCGTGCCGCCCCCCCTGCCCCAGGGAGCGCGGGAACAGTTCATACCAGGCTCCGAAGCGGGCCAGCGGCGGGTCCACCACCACCCGCAGTTCCTTGTCATAGGTCGTCGCCAGGCCGCGGTCGGGGTGACGCCCCATCATGTCCGCCAGCGGCGCCGAGAGCGCCAGCTCGAGACGAGTCTCCCACGGGGCCGGGGCGCGTCCGGCGAGCACCTCCGCCCAGGCCGCCAATTGCGTGGCGCCGCCCTCGCCGGCCCGGCGCGCGGCGGCTTCGACCATCTGGGCGCCGGCCAGGAGGTCGACGGTGAGATCCTGGCCGGCCTGATGCTTCGTGCCCAGGTCGCGCTGCCACGACCGGAAATGGTCCACCCAGGCCCGCACCGTGTAGCGACACATTCCCAGCCGCGTGACGCGGAACCATCCCCGCCACCGGTCGTTCCCCAGCGGTGCCATCGCCGCCTCCGACCAGGCCTCGTCCCCCTCCCCGCGGTAGAGCAGCACCGCCGCGAGTTGATCGTGGCCGTCGGCCAAGATGTCCGCCTCAACCGCCACCGTCTCGTCCACCGTCCGCTTGATGGCGAACCGGCCGCCATCGAGTTCCGGGCTGACGTTGGAAACGACCACCCGGCGGCGGCCCTCGGCCGGGATCGGTGACGGAGGATGCTCAGCCATGGCTCGTGTGGATGCCGCCCGTGGCCCGGACGCCCGTGGCCGCGGGGGTGGCGCGCGCCGAGGACCGGGGGAGGCTCGTGGCCACCGTGTCGGCTCGGCTTGGTTGCATCATAACGGCTTCTCTCGTGACCACCCGAATCGGGTCGCCGCCCCGCAGCGCGCGGCGCGCGAGGCTTAGGGCCGCGATTTTGCGACAACCGGTTCTGTCGTCAATCCCTACTTTGTCGAACGCCCCGACACTCCGAACCGCCGTGCGCCGGGGACTGCAGGGTTTGCATGAATCTCGGCTTGATCCCCCCTTCGTTGTGGCCGAGACTCCCGCGGCGTGTGCTCCATGACGCCGACGCAACCGGCGTCGGCCATGCCGGGATCTCCGAAGCCGAAACGAACGACATGATAACGAATTCCAGGACGCCCGTCGTGAACGTTCCGCACGTGCGCGCCTTGCGGAAGGCCATCGGCCCGAACCCACCGGTGTTGTGGATGCTCGCCGCGGGTCTCGCCGTGGGTGGCGGCGGGTGCGCCACGCGCCGGGCCCCGAGCCCTCTCGAGGGCCAGGCGCTCTTCGCTGCTCTGCAACAAGCCGTGGGTGCCGCCGGGAAGAAGGCCGAGCCCAGCCTGGCCCTGGTGAAATCGGAGAAGAGCACCCCGCCCACGAGGAGGACTGTGGGCGGAGTGACGTTTGTCATGCGCAACCCGGCCGACATCAGCCCGTCGGGGGGCATCCTGCTGACCCCGCGGGGGCACGTGCTCGTGCCGGGTGTGATCAAGCCGGACCAGGACGATCGGCTGACGGTTGTGGTGGGGGAGACCGAGCACGTTGCCCGTTCGATCAAGGTGGACGACACGCTTGGGATGACCATTCTGAAGGTGGATTCGGACGAAGCGTTCGAGGCGCTGGACCTGGCTGACGGGGCGGATCTGGCGGTTGGCGAATGGGCGGTGGTGCTGAAGCCGACCGACGAGGATTCCGCCTTTCAGAAGCTTTCGTTGCTGGCCGTGTGCCAGGGGGAGAAGGCGGGGCGGTATCGCCGGTTCCTGCTGAACCAGCCGCTGGCTTCCTCCGCAGGCGCGCTGGTGGTCAATCTCTCGGGCCAAGTGGTCGGCGTCGTGGACAAAACCTCCGGCGTGTTGTCGATCAACGATGTCCGCGAGGATCTGCAACGGTTCCTCGCCGACGCCACCGGCGAGCGCCTGCCCGACGAGGAACTGCAGAAGAAAGGCTGGCTGGGAGCCGTTTTCGAGCCGGTCAACAAGGAGTATGCGAGGGCCCGAAACCTGCCGTCCAGCGCGCTGCTCGTTCTTCACGCTGCCAGGAACAGTCCCGCCGCCGCCGCCGGCATGCGCGCCGGGGATTGGGTCGTGGGGCTCAATGGGAAGCCGCTTCGGCTCTCCGGGGCTCTGGCGTTGGAGTACTTCAGCAAGTCGCTCCGGCCCCGCGCGGGCGAACCCTTCGGCGTCACCGTCCTGCGTCACGGCAAGCCGGTGGAACTCAAAGGCACCTACACCAAGGCGCCCCAGCCCAAAACGCTGCGCGCGGAGGACCTCGGCGTGACCGTCACCGGCATCACCGACAGCATGCTGTTTTCGCAAAACCTCGGCACGGAGCACGGGGTGCTGGTCACCGAGGTGCACCGCGGCAGTCCCGCTGCCAACAGCGGCTCCGCCCGGCAGACACTGATTGTCAACAAGGACATCATTGTCGAGCTGGCCGGCCAGCCCACCCCCACCATCGCCGCCTTCGGCAAGGTGCTCGAAACCATCCGGCGCGATCGGCCCCCGGTCGTTCTCGTCAAATACTACCGGGGATGGCTCACGGGGTACGCCGGGTTAAACCTCACGCTGGGCGAACAAAACCCCGCCTCCCAAGAATGAAACGCTTGCAGTATCTCCTTGTCGCCTCCCTCGGAGCGGCGGTTGCCCACGCGCAGCAGCCCGCCCCTGCTTCCGAAGACATCCCGGACGACATTGTCAGAAAGGTCGATCCTTCCGTGGTCGCCATCCAGCACGAAACCGCCGCCGGCAGCGGCTTCATCATCACGCCCGACGGCTATCTGCTCAGCAACGGGCACGTCGTGCGCGGCAGCGATGAGGAAGACCCCACCCAGCCCGCCAAGTCCATCACCGTCATCCTCAATGACGAACAGAAATTCCCCGCCAAGGTCGTCGGCTTCTCCCTGGACCCCGACGTCGCGCTCCTGAAGATTGATCCCGGGCATTCCCTGCGTCCCGTGGAGTTCGCGGATTCGCGCCATGTGCAGATTGGGCAGCGCTGCTTTGCGGTTGGGATGCCGCTCGGGCTGAAGCGCACGTTTACCGGCGGGATTCTGAGCAACGTGGATCGCACCGATCTGGGGACCGAAACCAAGGTGTTCCAAACCGACGCCGCGATCAATCCGGGCAATAGCGGCGGCCCGCTCTTCGACCACAACGGCCGCGTCCTGGGCATCAACACCTACGCCCGCAGCGGCGCCAACAACCTCGGCTTCACCATCCCCATCCACGTCGCCCTCACCCTCAAAGACCATTTCCTCGCCCACGGACGCTTCGTGCGCTCCGACCTGCCCTGCTACACCACCTGCGAATTGTATGCCGAACTCGCCCGCGCCCTCCAGGCCGAGCGCGGCGTCCTGGTCAGCGCCGTCCTCCCGCGCTCCGCCGCCGACAAGGCCGGCTTGCGCGCCGGCGACATCATTGTTGCCACGGACGGCCAATCCACCTCCGCGCGCACGCGCGCCGAGCTGCTCGACTACAACTGGGGCGTGAACACGCGGAAACCCGGCAGCCAGATCAGCTTTACCGTTCTGCGCGGTTCCCCTGGCGCCCGGCAAACCCACACCATCCAGGCCCAACTCCAGACGATGGAGCTTCTCCCCCGATATGGCTTTCACGCCGGGGAAATTGTCGAGCACCGCTACGACGTCCTCGGCCTCGGGGTTCGCCAGGTTGTCACCGCCAGCCGCATCCTCCACAGGCTGCCCGAGGCCGACGGCGTGCTCGTCAGCACCGCCCGGCAAGGCGACCCCGCCGGCAAGGCGGGTTTGAAGGGCAACGACATCCTCACGCACGTGGCTGGCAAGCCGACGCCCGATGTGGCCGCCTTCCAGCGCGAACTCGAAGTCCACTTGGCCCGCGGCGCCAAAGCCATCGAACTGACCGTCGTGCGCGGCAGGAGCACCCGCGTCACCGCCCTGGCCCCGTTCTACGGCCTGCGCAACATCAGGATCGCCCTCGTCATTCCCGCCAGAGACGCCGAGCATGTCGACCTCTTGCGCCGCGAACTGCTCGCCGGCGGCGCCACCCTCGCCGTCGTGGCCCCGAACACCCCGACCGACGGCTCCCGCCACGACGTCATCCTGCTGGCCGGCGGCCCGGGGGCGCGCGACCTTTGGACCGACGCCGAGACCCTGCGCCTCGTCAAGGAAGCTCACGCGGCCGGCAAGGTCGTCGCCGCCGTCGGCCCCTCCGCCGTTGTGCTGGCCAACGCCATCGTTGGCATCGAAGGCAAGAAACTGACCACCACCAAGGCGGATTCGGCCGAGATCATCCGCCGCAAAGCCAACTACACCGGCAAACCCGTCGAAACCGACGGCAAGGTCGTCACCACAACCGGTTTCGACCGCGCCACCGTGCGCGATTTCCTCAAAACCCTCGACCGCATCGCACGCGCCAACCGCTGAATCCGATGACCCTACACAGCATGCGTGTCCGAACCGCCGCAGCCGGCTGTCTTCTTCTCCTCCTCCGGGCCGGACCCTCGAACCTGGCCGCCGACGGCGACCATGCCGCCCCCGGGCAGCCTCACAGGGGCATCATGAACCAGCCGCTCGACGCCCTCGAACGCCTCTCGCGCGAGTGCAGCCAAAAAGCCGAACGCGATCTGTTTACGATCCGGCGGTTTCCGGCGACAGACGGCCCGCCCAAAGCGGGGTAAGCGCGCCCATGCGCGCGGCGCTACGGCCAGTCGCGCAGCGCGCCGTCGAAGCCGATGATCTTGACGGCGGGCTGTTCCCAAGGCCGCTCAGGGCGCAAGAAGACGATCCGGATGTCCGCCTGTTCGAGGTCCTCCAGAACCGCGGAACTGACTCCGGGATCCAGGCCCGGCTCGAAGAGGAGATCCCCGAAGTAGGGTTTGTGATAGGTTTGACAGGTTTGGGACCAATAACTGTCCAACACGATCGGCGCGCCCGGCAACAAGCCGCTGAGGGTGGTTTGCTCAAAGCGCCAGACCGTGGGGGTGAATCCGGTCATGCCCTCGGGCCAGTCTTCGGGCTTGTAATAAAACACGATGTCGATGTTCAGTCCGCCTTCTGCGGTGTAGGCGTTGGTGGTGGCAGGCGGCAGCGGTGCCTGGCCCGGGGGCGCCGGTTCCAACAGGACGACCTCGTTGGTGATGTAGGCCACGCGGTCATGCCATGAATCGTAAATCATCTGCGGCCCCGCGTAATCGGCTTGGAGCCGCAGGTCGAAGTCGCGCAGGACGAACACAGGGCACTGGGTGAGGTAGGATGGTTTCGGGAGGCAGACGCGGAAGGCGAACTCGACGGGGCCGTAGACCGTGTTGCGGATCCAGCGATCGACCGACACGATGGTGTCGTTCGTTTCCAGCGCGTGTCGGGCGTGGGTCCAGGACGAGAGCGGGCCGGTCTGGGCGGCGACCTGTCCATCCAGCGTGTGGCTCCAGTCGCTCCGGCTCAGAAAACAGGTGGCCTGCCCTGCGGCGTCCAGCCAGCGATTGTCGGTTTCGAGGGTCCAGAGCGATTTGAGGCGGTGATGGGCGAAGAGCGAGGCGCGCGGTCCCTGGGAGACCTGGAGGATCAGCGGCTCATTCAACAGAATGGGAGCCGTCTTGATCGCGGGGGGCGAGGGCAATTCGCGGAGCTGTTTGATCACCAGCCAGTCGGGGTCGATCTTCTTGTATTCGAAATCCAGGACAAACGTTTCCTTGTGGGGCCAGTAATCGGCGTAGGCTTCGGCCAGGTCGAAGAACATATCCTGGAACGAGCGGTATTCGTCCTCCCACCCAAGCACATGATCCTCACCCGCGGGCAGCAGGCTCGACCGCTGTGTCAGCCGCAACGCGGTTGCGGAGTTGGTGGCGGTGCGCGAAGACTCGATCTCCACCACCTCCGGCAGGCTCTGGCCGTCGGGGTTGGTGACGGAGACGGCTCCTTTCTGGGTGACCATGGTGGTTTGGAGCCGAAGGGCGTCGCCGTTGCGGGAATAGGAAGCCGTGGCCACGCCGTTCGCCAACTCCGCCTCGTCCGGAGACGAATAGTGAACCAGGACGGCCATGCCGACGGCGTTTTCGTCGACGCGGTGTCGCAGCCGTTCCAGGACGGCGTTGTCGTTGTAGAAGCTGGCAAACACCTTCCGCAACACCAACAACACCCCCCGCTCCTCCTCCCGCCCGGGATCGCACGCGCTCGGCCCCAGGTCGTCCCCGTCCAGGTCGTCCCTCAGACAGCCGCTGTAGCTGTCGTAAAGACCCGCCCCGGAAAACAGTTCCGTGTCCTCCACATTGGTCGAACTGCGGAACCGGATTCGCCGGTAAGGATCAAACGGAGCCAGGGCGGCGAGGATGGCGGCTTGTTGCGCGGGGCTGAAATCGGCGGTGTGGACGATCAGATCGCGGATGGCCTCCAGGTCGTGGGAGAGGGCAACCAGGTCGGGCGGGTACACGTGGTGTTCAAGACGGCGCCCGATTTCGGCGGCCAGCGTCGCGCCCGTCGGAAGCGTCTGCTGGAGGAACTCGTCCCAGAGATCGAACGTGAAGGCGATGGCCGGGTCGGGCGCGTGGCCGGGAACCACGCGGCCCAGGAAGCCAAAATGGGCGGCCTTGCCTCCGACGTGGCAGACATCGGCGGGGGTCAATCCCTCCACCGCCGTGCTGCAGGCCCCGTAATGCGCCTTGGGCTGCAAATCCAGCTCCGGCGCGCGTTTCAGGGACATCACCTCCGCCTCGAATGCCGGGTCCAATGAGGGCAACGCCACCACGATGATCTTCGGCCGCAGATCGCGGTTGTCCACCGGCTGGATCGCCCTGAGAAACACCCGCTGGCCGCGCAACGCCTCAAGACGGTTCGTCAGCACCGCGTCCGCGGCATGCACGAACGGCACCCCGTGACTGCGCGCCAGAATCGCCACATGCGAATTCGGTGTGGAGGGCGAGAGCGTGACGATGCCCGCCAGGTAAGGCAGCTCGCTGGGCACCTGGTCCGTCAGGAGAATGTCCTCATGCGTGAGTTGACCGGCGCGGTAGGCGTCCTGGATCCGGGTGCCGGGGATCCAAACGAGGCGGCCGATGGCCCAGCCATAGGCGTAGATGTTTTCTCCTGCCAGCCAGCGTTGCGTGGTGGCCAGGGGCATCTGGTGGCTCGCGAAGTAGGCCGCATCGTGGTAGGCCGCATCGGTCTGTTCGCAGCTGGGCATGTAGAACCCCATGGCCCCGGCCGGCTTGTCGATCGCGCGGTCAACGGTCTCGAAGAGGAACCGGGCCATCTCGCGCGGATAGGGATCGAGGCCGGCGAATTGGATGGCGTACTCGCCGGAATCGGGATCGAACAGGACGGAGCCGATGACGGCCCACTGGGTGTCGCGGCGAAGGGTGGCTTGGTCATAAGCGGCGGGGTCCATCCCCAGGAAGGGGTCCAGATACGTCGTGCCGTAGGCATAATGCAGCTTGTGGACGCTCGTGTCCTGGAAATACACCACCGTGGGATCGTCCAGGAACAGCGTGAACTTGATCCAGTTGATCCGTTCCACCTCCGACAGCGGGTTGGGCACGATCAGCACGTTCTCGTGGTCCCAGAAGAAACCGTCCTGCAGGCTGATCCGGTTCGTCCAGGTGCCCGAAGGCGTCATCACCCGCGGCTCACGGCACGACAACCGGTAAAACCGCCCCGCCGTCAGCGCGCTGTCGTCGTCGACCCAGGACCAGCTCGGCTCCGTGCTCGCATGGATGGGCGCCCAGTCCGCCAAGTCGGCCGAGCATTGAAGAACCGCGACGTGTCCGGGCGGGCTCAGGGCGTCCAGGCGCACGACACCGCCCGGCTCGCCTGCCGTGATTGAAAGGCAAGGTTGCGCGGCGATCCGCGCGGCAGCCAGCATGGCGGCCAGCCCGCATGCCCCCGGCCCAAACCATCGGCCGTCACTCGCGCCGGTTTTCATGAACAGTCCGCGTTCAGAACCAACTCTGACGCCAGTGTACCCGTTGGCCGCCGCCGACTCAACCGCCGATTTGGCCGGCGCGCGCCCCGAGTGCATTCCGAGGTTGTCGGTCGCGCCCGCGGTGGAACGCGTCCCTACCTTTGCAAAGCCGTTCGGTGGGGGTAAGGACGCGTTCCAACGCGTCCCTGACTTTTCGTTGGGGGCATGCATTGGCGCGCCTCAAATGATGTTATTGGGAAGATCACGGCGTTGGGGGGGCAAGGACTGTTCCTCAGGCAACGCCGATGAGTCCTTGCTGGTCAGCAGCGGCTGCGCCGGGTAAGCTCCGGCCATGCATGCAATGCCCACCGCCCACCGTTCTCCATCCCTCCATGGCGTCCGCCCGGTGCTGAGCCTGGCAGCAGCGGTTGCCGTTCTGGCGGTCGGAGGGCTGCCCGAGTTCCGCCGTCCGGCGAACGATGGCGCCCTGCGCGACTGGCTCGAAAACATGGTCGTGTTCCACCGGTTCAACCCGGTCGAAGTCGGCGCGGCCACCGGTCTGACGCCCGACGAAGTCGCCGCGGCGCTGCGGCGGTTTGATCTCGCCGGCAAACGCGCGCCCCGCCGCGCACCTGGCGCCGCGTTGCGCGTGCTGCCCTACCCGGGCGGACGGCATCCGCGTCTTGGCTTTTTCGACGGGGCGGTGAGGCCGCAACGCGACACGAAGGTGAGCGTGTTCACCCCCTGGGAAGACGGCGGCTACGTGGTGCTCGATTTGCCGGAGGCGATATTTTCGAACCTCGGCCTGATTTACCTGGCCCACACCCATATCCCGACCCTGTGGGACCAGAAGGGCATCACCTTGCCGAGGCTCGAATGGCAGCGCGGCCCCGGCGGCACGCTGGCCTCGGAGCGCACCCTGCCGAATGGGATCGTGTTCGGCGCGAGGGTGCAGCCCACATCCACCGCCGTGCGCATGTCCCTCTGGCTGCGCAACGGCACCCGCGAGACGCTCACCGGCCTGCGCGTGCAGAACTGCGTGATGCTCGGCTACGCGGCCGGCTTCGCGGCCCGAACGCCCACCCACACGGTCTTCAATGCCCCCTACGCCGCCGCGCGCTTGGACGACGGCCGCCGCTGGGTGATCACCGCCTGGGACCCGGTGCAGCGCTGCTGGGCCAACGACCAGGTGCCCTGCCTTCACTCCGATCCGCAGTTCCCCGACTGCGCGCCCGGCGACACTCAACGCGTGCGGGGCTGGCTGTCGTTCCACGAGGGGACAGACATCGAGGCCGAGTTCAAACGCATCGAAGCCGCCGGATGGCGGCGCTGAGCACGCCTCCCTTTCGCCGGTCCGGCCCGAACCCGCGACGGGCTGAGAGTCGCCACAGACCGTCCTGCCGAAATGGGGCGCAGCGGAAAAGAACCTTCCCAGGAGGCTTGGACGGCGGTAGGGTGCGGGCCGGCACACGCGTGGAACGTCTGCCGTGCCCGGACGCGGCACGGGGCGGGACGAACGGACCATGAACAAGATCAGAATGGCGGTCATCGGGCTGGGGTGGTTTGGGGAGAAGCACTGCGAGGCGCTGTCCGGCCTGCCGCACGTGGAGCTGCACGCGTTGTGCACCCGCACCGAGTCGCGGCTCAGGATGCTGGCCCGGGCGTACGGAGTGGGGAAAACGTATACCGACTACCATGCGCTGCTGGCCGATCCGGACGTGGACGCGGTGAGCGTGGTGACGATGTGGGATCAGCACGTGGCGCCCACGCTGGCGGCGTTGGAGGCGGGCAAGCACGTGTTTTTGGAAAAGCCGATGGCCTCGACAGCAACCGACTGCGACCGGATCGTGAAGGCGGCGAGGGCGAGTTCGAAGCATTTCATGGTGGGGCACATCTGTCGGTTCAACCCCCGCTACGCGGCGGCCAAGGCCGCCATCGCCGAGGGAAAGATCGGCCGGATCGTGTCCATGTATGCGCGCCGGAACATCCCCGCCGCAGTCGGCCGGTCCGTGCTGCCGAAAATCGGGCCGATCATGGGCGACGGCGTCCACGACACCGACTTGATGCTGTGGTATTCAGGCGCCAGGATCGTGTCCGCCTACGCCCAGACCGTCAACGTCCGCCACCTCAAGCATCCCGACCTCGGCTGGACCCTGTACCGCTTCGACACCGGCGCCATCGGCGTGCTCGAAAACACCTGGTTCCTGCCTGACACCACCGCCTTCCAAATCGACGAGCGGATGGAAATCATCGGCACCAAGGGCTCCATCCACATCCACGAAACCCACCCGAACTTCTCGATTTGCGACCGAACCGGCTGGCATTCGCCCGACACAACCTACTGGCCGCTGCTGCACGGGGCGCGTGCAGGCGCGCTGCGCGACGAGCTGAGTTATTTCGTCCAGGGCATCCTCGAAAACCGCAGGCCGACGGTCATCCGCCCCGAGGAATCGGCGGCGGCGGTCCGTGCCTGCCTGGCGGCGGAGAAATCGGCGGCGACGGGCCGCGTGGTGAACGTCAAGCGCTAGAGTCCTTGACCCGTGAAATACGTTGCTCGCAGATCAAGTTTGTGCGCTGCAGGGCGCAAGTTGCGCGGCCGTCGTCAAGGACTCTATCCCAACCCGGTTCCCACCGCCCAGTCCCCCAGCCCCAGTCACGAATCCCCCACCCCCACCTCCCCATGCGCCAATTCCATCATGTCGGGCTTCCCACCGACGAGCCGCAGTCTGGCGAAACCTATGTGGCGGCCACTAAAGTCTGGGTCACCGACCCGATGGCACACAAGTACAAGGTGGAGTTCCTGCGCTTCGAGCCGGACTCGCCCGTTCAGGGGGCCGTGCGCAACCAGCCGCACTTTGCCTTTCGCGTTGACAAGCTGAAGGAGGCCATGGCGGGGGAGAAGGTGGTTCTGGGTCCGTTCGAGGCTCTGCCGGGGCTGACCGTGGCGTTTGTGGAAAAGGACGGTGCGGTGTTCGAGTTCATGGAATTCGCCGCCTCATCCGGCGGCGCCGCCTGGGGCCGATAAGGAGACCTGCTCATGAGATTGAAACCGCTTCCCACGACGGAATACGCCCGACGGATCGCCAGGCTCCAAGCGGAGCTGAAGCGGGCCGGCCTCGACTGCCTGGTCGGCTACAGCAGCGAGAGCGAAAGCGGCACCACGCGTTACCTGGCGGGCTTCTGGCCGTTCTTCGATTTCGCGGGCATCCTCGTGCCCGCCGAGGGACAAGCCGTGCTGATCACGGGCGGCCCGGAGTCGTTCGAATTCGCCAAGCGGTTTTCCGCGGCGCCGCGGATTCGGATCAACCCGCTCCTGGTGGAGACCTCGGCGCCGGAGTGGGTGCCGAACGTGGAGGGCGAGAGCTTCAAGACGCTGCTGCCGGACGCGTGTGGCGGCATCCCGAAGCGCATCGGTGTGGCCAATGGGAACATCTTCCCGAAAGTCCTCTTCGACGATCTGAAGGCGGCGGCGCCCCGGGCGGAGCATGTGCCGGCCGACGACCTGGTGCTGCGGGTGCAGATGATCAAGACGGACGCTGAAATCCCGCACATCATTGAGGCGTATCGCATCACCGAGGCGGCCATGAAGGCCGCGCTTCGCGCGGCCAAGCCAGGCAAGCGCGAGTGGGAGTTGGAAGCCGTGGCGCGGGCGAAGATGGTGTTGAGCGGCGCCGAGGGGATGGCGTATCCGGCGTGGGTTTGTTCCGGGCCGACCACGCCGCTGAGCCTGTGCCGGTCGACCGATCGGGCGATCCGGGCCGGGGAACTGGTCCAGTTCACGTTCGGGGCGAAATACATGGGCTACTGTGGCAACATGTGCCGGCCGTTCGCGATCCGCTCCATGCCGAAACCGGCCCGCCGTCTGGCCGAGGCGGCGCTCGAAGCCATGCAGTATGCCATCGCCACCATCCGCCCCGGCGTGCGCGGCGGCGATTTGTTCGAGGGCTACTACGACATCCTCGCCCGCCACGGCTACGAGGACTTCACGCTCTACGGCCCCGCTCACGGAACCGGCAGTTCGGAGGTGGAAGGATTGTGGCTCTCCAAAAACGCCGACTTCGTCATCCAGCCCAACATGCTCTTCAACGTCGATATCTGGTTGTCCGACGGCCGGTATGGCCTGCGCTACGAGGACGGCGTGCTGGTCACGCGGACCGGCCTGCGCGAGCTGAACCCTTACCGGCGGGAGATCATCGTGCTGTGATGAATACGCTTCCCCCGCCTCTCCCCCGACACGATCTTCCCGTCTCCGCCATCCGCACCGCCGTCAACCGTCGCGCAGACGCGATCCTCGCGTGGACGAAGCGGTTCATCCGCTTTGCCAGCGAGAACCGTCCTCCGGACGGCGCCGAGGCCGCCGCGCAGCGATGGCTTGCCGCCCAGTGCCGCCAGCAGGCGTGGGACGTGGAAGTCTTTTCGCCATTGGCCGTGCGCGGCATCCGCCGGCATTCCTCGTGGCTGGACGGCCGCCACTATCCCGCGGGCCGCAAGAATGTGGTGGCGCGCTGGCGCGGCCACGGCGGCGGGCGGTCGCTGCTGCTGAGCGGCCACGCCGACGTGGCCCCGTCCGAGCCGCGCCATTGGAACGTCTGCCGCCCCTACCAGCCCGTGGTGAGGGGCGGACGGCTCTACGGCCGCGGCTCGGCCGACATGAAAGGCGGGCTGGCGGCGATGTTTTGGGCGATCCGCATCCTGCAGGAGCTGGGCTTCCGCCCCGGGGGGGATCTGCTGTTCGAGAGCGTGGTGGACGAGGAATTCGCCGGGGGCAACGGCACGCTCGCGTCGCGGCTGCGCGGACACAACGCGGCTCTGGCCATCGTGGGCGAGCCGACGCGGATGGAGGTTTGCCCGGCGTGTCTGGGGGCGTTTTTGGGGAACCTGACCCTGACCGGCCGGGGCGGCATGGCCTACATGGGCAAGGCCATCGCCAACCCCCTCCACGGAGCCGCCCGCGCCCTCGAGCTGTTTCGGAAGTTCGAAGCCCAATGGCGCGCGCAACACCGGCATCGGCTCTTCCCCGCCGCCGGCAAGCCGCTCCATGTTCTGCCGTGGCACATCACCACCGAAACGCCGGGCGAGTTCACCCAGATGGGCACGCCCCTCCTGGCAACCCTCGCCTGGATCGTGTGGTGCCATCCCGGCACGACCGAGAACGCGTTTTTCAGAATGTTCCGCGCGTTCTGGAAGGCGCACGGTGCCCAGGACCCGGCGCTGCGGCCGTTCAAGGTGACCGTGGAACGTACCTACCATTTCGTGAAACCGTGGGAAACCCCGGTCGGCAGCCCGGCCGTCCGGGCGGTGGCGCAGGCCTTCCAACACTATGCCGGACACACGCCCGTCATCGGCGGCGCGCCGTTCTCGTGCGATCTTGGCATTTGCGGCGAAGCGGGCCGGATGCCGTCGATTCTGCTCGGCCCGCGGGGCGACCACCTGCACGCGCCCGACGAGTGGGTGGAGATCGAGGACATCCTGACGCTGACTGGGATCTACGCGACCCTGGCGGTTCAGTGGTCCGGGGCAACCGGGTTGCCTTCCGCATCGAGCCTGGGCAACCACCGGAGCCGATCGGCGGCGGACGCCAGCGCGGTGTTCCGGCAGCGACGCACCAGGGCTTTGTAGAAATTGTGGCCAGCACGCTGGTCGTTTGGAGGGCGCGGCTCTTGAGGCTGACCCTTGTTCGAAATTGCCGGCGTGATCTCGCCCGCCTGTTCGGTGCCCAGCATGAGCATTTGGAATTCGCGAAAACAATGGGATCCTCCGCCCTCACCCTCGCCGGGGCGAGAGGGAGCCGCACACGCCTGCGCGAATGAAGCACGGCCGGAGACTGCGCCGCCGCCGTCGTCGTCGGCGGCCCAGAGAGGGCCACGGGACCAGACGGGGCCGTTGCTGCCAATCGCAGCGCCGAATGGTTTACCCTCTCCCCCCGGGAGAGAGGGGTGAGGGCCGGCCACGGTGAGGGCGGACCAGGCTCTGACTTGTTTTGCGGGTCGCGTTGATCAGGCTCGTAGGGTGACAGACCGCAAAACACCGAACCAGGCGGCGAGGGCCGATGAGCAGAGACAGGTAATGGGAACGGCGAGTCCAACGGCCAACAGCAAGCGGAAGACGGTCGAGCTTCCGGCGATCAGGGCGACCATGGACGCTTCGGCAGGGCGGTTTCCTCAAGCAAAGCGGCTTGGGCGAACAGAACGAGCGGCCCCGGCAGCATCCCTGGGCCGCCCCGGCGCCTTCCGCCCAATTCAGCAAACCGGCCGCCCATGCCGCCGATCCCATCGGCCCATCAAACCCCGGGCGCAAACCGGCCCGGGATTCCCATGCGCCGGTTTGACAACGCAATCCCCCTGCTCAAAACTGCCCGCATGCCCGGAACGGGGACATCCATTGCTGGGGAGCGCGCCCGCATGGCGCCGCGGATTGGGGGCCGGCGGCTGTGCCGTGCATGGGGCGCGGTGTTGGCGGGGTGCGTCCCGCTGCTGGCTTGGGCGGACGCTCCCGTGGACCCGCTGATGGCGGCCGGCGTCGCCGAGTTCACCGCGGCGTATCAGGCCTGGGACGGCCGGCAGTTCGGCGCGGCGGCGGACTTGTTCCGTCGAGCCGCCACCCATGCGCCCGAATCCAGCGCGGCGTTCTACTGGCTGGGCGTGGCGGAGTTTCATCGGATGCTGCAATTGCAGACATTGCCGGCTTCGCGCGCGAACGAGACCGGCGCCGCCGCGGCGCGGGAGGCGGCTCTGGCTGCGCTGTCCAGCGCGGTGCGGTTGGACGCGCGGCATGCGGAGGCGCACGCGCTCCTGGGCACACTCTACGGCATGAAGATCGACGGCAATCTCCTGCGGGCCGCGCGCTTCGGGTCCCGCGTGCACATGCATCGCAGGCGGGCGTTGGAATTGGGCGCGGCCAATCCGCGCGTGCAGTATTTGCTGGGCACATGCCAGTTTCACACGGCACGCAAGCCGGCGGCGCGACGGGAGGCGCTGGCGACGTTTCTGGAGGCGGAGCGCCTGTTTGCGGCGGAAGCCGGGCGGGCGGCGGGGGCACTGGAGCCGCGGTGGGGGCGCAGCACGTGTCTGACATTCATCGGGCGCACTTGCGAAAGCCTGGGGCGGCGTGAGGAGGCGGCCGGGTATTTCCGGAAAGCGCTTGCGGAACACCCGGCAGACCACGTGGCCCGGGAAGGCCTGGCGCGCGTCGGAGGGGACAGGACACCGTGATGTGGCTGGGGGTCATGGCGTTGTGGGCGGCGGGATTCCTCCTGCTGGGCCGCTTGCGGTCCTGCGGAGGCCGCGGCGGGCAGGCCTCGGCGTCGCGCCTCAGCGTTGTCATCCCCGCCCGCAACGAGGAGCACAACCTGCCCATGCTCCTGCGCTCGCTCGCCGCACAATCCGCCAGGCCCCAGGAGATTCTGGTGGTCGACGACGCGTCGACGGACCGGACGGCCGATGTGGCCCGGCAGCTTGGCGCGAGGGTGATTCGTTCGGAGCCGCTGCCGGACGGCTGGCGGGGCAAGACGTGGGCCTGTCACCAGGGCGCACAGGCGGCCTCCGGCGACCTGCTGCTGTTCCTGGACGCGGACACATGGCTGGAACCGCACGGCCTGGCGCGCCTGTTGTCGGGCTACGATCGCGGCGCGTATTCCGCGGGGCCGTATCACGCCGTGCTCAAGCCCTATGAGGATCTCTCGCTGTTCTTCAACCTGAACATGATGGCAGGCACGGTCCCCCACGGTTTGTTTGGCCCCGTGATGCTCGTGGACCGCGACAGCTACCGGCGCGCCGGCGGGCATGAGGCCGTGAAAGGCCGGATCCTGGAAAACGTGTGGCTGGCCGGGCTGTTTCGCGCCGCCGGCGTTCCGGTGCGGAGCACGGCCGGGCGGGGGATGGTTTCCTTTCGGATGTATCCGAACGGCTTGGGCGAATTGGTGGCGGGTTGGACGAAGGGGTTCGCATCGGGGGCGGGCCAGACGCCGCGCGGGGTGTTGCTGGTGGTGGTGGCGTGGATGATCGGCCTGATGCTGGCGCCGCTCCGCTGGATGGCCACCGGCGATGCGGTCGCATGGGGTGCAGCCTACCTGTTGTGCGCGGCGCAGGTCGGCTGGTTCAGCCGGCGCATCGGCGCATTCCGCTGGTACACGGCGCTGCTGTACCCCGTGCCGCTGGTGTTCTTCTTCACCGTGTTCGCCCGCTCGGCGTTGCGGTCCGGGAAGCCGGTGAGCTGGAAAGGACGCGAGATCCGTGCGGATTGAGCTGCCGATCGCGTGGGTGGTGGCGTTGAACGTGGCGGGCTGGCCGGCGCTGCAACTCGGCCTCGCCTGGCTGTTCACACGATTGCCGGCGGCCTGGTTCCGCCCCGGCCCGGCGCGGGCCTGGGAACAAGGCGGACGCTTCTACGAGCGCGTGTTCAAGATCAGGCATTGGAAGGACCGCCTGCCGGACGGAGCCCGCTGGTTCAGCGGCGGCTTCGCCAAGGGCGCGCTGGCGGGCGCGGGTGCGGACTATCTGCGCCGGTTTGTCCGCGAGACGTGGCGGGGCGAGCTGTGCCACTGGTGCGCGCTGGGTTGTGCGCCGCTGTTCTTCCTCTGGAACCCCTGGTGGGCGGATGGGGTGATGGCCGGCTACGCCGTTGCGGCCAACGTGCCCTGCATCCTCGCCCAGCGCTACAACCGGGCGCGCTTCGAGCGGCTGCTGGCGCGGCGGACCAGCGGATGAGGCGGACTCGGCACGCTCGCGGAACGCAGAAGCGTGGGGTTGTCCGTGGGGCTGCGGGCGCGGTGGCGACGCCTGTCGAGGCGTCGCTGCATGGCAGGGGATCATGATGAACGGTGAGTTTCATGCCGGTGCGCATGAACGGAGGCGGTGCGTGCCCCGGGGATGTCAGTCGCGATCGCGGCCGGTGAGCAGCGGCAGGAGGTGCCACAGGAAGTAGACCAGCGACGTGATGAACGCCGCCACGTAGGTCCATGCGGCCGCGTTGAGAACGCGGCTCACCGCCACGGCTTCGGAGCCGGGCTCGATGAGGTTGAGGTTGCGAAGGACGATCTTGGCGCGGCGCGAGGCGTCGAACTCAACCGGCAAGGTGATGAGGTTGAAGAGCATGATGACGCCCCAAGCCAGGGCAAGAACCCACAGCGCCACCATCGGCTGAATCAGGCCGGTGAAGATCCCGAACACCGGCAGCCACATCACCACCTGGTTGGCGTAGGTGGTGACCCCCACCGCCGCCATCCGCCAATGCAGCGGCTTGTAGGCGTGCGCGTGCTGAAGGGCATGCCCAGCCTCGTGGGCGGCCACCCCCAGCGCCGCCGGCGTGGCGCCGTAATAATTCTGCGAAGACAACACCAGCCGCTTGTGAAGGGGATCGTAATGATCCCCAAGCATCTGGTCGTGCACGGCAATCTCGACGTCCTGGATCCCCGCCTGCCGCAGGATCAGCGCCGCCGCCTCGGCCCCGGTCGCCCCGGAAAGCACCGTGCCGCGATTGTAGCGGTGATACACCGATTTGACGCGCGCCACCGCGAAGAGCGACAGCGCCATCGTTCCCAGAATCAAAATCCATATTGTCATAACCTGTCGTGTTCCGCTTCGCTCGCCGCCCCCACCGCTCCCCCCAGGGACCGGCGCGGCGGCCGTTCGTTCCCGTTCACGGCGCCAACATAGCCGGAAACCGCGGTCTCGACAATACGCGCTTTGGCAGTGATGCTCAGCCTCATGCGAACCATGGCGGCGCCCCCGCCCGCGCCGCCGCCGTGCGGGACGCGGCGGTTCACAACTATTGTCCGCGCCATGAAGCCGCGCCGAGGGCCGCCCGTCCAATGGTGTCACACTACGATGAACCACCGCGCCTCCGACACACGGGCCGCCCGCGGCCCAAGCCCGAACCGCCTGCCGCCCGAGCCCTCCGCGCAGCCAACTCGGATGAAACGGGTCGGACTCGTCCTTGGCGCGGCGTATGTTCTCGGCACGGCGTTCCTTTGTGCCGCTCCCGGCGTTTCCCGCCAGATGGAAAACCTCGGCCGTGGGGTGGTCGCGGTTCCCCGGGGCGGGGGGAACGTGTTTGTGAGCTGGCGGTGGCTGGGCACGGACCCGGAGGGAACCGCCTTCAACGTGTATCGCGCCACGGGCGATGCCGGGCCCGTGAAGCTCAATGCGGAGCCGGTGACGGCGGCGACCTGGTTTCAGGACACGGGTGTGGATTCCACGAGGGACCACCGTTACTTCGTGCGGCCCGTGATCAATGGCCGGGAAGGTCCGCTGAGCAGGCCTTTCCTGAACCGCATTGCCGCCCACGCCGCGCCAACACCGTATTTCCAGGTCCCGCTCAAGCTGCCGCCGCGGACGAGCGCCAGCGACGGATCGCTCGGCGACTTGGACGGGGACGGCGAATACGAGATTGTGATCAAGGGCTGCCAGAGGCCGATGGACACCTCGTTCCGCGGGATCACGGGCAACACCGTGCTGCAGGGTTACAAGCTGGACGGCACCCTTCTCTGGACAATCCAGATGGGCAGAAACATCCGCGAGGGCGAGCACGACACCCAATTCATGGTCTACGACCTCGACGGCGACGGCATCGCCGAAATCGCCGTCCGAACCGCCGACGGTTCGGTCGACGGGACCGGCAAGGTGATCGGCGACGCCGGGGCCGACTGGGTGGATCGCAATCCCAACTCGCGCACGTTCGGCAAAATCATGGCCGGCCCCGAGTATTTTTCCATTTTCAACGGCAGGACTGGGGCGGAGATGGCCACCGTGCCCTACATCCCGGGACGGGAACCGACGGGGGGCTGGGGCGGGATTGGGGGCAATGGCGGCATGGAAACTGTCAGCGTGGGGAACCGGTTGAACCGCTTTCTCGCATGCGTGGCGTATCTGGACGGAGCGCGTCCGAGCGTTGTCATGTGCCGCGGTTATTACGGGCGGTCGGTCTTGGCGGCATGGGATTGGCGCCAAGGCAAGCTCACGTCCCGGTGGGTCTTCGATTCCGCGACCCACCCGAACCACGGCCACCCTTGTGTCACCCCCCGCGCCACCGTCAACCCGGGGATTGGGCTGTGCAACATCACGGACCACGCTGGGGCGTGGCACGGCGCGGCGCCGGGGCAGTGGTTGGTGTGGGACCGGGAAGGTGTGAAGGAGCGCCGGCAGGTCGTCGCCGTCGCCGGCAACGTGCTCACAGTGGACGCCGCCATGACCCCGGGTACCAACAAAAGCGCGCATGTCTACGGCTACTCGGGCATGGGCAATCACAACCTTGCTGTCGCGGATGTGGACGGGGACGGGAAGGACGAGATCGTTTACGGCGCGATGGTGGTGGACGACAACGGCCGGGGCCTGTTCACCACGGGACTGCGCCACGGCGACTCGCTGCACGTCGGCGACCTCGATCCCACCCGCCCCGGGCTGGAGGTGTTCGGCCCGCACGAAAACGAAGGGGGCGAATACGACCGGTGGACACCTGGCGCGGCGATGTATGACGCCCGGACCGGCGCGATCCTCTGGGCAACGCGCGACGGCCAGGACGTGGTCGATGGCGTCAGCGCCGACATCGACCCGCGTCACCCGGGCGAGGAGGTTTGGGGGATTCCGGGCGGGCTGCGCTCGTGCAAGGGCGAGGTCATTTCCAGCGGCGGACCGCGCGGCGGGGGCAACTCGAGTTTTGTTCTCTGGTGGGATGGCGATCCGCTCCGCGAGATCCTGGGCGGCAACCGCATTGTCAAGTGGGACTGGGAACACAGCACGGTGACGAACCTGCTGACGGCACCCGGCTGCGCCGGCGGCCGGCCCATTCTCAGCGCCGATCTGCTGGGGGATTGGCGCGAGGAAGTCGTCTTCCGCACCACCGACAACTCGGCGCTGCGCATCTACACCACCACCGCACCGACAGACTTGCGACTCCCCACGCTCATGCACGATCCGCAATACCGGCTCAGCATCGCCTGGCAGAACGTCGCCTACAACCAGCCGCCGCACCCCGGCTTTTTCCTCGGGCACGGCATGCGGCCGCCGCCGCGGCCGGCCATCGCGCCGACGAAGAGGCCGGATCTGCCCCAGTAGCGGGAATTGCCGGATCGCGCCGCAAGAGGGTGACGCTTGAAAAGTGCGGCGGAGCAGGCATGCTGCCGCCATGACTGCAAAACACGTGATTCTGAGTTGCCTGGCGGCGCTGGCGGTGTCGGAGGCTGCTGCCGCGGAACCGCCGTTGAAAGTGATGAGCTTCAACATCCGTTACGGGACGGCCAAGGACGGCACGAACGAGTGGCGACAGCGGCGGGACCTGGTGGTCCAAACGATCCAGGACTTCGGGCCGGACCTGCTGGGACTGCAAGAGGTGCTCAACTTTCAGGCCGACTACCTCCAAGCCCAACTGCCGGGCTACGCCTTCCACGGCGTCGGGCGTGAAGACGGCGCCGCCAAGGGCGAGTTCGTGCCGCTGATGTACCGGCGGGACCGGTTCGCCCTCGAGGACTCAGGCCATTTCTGGCTCAGCGAAACGCCGGATGTGCCCGGCAGCATCAGTTGGGATTCCTCCCTCACGCGCATGGTGTCGTGGGTGCGCCTCCGCGACCCGCAGGGCGGCGCGGGCTCGTTCATCTTCGCCAACGCGCATTTTGACCATCGCGGCGCACAGGCGCGAACGGAATCGGCCCGGCTGATCCGCCGCCGGGCGGAGGCGGTTGCGCCCGAATTTCCCGTGGTGTTGTGCGGCGATTTCAACACCACCGAGGACGGCAAGCCCTACGCCATCCTGGTCCGCGGCGAGGAGATGAGCGGGCAGAAGGCGGTCGATTGCCACCGCGCGGCTAGTCCGGAACGCTCCCCCGACGAGGCCACCTATCACGGCTGGACGGGCAGACGCGCCGGCAGCCGCATCGACTGGATCATCACCTCGCCCCAGTTCGACGTGCTCAAGGCGGCCATCAACCACGCGTCCGATCGGGGCCGCTATCCCTCGGATCATTTCCCGGTCCAGGCCGTGCTGCGGCTCAACACGACCCGCTGAGCGCGCCGCCCTTCACAGCACCGCGCCTCACTCGGAAGTGCCGGGAGATGGCGGTTGTGCTTTTCTTCGGGGCGACACGGCGTTATAGTGCGCTCATGCGACATCCGAGACATCTCATGGCATTCGGGCTCATTGTGGGAACACTCGTGGCGGTTCCAAGCCTCACCTGGAGTGCTGAGCCCGCGCCGGGCAAGCAGGTCGAACAGACCTTGAACATCGCAGACGACCAGTCGATAGCGTATCTGCTCTACCTTCCGAAAACCGCTGCTTCGGCGACGAACGCGTGGCCGCTCATGCTGTTTCTTCACGGCCGCGGCGAGAGTTACGGGCCGCTGAGCCTGGTCGGCAAGTGGGGGCCGCCGCGGATGGCGGAGCGCGGAGACGACCTGCCGTTTCTCATCGCGTCGCCGCAGTGCCCAGGCAAGGAATCATGGGCCCAGCCCCGCCAGCAAAAATTGCTGGCCGCCTTGTTGGATCATCTGATTCAAACCTATCCCGTCGCCACCAACAAAGTCTATCTGACCGGATTAAGCATGGGCGGCTACGGGTCCTGGCGGCTGGCTGCGGATCACCCCGAACGCTTTGCCGCCGTCGTCCCCATCTGCGGCGCCGGCAAGCCCGAAGACGCCGGCCGGCTCAAGCAGCTGCCGATTTGGGTTTTCCACGGCACCGAGGACAAAGCCGTTCCGTTCGCGCGCTCGGTGGAGATGGTGGACGCGATCCGCGCGGCGGGCGGCACGCGAATCAAGTTCACAACGTTGGAACACGTGGGCCACAATTCCTGGGAAGCCGCCTACGCCACTCCCGAACTCTGGACGTGGCTCAGCCGGCAATCGCGTTAAGAAAGTCCGGCATCTTGGCGAATGATCCGGTGTTCAGGGGAATGAACGAAAACGCGTGAACACGACATGGCTGTTAGTCGCGACGCTGTCGGCCGCCTGGGTGGCGGCGGAGGCGGCGTCCACGGTGCTTGTGGAGGCGGAGAGCCTCGCCGATCCCGGCGGGTGGAAGGTGGATTCGCAATCCATCGAGCAGATGGGGTCCGCCTACCTGATCGCCCACGGGCTGGGGCGCCCGGTGGCCAATGCCACGGGGACGGTGTCATTTCCCGGGCCGGGCACCTATGCCGTCTGGGTGCGCACGCGGAACTGGGTGCCGGCCTGCAGCAATGCGGCCGCTCCCGGGCAGTTCAGGGTGCGGGTGGACGGAGTGCGACTCGGCGCCGTGTTCGGGACGGAGGGTGGCGACTGGCACTGGCAGGCGGGGGGGACGGTGACCGTGGGGGGCGCCACAGCGGAGGTGGCGCTTGAGGACCTCACGGGATTCGACGGGCGATGCGACGCGATGGCGTTCCTGGCGGATTCGAACGAGCCGCCGCCGGCGGGCGGGGCGGAGCTGGCGGCGTGGCGGCAGGCGGTGCGGGGAGAACCGCCCGTGCCGGCCGTCACGCAGCGCGTGGACTGTGTGGTGGTTGGGGGCGGGATGGCGGGCTGCTGCGCGGCGGTGGCTGCGGCGCGCAGCGGGATTGCGGTGGCGCTGGTGCATGACCGGCCGTTTCTGGGCGGCAACGGCAGCCAGGAAATACGGGTTGGCATGCGCGGCGACAAGCGCCATGCGATCGTCACGGAACTGACCAGCCCGGGGGCCAATCGTGACGACGCGACCATCGCCGAGGACGTCCGGCGTCTGGCCATTCTGCAGGCCGAACCCAACCTGGGCCTGTTCATGCCGTGGAGGGCTTACGCCGCTGGCATCAACGTGTCCCGGCGCATCACCCACATTGACGCCCGCCATACCCATACCGGAGAGCGCCTTCGACTGGAGGCGCCGATCTTCATCGACTGCACCGGCGACGGATGGATCGGTTACTGGGCGGGCGCCGATTACCGGATGGGGCGCGAGGGTGCGGGAGAATACGGCGAATCCCGCGCGCCTGCCGAACCCGATGCGAAGACCATGGGCAACTCGCTGATGTGGAAGACGCGCGATGACGGTGTGCCGGTGCGGTTTCCCGCGGTCCCCTGGGCGATGGACGTGGCGGAGGACCGGGCGGCGACGGGTGGGGAGTGGAACTGGGAATACGGGATGTCGCTGAACACCATCACCGATGCGGAAGCAATCCGGGATCATCTGCTCCGGGCGATTTACGGCAATTTTTACAATGCCAAACAGAACCCCGCACACACCAACCTTGTTCTCGACTGGGTGCCTTACCTGGCGGGCAAGCGCGAGTCCCGGCGCTTGTTGGGGGACCATATCCTGACGCAGAGCGACCTGGTGAACGGCGTGTATTTCGAGGACGCGATTGCGACGACGGATTGGGGGATCGATTTGCACGAGGAGACGGAGGTGAGCTACCTGGCGACCTATACCAAGACCGTCATTGCAAAGTGTTTTTTCCCGTTCCGCTGCCTGTATTCGCGCAACGTGCCGAATCTGATGATGGCGGGCCGCTGTTTGAGCGCCACGCATGTCGGCCTGGGCAGTCCGCGCGTGCAGAACACGTGCGGCCAGATGGGCGTGGCGGTGGGCATTGCCGCCGCCCTGTGCAAGGAGCACGGCATCGAACCCCGCGACCTCTACCGCAGCGCCGACCGCACCGTGGAACTTCAGGCGCGCATCACCGGCGCCTGGCCCGAGCGCCCGCCGCCGATTGTGTGCACGCTCGACAACAGCGATCCCGCTTCCGGCGTGGTCATCCTCGGCGACTGGACGGCCAGTGCCTCGACGCCGGGATATTATGGGACCAACTACCTCCACGACGGCGGCGCCGGCCAGGGCACAAAACGGGTCGCCTTCACCCCGGCGCTCGCGTTTCCGGGGCGATACGCCATCGCCTTGCGCTGGACCGATGGCCCCGATCGTGCCTCGAATGCCCCCGTCTGGGTGTGCCCCGCGCCGCACACGGTCCCAACCGCCGCCATGGACGCCGTGTTCATTCGCAACGCGCAGCCGGATCAGCCGCAATCTGCCGGCGACCTCCTGGTCGGCCGGTTCGCCGGCGGCGATTACACACGCGGCCTGCTGCGGTTCGATGTGCCCCCCATTCCCGCCGGGGCGGTGATCGTGTCGGCCGAAATCCGCCTCCAGATTGCGGCGCGCGACCCCGACTCGGCATCGGGATTTGTCGGCGCGGACGGGATTCGGGTTTACCGGCTGACCGAGTCGTTTGTGCCGGGCGAAGCCACCTGGAACCACCGGACGGCGGCGGAGGCATGGTCGGTGCCGGGCGGGGCCTTCGACCCCACGCCGTTGACGACAATTTCCAGCCCGACGGATCCGAATCGAACCGCGGCGGGCGAGGTGTTTGTTTTTCCCCAGACAGACCGGCTGCTGGCTGCGGTGGCAACGGCGGCCAGCCAGGGGACGTTCCTGGAGGTGATGGTTCGGACGCCGACGCTCGAGTCGACGTATCCGGCCCGCAAGGTGTACCGCTTTGCCGGCGCCGCGCTGGTGGTGAAGTGCGTGGCACTCCAGCTCCCGGCCACGTGCACCGTGGACCAGCGGCAGCAAGGGGGCCAATGGGTGGCGGTGGGCACTCACGAGGTGACCGAGGCCGGCATCACCGTCGTCATCGGGAACGACGACGCCCGCGGCGTCGTCGTGGCCGACGCGGTGCAGTTCGCGAATCTGGACGCGTCGGAGACGGATCTCGACGGCGACCGGCTGCCGGACTCCTGGGAGCGTTACTATTTCCTGTCGTTAACCGGCGCGCGTCCGGAGGGGGATGCCGACGGCGACGGTCTGAGCAATCATGTGGAATACAAGACGGGGACCGACCCTCTGGATGCCGCGTCGCGGTTTGATGCGCGTCTGGAGCTGGACGCGGCGCCGGGGTCGCTGGTGCTGTGCTGGCCGAGCGCCACGAACGCCACGTATCGAGTGGAGGCGTTCGGCGACCTGACGGCGCCGGTGCCCTTGGCGGAAGGGTTGCCGGCCACTCCGCCGCAGAACCGTTATCGCGTGACGCCCGCCGGCCCGCATCAGTTCTACCGGGTTGTGCTGGAATCGGCGGCCCGTTGAGAGGGCCGCCGGTAGTTACTGCGGCAGGATGGTGACGTCGTCGAGATACCAGCCTTCGAAGCCGGTTACCTGCACGTCACAGTTCAGGAAGAACTCGAGGACGACGCTGCGTCCGAGAACGGAGGTGGGCAGCGGCAGGGAGCGCGGTTCCCAACCCGAGGTGGCGCCGGTGGCATAGTAGACTTGTTGCAGGACAGCGAGCGTGCCGGCGTCGAGCACGTTGACAGCGGTCCAGTGATAGTCAAACCCCATCACCGGGACGTCCACGTGCCGCCATTCCTGGAAGGCGAGCGTGGCCCGGGTTCTGCCGGACAGGTCGATCGCCGGCGAGCGCAGGTAGCATTCGCTGTAGGGATTGATGTCGCCCGTCAGGCTGGTGGCATACACATTCGTGCCGCTGACCGCCGCCCCCGGCCCGTTGACGGGTACTCCCACTTCCCAGTTGTCGCCCGGCCCGCCGTGCGTCCAGCCCGGCGCTCCGGTTTCGAAATCTTCGACGAAGATGGGCGGTTCGGCCTGGAGAGTGACGCGGTAGAAGGCATGGGCTTGGGCGGGCCGGTTGAGGATGGCCTCGAACATGCCGCCAGCCAGCGCATTGAAGGCGACCGGGGTTTCCTCGGTCCAGGAACCGGCGTCCAACTGGTCTCGGCGCTCGAGGGCATATTGCCGTCCCGTGTAGGGTGAGAAAAACAGCACGCGCACCTGGGCCGGGCTGGGGAAGTCGAGCGCGCGGATTTCGAATGGTTCGTAAGGCGCGTTGAGCGGTTTACCCAGCAGGCCGTTATGGTAGATCCCGTCGATTTCGGCGGCGGTCAGGGCGCGGTCCCAGAGGCCGAGGTCGTCCATGGAGCCATTGAAAAGGCGGTTGATGGACAGGTCGGGGCCGTAGTTGCCGAGGATGAGGTCGTTGGTGATCGTGGGACCGAGCAGACCGGGGATGGGTTGGGCCAGGGCGCGGCCGTTGCGGAAGAACTGGATCGCACCGTCCTTGATGACCGCGGCGACATGCTGCCATTCGTTAGTGGTTACCGAGTTGGCAGGGGCATCGTAGGTGGCCTTGTTGAGGCCGTAAAACCGCATCGAGTCGATCGGATCGTAAATGGTCCAATCATAGTTGATGTCCTTGCGCAGGATCCGGCCGATCCCGCCCGAACCGGCCACGCCGAAGGTGCGCGGGCTGATCCAGACGGCCATGGACCCCTGGTCGTAGAGGTTGAGATCGACCGCGTGCGGCACCACGGCGAATCCGCCGATGCCGTCGAAGTCGAACGCGCCGCCGATCATGCCGATCAGGCTGGCGGCCTGGCTGTTGTAGACGGCGGCGTGATGGCCGCGGCCGCTGGCATCGTTGAGAACCGTCCCGCTGGTTTCGTCCATGGGCCAATAACCGATCATGCCGGTGGTGATGTCGGCGATTTCCAGGACAGTCAACACCGCCGGCGGCGCGCTGGCCACGGAGCCCAGGCTGTTGGAAAGAACCACCACGTAGTTGCCCGCGTCGGCGACCGTCAGATTCGTCAGCACCAGCCGGTTCGTATTCGAGTCCGGAAGCGGAATGCCGGCATGCTGCCACGCATAGGTCAGCGGGCGTTGGCCGGTGGCTTCGACGAGGAAACTCACATTGCCGCCCGCATAGCGGGTGGCCGAGGTCGGCTGGGTGACGATCTGGGGTGCGCCGGACACGTCGCGGCCGGCGAGGGTCAGCACCTCGGTTTCATTGAGCGGCCGCAGCCAGACCCCGACTTCGTCCAGGGCGCCATGGAACAGGTTGGTTTGGTTCAGGGTGTCGCTCATATTGCCCAGCACGATGGGGTCGCTGTTGGTGGCGCCCGGGCTCGCCGGGACGGGCTGGCCGAGCTGGAAGCCGTTCTTGTAAAAGCTCAGGCTGCCGCCCCGGTAGGTCACCGCAAAATGCTGCCAGACATTCAAGTCCACGACATTCTGGGGGGCGCTCACCCCGTTGACGCGCAGGGTGGCGCGCACGCTGCCGGGATCATCCACGAGTTCGACGGAGACATGGCCGCCCTTGTGCAAGACGCGGCTGTTGTGGCTGAAATAATTGGCGTGATCCACAAGGGTGCCGTAGCTGAGCGGATACATCCAAAAGGCGATCGTGGCGTCGCTGCCCAGCGCCACCGACGCGCCGTTGGCGACCACGACCCGGTTGGATTGACCGTCGAACGTGAGCGCGCCTCCGACTTGTCCTGGAATCCACTGCTCATCTTCGCCCGCGTAATCCACCAACTGCCCGTCCAACCCGTTGCCCGAATCGTCCCCGGCGATCAGGCCGATGCCGTCTTCGAATTTCCACAGGGCAGCCTGGCCGTCGCTCATCGCGGTGACGGGGATGACGGTGAGGGTTGCCCAGTCGGTGAAGGTGTCGCCGAGGTTGTTGGAGATGCGGCAGCGATAGTCGCCGGCATCGGCTGTCTGGACGTTGAACAGCACGAGGGTGTTGCTCGTGGCGCTGCGGATCTCCTGGGCGCCTTTGAACCATAGATACCGCAGCGGCTGTTCCCCTTTCGCCGCCACCTGGAAGACCGCCGTGGCCCCTTCATACTTGGATTGCGGTTCCGGCGGGGACACCACGTAGGGCACACCCACATACCCCGCCATCGTCGCCACCTCCACCGCCTGCAGCGCACGCTCCCATATCCCCACTTCGTCCATCGCCCCGTTCAGGTATTTCTGGCCTGAGCCGCTGGCCATGTAATCCGCGCCGAGGTGAAGGGGTTGGGACGGGGTGTCGATCGGGGCCGCCACGGCTCGCATGCCTTTCAAGTCGCCATCCAGATAGATGCGGACATTGACGCCGTCGTAGGTCGCCGCCACGTGGTACCACCGGTCGGCGGCCAGCGCCTCTCCAACCCCCACAGCCAGGTTGGCACCCCCCTTCTTGACCAGCACGGCCACGCCCCCGACGCCTAGGTTGTTCGTGTTGCCGTCGCCCTGCAGCAGGAAGAAACTGTTCTCCTTTTCCAGCATGCGATACGTGTTGGCGCTGGCCGTCAGCGGCACCGCGGACCGAATCCAGGTGGCGACGGAAAAGCCGTTGGCGAGATTCGCCCCGAGGCTGGCGCTGTGGGGGACTTCCACGTAGTTGCTGCCCCCGAATTGCAGCGCCCCATTGGACTCGCCGGCCACCCATTGGGAGTCGTCGCCGGCGAAGTTGACCAGGGTTCCGTGGTTGCCGTTGGCAGTGGCATCGGCGGCGGTCAGGCCGGTGGTTTCGTCGAAGGGCCATTGGGCCACCAAGCCGACGGTGGTGTTGGTGACGGCGATGACCTGGAGTTGGACGGTGGGATCACTCGTGGCGCTGCCGGCTGTGTTGGTGACGGTGACCGTGTAGAATCCCGCCTGGGCGGGTTGCACGTTGAGAAGCGTCAGGACGTTGTTAGTGGCGTTCGGCAGGGGGATTCCTGCGCGCTTCCACTGGTAGGACAACGGCTCGTCGCCCGCCGCCTCCGCCGAGAATTGGGCGAAGCCGCCCTGGTAGACGGTGGCGGACACGGGCTGCCGGGTGATGAGGGGAGGGCCGGTGACGGGGCCGGACGCGACCTCGAGCCAGGTGGTGCCCACGCGGATCTCGTCGATTTCCAGGGGCAGGGCGTCGATGTTGCGGATCTGAAGGCGGACGAGGGTGACGCCGCTGTTCTGGGTGGCGTTGGCCTGCCAGGTCGTGGGCTCCGCCATCGGCACGGTGTCGCCGGCGCGATACACATTCATGAACACCGAGTCGCCAGGCGATGACGCGGCGAGCGTGGCCATTTTGGCCACCACCAGCACGGTTTCATCGACCGGAAACACATCGTTGAACAGAACATCGCTGCTGACGCCGACAAGCGCCGTGTTCGTGCTGCCGCCGCCCAGCGCCCCGAACCGCCAGCGCACATTGGTGCCATTATCGATGAACTCAAACTTGAAACTGCCCTGCCGTTTGACCAGCGCGCTGACGTAATAGGTGGCCCCGCCCGCACCCAAATTGATGCTCGCCCCCAACCGGCGCTCCGCCTCGCCCGGGCCCGTGAACACAACCCGGCTCCCGGCCGGGCTGTGGTTCACCGAAGCGGGAAACGTGAGGCTGACCCCGTCGTTGGAAAGCGGGGTGTCGGCGTCGGAATCCGACCACGCGTTGCCTGCCCAGCCGGTGCCGCCGTTTTGTCCGTGAAGGGCGGTGCCGGTGTAGTCGAAGCCTTCGTATTTCTGCACCTGGCCGGGTGCCACGGTGGCGCCGCACAGCCCGCAGAGGATCAAGGCCGCACAAACGATCGGCGAGGTGGCCCGCCGCGTCTTGGAGCAATCAGAGTTCATAAGTGGCTCATGGGTTTCAGGGTTTCAAGGTTCGGTGGAATCGTAAAATCCGGGTCTCGCATGCGCAGGTGCCTCACGGGTTTTCATCGCCGCCGTGGAAATAAATCCGCGCCGAACCGATGATCAGCTTGGGGTATTTCACCCAGGGGCCTTCGGCCTCCATCCACTCGACGTGCCCGTCGAGAAATCCCTGGTTGGCTCCCGCCGGTTCGCCCCCTTCATAATGGTTGCAGCCCCGCATTTCCGACGTGTCCCCGGGCCGCCCCCACGTGGTCCCGCCGCCCGACCCCGGCAATTGCCGCATCAGGTCCGCAAAGAGGATCGTGTAAAACGGGTTGTCGCTCGAACGAACCGCAAACGGGTTCCGTCCCACAGGCACCGTCCGCAAAGCCGGGTTGCTGAAGAAATTCGTGTCTCCGGCGAAATAGAGATAGCCCATCACGGTGTCTCCCGCCGGGATGCCGCCGCCGCCGCCATTCCAGAAGTCCTCCCTGTTCCAGGACGGGTTGGACGGGCAGTAGAACTGGTCGCGGGAGATGCCGTACGTTCGTTGGAACACATCGCGGAAGTTCACCGGATCGATCCAATATCCGTTCGGCCCCCTGCCGGGGCGCGTCGCTCGGGGCAGCGTGCCGTCGTGGTCATCCGCATGCAACAGGACCGCCAGGGTCCACTGCTTGATGTTGTTGAGGCACGCGATGCGTTTGCCGCGCTCCTTGGCTTTGCTCAGGGCCGGCAGCAGCAAGCCCGCCAGGATCGCAATGATCGCAATCACCACCAAAAGCTCGATCAGCGTGAACCCGCACCCGCCACATGCTCCCGGACGAGACCTGGGAGCGCGCATTGGCCTGTGAAAACACGGGAGAACTCCCGTGAAACTCCGCCTCAAACCGACGAGGCAGTCCTGGCCGTCGGACACGCCGGCCCTGCCCCCGCCGCCCGAACACGGACCTTCATGGCAATCCCCGGGTTTCACTTCGTGGAATTCTTGGCTGGTTTGCTGGGGTTTCGATTCGTTGCCGCAGCCTAGCAGCCCGCGCCGCCACAGTCCATCCCAAGATGCGCCGAATTTCTTGGCCGCGGCAAGGCGGCTGTGGTAGGGAAGGGGCGTCGTCAGTCCGCGGCGCCGGTCTGGAAAATCGGGCGTCGCGGACTTATGACCCCCGACAGAGCGCAACGCTTCAGACTGGCCTGGCTGGCGGCTTTTGCCGCCGGTTCGATCAACGCCCAGGTTGTCGCGCAGGATCGGTTGGACACGGGTTCCCATCCCGGCACCGCCGACTTGGCCAGCCGCACCACCCACCTGGCGACGTTCCCCACCGGCGATCCCAGCGCCGTCACCGGCCGGGTCTTCGAGTTCGCCACCGCATACGGCGGCCACCCGGATTCCCACGCGGACGAAATGACGGCTCGCATCACGGCCGCACCGCCGCCAACCACCCACGCCATCGTCCGCATTAGCGGCACTTACCCACACCTCGCCGTGTTCAGCGACGCCGGCGAATGCGGCATCGGGGCCGTCGCGCCCTGGGCCGGCCGGCTCTGGTTTCTCACCTACCCGCCCCACGCGCCCAACGGCAGTTCGGACCGGTTGTGGATGGTGGACTCGAACCTGGCGCTGACGCCGCATCCGTCGAGTGTGGGGGGCACGCACGCCGCGCGCATGATCCACCGCGAAAGCCAACAGCTCATCATGGGTCCTTACTGGATCAACGCCACCGGCGGTGTCCGCGCGGTGTCGCCCGCCCTCATGCCGGGCCGGCTGACCGGCGCGGCGCGCCACCTGACCCACCCCGCGCAGAAGGTCTACATGGCGACGATGGAAGAGGGATTCTACGAAGTCGACGTCCACACCCTCGCGGTCACCGTGTTGAAGCCGGACGCCCAAGCCCAGACCAGCGTTGCCGGCCGGATCCTCCCGGGCAGCCATGGCAAAGGGTTGTATTCCAGCCAGGGCCGCCTGGTCTACGCCAACAACGGCGAACCAGGCTGGTCCCCGGGCGCCGACGGCGCCGGGTTCAACGGGCCTGCCGGTCTCCTAACCGAAATCCGCGGCACGGATTTCACCAACGCCTGGGCAGCGGTCGCGCGCACCCCGTTCACCGAAGTCACCGGCCCGGGCGGCCTGGAGGGGCCCGCGGGCGGCGACGAGCCCATTTGGGCCTCGGGTTGGGACAAGCGCTCGGTGCTCCTCAAGCTGCTCGAACATGGCGCGTGGCGCACGTTCCGCCTCCCGAAAGCCAGCTTCACCCACGATGCCTTCCACGGCTGGTTCACCGAATGGCCGCGCATTCGCGAGATCCTCCCCGGCCAACTGCTCATGCACATGCACGGCATGTTCTACGATTTCCCCAAAACCTTCGCCGCCGCCCGCACCGCTGGCATCACCCCGCGCTGCACCTACTTGAAAATGCCCGTCGACTACTGCGTGTGGAACGGATACCTCGTCATGGGACGCGACGACGCTTCCACCACCGGCGGCAATCGCTGGGCCGGCCAGTCGCATTCGGCCCCCTGGTTCGGCCAGCTCGCCGACCTCGACCGCTGGGGCGCTCCCGCCGGGTTCGGCGGCCCCTGGCTTGACGACGACGTGGCAGCCCAGACTCCGAGCGACCCGTTTCTGATCGCCGGATTCACCCGCCGCGTCCTGCACGTGACGCACACCACCGAAGCGCCGCTGACTGTGGAAGTGCAGGTCGATCCCGATGGGGCGGACCAATGGGTCTGCTGGACCAACCTCACCGTCGCCCCGCGGGGCTACGCATGGTGCCTCCTGCCCGCCCCGTTGCAGGCGCCATGGATCCGTCTCGTCCCCGATCGGCAGGCCACCGGCGTCTCCGCCTGGTTCCACCTGGGCAATCCCCCCACACCGCCCGACCCCGCCTTGTTCGCAGGCCTGATGGACCTCGGCCGGACCGGCGGCGGCAGCGACGGCATCCTTCGGCCGCAGAGCGGCGACGCGCGCACCCTTCAATTCGCCGCAAACCTTTACGACACCAATCGCCGGATGACCGCGACGGCTTACTACGAGATCGGAGACGCCCTGTGCCTGACGCGGCGGACCAACGCGACCGCCGAAGCCGCGTTGCGCGCCACCTATGGCTTGTCCCAGCCCGACTTCACCGTCGACCCCGCGTCGGTCGTCGTCACCGAAGGCACCCAGCGCTTCCGCCTGCCCAGGAACAACGCCGCTTACGACCAGGCATGGCCCTCAGGCTGGCCGCGCGGCAAACGCGAAGTCGTCACCGAACGCGACCTCTTCCACGCGCACGGCACCTTCTACGAACTGCCCAAAAGCGCCTCGGGCGGTTTCCGTCGCATCCGGCCGGTGGCCACCCACCACTGGCACCTCAGCGACTTCGCGTCCTGGCGGGGCATGCTGGTGATTGCCGGCCTTGCGGCCACCAACACCCATTCCCCACACGTCTTTCGTTCCGACGACGGCAGGGCGGCCCTTTGGTTTGGCGACGTCGACGACCTTTGGCGGCTGGGAGTGCCCGCGGGCGTCGGCGGCCCCTGGAACCACACCCCCGTGACCGCTCACGTGCCGAGCGACCCCTATCTCATGTGCGGTTACGATGACAAAATCCTCGAATTGTCCCACACGGCTCTCCAGCCCGTCACGTTCACCGTGGAGGTGGATGTTGCCGCCTGCGCCACGTGGCGCACCTATGCCCGCTTCACCGTCCAGCCCGGCCAGACCCTCAAGCACCTCTTCCCGGAAGGTTACTCCGCCCATTGGGTCCGCCTCCAAACCGATGCCAGCGCGACCGCTTCCGCCATCTTCACCTACGGCCCCGGGGCCCCAAACATCGCCCGCCTCGAGCGCCTCGCCGACGGCCCCGTCCGGCTCACCTTCACGGGGCCTCCAGGCCAGAACTACACCGTTCGCGCCACCACAAACCTCATGACCGCAATGGCGTCCTGGGAAGCGCTGGCTTCGGGCACATTTGGCTCGGCTGCGGCCACATTTGACGATCTTCACGCGGCCACGTGGCCCCAACGGTTCTACGTGCTCACCCTTCCGTAACACCCCAAGGAGTGCCGCAGCTCGTCCCGGGGCGTTATCGGGTAACGCCCTGATTGTGCCTGAATGCCCCATATTACGCGGAAAGCTCAAATTCCGTTGATACTTGCCTACGTATTGACTACGTTTTCACACATGAAACGAAGGCACCGCAGGATCGAAACTGTCCGCGACGGCAATGTGCGCGTTAAGATTTACCGACGGACGCGCACGGTCGCCGGCAATGCTTACCCCACATTTGAGGTCTGCGATTACACAAGCGGTGAACGCAAACTACGCAGCTTCGCCGATCATCAAGCCGCGCGGAAAGAAGCGCGCCGGATCGCTCAGTTGCTGGCTAAGGGTGATGCCATGGCGGCGGCGCTGTCCGGTCGGGAAGCGGCGGTTTTTGGTCGCTGCCTCGAACTACTGCGCAGCGTAGGCGACCCACCAGAACTGGCCTGTGCCCGGTACGCTGAGGCGGTTGGGATCCTGGGTAACGGCAGCCTGCTCCCCAGCGCGGCACGGTTTTACATAGAGCGCCACCCAGACACGCTGCCGCAAATCACCCTCGCCGATGCGGCCGCCGAGATGATCGAACTGCGGCGGAAAGCCAAGGCAAGCGAGCCTTACCTGGCTGATCTGCGCTGTCGCACCTCTCGTTTCATCAAAGTCTTTCCAGATCACCCCGCCAGCCTCACCACCGAAGATTGCCAGCGTTATCTGGATGGGTTGGAGGGCACCACCGGAACCAAGAATGCGCATCGACAAATCCTGTGGCGCTTGTTTGCTTACTGCGACAGCCGCGGATACATCGCGCGAGGAACAAATCCAGTTGCGGGCACCCAAGTGTTCACGGGGAAGCACCAAGACACGATCGAGGTCTGGGCCCCTGAGCAAATGGCGAAACTGCTTGCCGCTGCCGATCACGCGTATTTGCCGGCGCTGGCCATTGGTGCATTTGCGGGATTGCGCACTAGCGAGATCCTCGCGCTGGACTGGCGCGACGTCCGCTTGGCGGATCGCACGATTAAGGTGGTCCATCGAAAAGCGCGCTGCGCGGGAACTCGACTGGCACCAATCACTGACAATCTATTTGCGTGGCTATCTGTACTCGCGAAGAAGACTGGACCCGTCTGGCCGCGTGGTCGGGAATGGAAGGAGCGCGAGCGCACCATCACCGCGGCACAGAATGCCACCGCCGCGGCCGCGGGCTTGCTCCCTTGGCGACACAACGGGCTGAGGCAACATGCCGGGTGCCGGATTATGCCGAGTTGAACCGGCTGATCCCGCAAAAACCGCGGGAATCCGGCTATTCGGAGCCGGCCAACTCGGCATTTTCAGAGGCTCTGGAGAAAGGCCAGGAGGCGATCACCGGGCCGGTAACGTCGTGAGTTTCGCGTGAAGGCGTGAGTTTTGGCTAAAGCCTTCTCTTTGATTTCCAGATTGGCGTGCACGTAGACCTGGATTGTATCCAAGGTTTCGTGGCCCAACCAGAGCGCGATGACCGACCGATCCACACCGGCTTGTAGCAACTCCATCGCGAGCGAGTGGCGAAGCACGTGCGGGGAGATCCGTTTACCCTGCAAGGAGGGGCAGTGCGTGCGCGCAACGGCCGCGTGCTTGGCGAGCAGGTACTCGACCCCATCCCTACTCAGCCGATGACCACGGGCATTGGGAAAGAGCGGCTCGGTGGGCTGCCCGTGCCGTTCTGGCAACCAGACCCGCAACGCCGCCACCGCATCTTTGCGCAAGGGTGTGCAACGTTCCTTCCGTCCTTTTCCGGTACAGCGCACATGCGCTCCCGTGCCGAACTCAACGTCTTGACAGCACAGACCGACCAACTCTGAAACGCGCAACCCGGTTTGCGCCGCCACCAACAAGAGGGTCCAGTCGCGACGTCCGGTCCAAGTCGCCTGATCCGGTGCGGCCAAGAGGGCCTGGACTTCCGTCCGGGTGAGGAAATCCACCGGTTTGGTTTTGTAGCGTTTGCCTGGAATCGCCAAGACCCGCTGGGCCAAAGCGCTCAGTCCAGGTTCCTGCAAGGCCACATAGCCGAAGAAGGAATGGATCGCGGCGAGCCGCACGTTGCGGCTGCGGGGCGTGTTCCCGCGGTCTTGTTCCAAGTAGTCCAGGAACCGACCGAGGAAGGAAGGCGTCAGATCATCGACGGCCAGGGTCGTGGGCGGCTTGCGCAATACCCTTTGCGCAAAGCCCAGCAACAGGCGAAAGGTATCCCGGTGGCTGGCCACTGTGTTCGGGCTGGCATTGCGTTGTCGCATCAGCCGATCGGTGAAGTACGCTTGCAACAACTCGGAGAACGTGGCGCACGTTTTCACGAACGGTGCCCTCCTTCATGCCGTTGCCAACGGCGGGTGGCGAGTTGCAGTAACTCGGGAGTGGCGGACACATACCAATAGGTGTCGTTCACATGACAGTGGCCGAGATAGGTGGCCAACTCGGGCAGATGGGCGTCCACGTCCTGATTGCTGCGGTACCACTGCACGAGGGTCCGGATGCTGAAGCGGTGCCGTAGGTCATGAAGCCGGGGGCCGTGACGGTCGGTGGGTTGGCGCAAACCAATCTGGCGGGAGACTTTGATGAACCACTGGCGCACAGTCCCGTCCTTCAAGGCACCGCCCTGTTCGGAGATAAAGAAGCGTGGGCTCTGGGGCCGAGGGCACAGACGATCGCGCAGACGCTCATAGCGCCGCAAGGCTTGGTTGGTCGAGGGATGGAGGGGAACCAGTCTTGGTTTGTTCCCTTTGGTCTGCCTTACGGTCAGCAGGGCTTGCGTTAGATCGACGTCGGCGCGGTCCAGGCCCAGGGCTTCGCCGACGCGCAGGCCGGTCGCTGCCAGCAAGCCAAACAGGGTGGCGTAGGTGGGACCGCGGAGCGCTTGAGGCGAAGTCAGTTTTTGGGCGGCCGCAATCAAGTGGCGAACTTCCTGGTCGGTATACAGGTAGGGAGGCTTACGCCGATAACGATGGGGCAGGAGTCCGGGGGCCGGGACTTCCGTGCGCGCATCGATTGCGGTCAGGTACCGAGCAAAACGGCGTACCCTCCCCAGCCGGGCGGCCCAGCAAGCCGGTTGACAGCCCGTGGGTTGCGTGGCCCACCGTAACGCGAGTTGGGTGGTGATGAAGGATACTTTCTGCTGGCGGGCAAAGCGCACGAATTGGCGCAGCGAGCAGGCCGTATCATCCAGCTTGAATCCGAGATTACGACGCAACTGCAAGTACTGCTGGAGGTGCGTGCTGAGGGTTTTCACCGCCCACCTCCTGGCCAGGGCTGAGCCAGCTTCCGCAAAGCCTCCAGATCAACCTTGGCGTAAAGCTCGGTCGTCTGGGGCTGTTGATGCCGGAGGACCTGACCGATTTGGGTTAAGGACGTTCCACACCGAAGCATGCGTGTCGCCAGCGAATGGCGTAGCACGTGGGCCCCACGGTGCGGAGGATCCAGGTGCGCCCGGGTGAGGGCACGGTCAACAATGCCATCGACAGTGGCCGGACCAAAGAACCCTTGCCAAGGGGCCTTGGCCCGGAGGAACACACGTCGTGAGCCACACCGTGGCCGTCCCTCTTTGAGGTAGGAGGCCAACGCTCGACCGACATCGGCGGGCAAAGGCAATCGATCGATGCGTGCGCTTTTGCCCTGGATCCGGAGTTCTCCGGCTTCCCAGTTGATGTCCTCCAGCTTCAACTCCACGACTTCGCCAGCCCGTAATCCCAGTCGGGCCAGGAGCATCAGCACCGCGTAATCTCGTTGGCCGGCGGGACAACCTCGGTCGCAGTGACGCAAGAGCTGCTCGACCTGATTGGGTTCGAGAAACTGAGGAAGTGCGCCGCGGAGAGGACAAGCGACGCTGGGAACCGCGGCGGCCAGATTGGTGGTCAGTTGCCCGGTTTGATACAGATGCCCCAAGAAACTCCGCAATGCGCTGCAGGCCACTTGCACCTGTTTCGGGATCCAACCGGCCAGATCGTGGAGGATGAAGTTGGAGACATCGTGGGAGCGGAGCGCGTCCATCCGGAGTTTTCTCCGTCCGAACCGGCTGACCAGAAAGCCCCGAACGACGGGCAGGTATTTGCGCAACGTGGGCGGCACCAAACCCCGTTCCTGGAGCAGGAAACGAGCATAGTCCTGCTCGACTTGATCCAGCGGACTGTCGAGGGTCGGAGGCGCGACGGTTGGAATCACGCTGGCTTGGCGTAATTGACACAGCAACCGCGACAGACTCGATGGGTCCGAACTCTGCCAGCGCAGGCGTTTCCATCGATTTCTTAAGAACTCATCGACTCGCTGCTCGTCGAGTATTTTGACTGGGAGCCGCTTTCGCTCCAGCCATCGGCTTAGGTCGGCGACTAGGCGAAGCTTCAGCCGTCCCGACTGCCGTGAGTAGCCCTGCTCGGCGAGGAGTCGTGCATAGTCGTCCAAGTAGGGTTCCAGGGGACCGGAGCGCAAGCGCCGTGCAGACTTTGGTTGCGAATAGAAGTGTTCAATCATGGATGTCCTTTCCTTCGTCTTTGGGTTGAAGAGTCGAAGGAGAATGACACCCGGATTATGCCGAGCGCCAGACGGAGAATCCTTGGGATATCCTAGGTTTTTGCGGGATCAGCCGGTTCAACTCGGCATAATCCGGCACCCGGCATGTTGACGCTTATGCCGAGCTCGGCATAACCGTCATGCCTTTTGCACGTATCGCGTTGCTGCCACCCAGGACGTGCCGCGCACCGCACTGGAAGCGGGCAATTCGGCGAGCACAATCTTCGCGCACTACCGAGCGCTTGCCACCGAGGCGGAGGGAAAGGCATGGTTTGCCATCATACCGTCACGTTGCCCCGCTAACCTGATACGGCTGCCTCAGTCAACCAGGCTCTGACAGCGGCTGCGATCCCCGGCTCGATATTGCGCAAGAGCTACTTGCGTGGATAGTGCGTGGGCGAATCGATGCCCACATCAGAGGCAAGAAGCAGCCAAAGCGCCCGAGTTTTGTCTCTCAGGCGACGGCCGCTTTCGCATAGAGAATCGCTTCCTCTTCGAGGAACAGCAAATTGCGCGCCAGGTCCCTGCGGACCGTTCATTATTCTTATGATATTTGTCTTGTAATGCTGCTCGGGGGGGGTACATGAGGCACAACTCGGATAAGTTGAAGCGATAGAACTAATACTTTATGTAAGAGAGGCACCAAATCACAACTGCAAAGAGAATGGTTGGTTGGCTGCTTGTCGCGGTGTGTGTGGTCGTCGCGCAGCCGGTTTGCGCCGATGGACCGCCTCCCCTGCCAGTGTTCAACTGGTTCCTGTTCAATGACACCAATGTCGTGGACGCTTACGGTTCCCCGCCCATTACCACTTCAAACATCTTTCTGGTTGAGAGCTGGGAAAGCAACGCGGTTGAAATCGCCAGCAGCGAGCCTGCCGCGCTGCGTTATCTGGAGATTCAGACCAATGGCTATCCTAATATCTGGTGCGAGGAAGGCACGATTTACTTCTGGTTTCAACCCTACTGGAGTAGCACCAACGCAGGAGGCACTGGGCCAAGCACATGAACGCGATTTGTGGAACTCGGCACCTTTACCGAGGACGCCTCGATTGGGTGGTGGTCGCTTTACACAGATCCGGAAGGCTGCAACCTGTATTTTGCCGCTCAGACGAACGACGCGGAAGCGGTTTATTTGCAGGCTCCTGTTGAGCTCGCCTCCAACCAGTGGTACCAGGTGGTACTCACCTACACATCGAGCAATTCGGCGCTGTACATCAATGATTGGCTGCTGACCAATGGCACCGGAGTGACCTATTGGCCCAGCGAAATGGTCCGGTCAAACGGCTTTTGTGTCGGTAGCGATGAAACCGGGGTTGCTCAGGTGTGGGGGCAGATCGACCTCATGATCCTGTGCGATTATGCGTGGGAGGAGTGGGAGGTCTTGGATTGGTATGATTGCATTTCACCGGTGGTTTCCGAGTGGGAGGGCGAAGGGGAGTCCATGCAGGGTGGTGGGGGCGAAGAACCGATGGGGGGAATTGGGTGGCTTCTTGGTGAAGGGGAGCAAATGAGCATGCAGGGAGGTTGCACTAATGGGCCGGAGCTGGCAATTACCCGGCTGGCCAATGGCAGCGTGCAATTGGATTATTGTGGCCTGGAAGAGGGCGTGCGATACGACTTGCTTAGCGCCGAGACGCTGGGTCAGCGCCATGATGGTGCCGACATTTATTGGGAAACGAGCCACGAAATCGAGGCTGACGAAACAAATTCGGTTATCTCCACTCCGCTGGCGCAGCAACGGTTTTATCGGATCGTGCGCTTGCTGGATCCAGACGATCCAGGGGCGCCGGCGATGTACGTGAGCGCGAACGCCGCGCCGGGAGGGGATGGCAGCAAGGACCTGCCGTTGCAGGACCTGCAAACGGCCATCATGCTGGCTCCGGATGGTTCAGTGGTCCAGGTGTTGCCGGGAGTCTATTCCGGGGTGAGCAATCGGGACCTTTCCTTTGGCGGCAAGAGACTGACCCTGGTATCGGAGCAGGGCTGGGAACAAACCGTCATCGACTGCACCAATGCCGCCGGCAGCGGGGGCTTCGAGTTCACCACTACAAATGCGACGGCCCAGGAAATTGTGATCATCGGCTTCACGGTTTCCAATGCAGCCAACAGCGCTGTGTATTGCAGCGGCGGCAGCCGGCCCGCGTTCGTGAACTGTGCGTTTGCGCGCAACCAATCGAGCGGGGGCGGCGGGGCGGTGTATTGCGACAACGCGAGCCCGTGGTTCCAGAACTGCTTGTTTTTGACGAACAGGGCAGCCACGCAAGGGGGCGTGGTCTATGCCACGGGCGCGAACGCGCATCCGAAGTTCTCGCATTGCACGCTGAACGACAACGCGCGGACCAATGGCGGCGGGCAGGTGTATGCGGTGAATGGCGCTGAGGTGATGCTCAACAACTGCATCGTGTGGGGCGTCCGGACCGACCTGGGCGACGAAGTGGTAGCGGTCAGCGGTGGGATAGCTCAAGCCTACTATTGCGACATCCGGGCCTGGACCAACGGCGGCACGGGCAATTTCGCGAGCGACCCGGCGTTTGAGGCGAACGGGACGGCGCGGTTGACGCTCAACTCGCCGTGTCTGGACCAGGGCACGACCAACGCGTTGCCCGGTTTCCGGTTGTTTGCCCGCTACGATGCCGACGGGGAAGCGCGGTTGGATCATGCGGTTGCAGACTTGGTGAGTCCGGTGGATATTGGTGCCGATGAATTTGTGTATCGGCTGCAATTTCCAACGAACGAGGGGGTCAAATGGGTCATCGGAACCAACGGCCTTTACGTGGCTCAGACGAACTACTTTTCTGAGGTCGATGAAGCGTCTGGCGTGGCTTATCTGGGCAACAGCGCCGTTGGAGCGGTCATCGCGGTTGTGGACGATGAAGACCGGACCAACATGCACATTTACCAACTGAACGCCGATGCGAGTGCCATTACGCAATCGATTCCGGTTTCGACACTCAACACCAATTATGACGATGACGGTGATCAGGAAATTACCGACATGGAAGGGCTGACGTACGACAGCACCAATCACGACCTTTACCTGGTCACTTCGCAAACCAAACGCAATCGCTACCGCAACGTGGACAGTTCACCACCGATTCTGGATCCTGTGGTTGATCCGCCCTCCAATGACTACGACCGGCGGCGGGCAGCGCTGCAGCGGATCCGGCTGGACGATTCACTGACCACCGCTACCAACTGGGAGTTTTTCGAGTCGGAATACGTCTCGGTACCCTACAACACCGATTACCTTCCTACTAACGGATTGGCCGCCTACGTGGCAACCCAGTTGTCAAGCAACTCGGCATTGGACGCGTTGAATTGGGGGAACAAGGTGTTAATTGCGTGGAACACAGTGAACAAATTTGGCACACCGAACAATAAAGAGGATTACCCAACGAACCAGCCTTTGCCATATCTCAACGGCGGCACGAGCGCGACCGCTGGGACTTCGCTAGGCATTTTCGATACCGGCGGTTCCATCGGCACTAACGTCCACTCCGGGCTCACCGCGGGGGCAACGTACTACTACAAAATTTGGGCCGTGGATGCTCAAACCAACTATTACGAAGGCCCAACGGCAGTCGTGACCAACAATGGCATCCCGGTGGTCTACATCAACGAGTTCGACGCGGCAGGGGATAATGAGACGGTGGAATTGTACAACCCGAGCCCGGTCGCCGTTAGCATCGCCGGGTGCTACCTCAGTGACCGCTCGGCTTTGGAACAAGATCATTTCTACCAAATCCCAGCAGGAGTAAACATCTCCGCGCGCGGCGTCTGGGCGGTCAACGATCCGACAGTAGACTTCGGCTTTCACTTCGATAACGATGGGGATGAAAACATGTATCTCTTCTGGACCGACGGAACCACGGTAATAGATGGATGGAACATGCGAGATCCCGCGGGTGACTATACTGAAGGCCGTGTTTGGGATGGTGGGCCTCGTGGATTCACAAACCTCGACCCAACAAATCACTTTGACAGTTGCGAATACAAAGAACGCGATCCCGTGTCTCCTTACCCGACTAACCTCTGGTCACTCAATCTCACCCAACCCTACAAACGGTTTGACGCGGTGGCGGACCTCGATCAGACCAAAGTGCATCTGGTGTGGCAGGATATTGGCCTGATTCCTCCGGTATGGATGTACAGTCCCAAGCAACATGACTTCCACGCGCTCAACGTTGAAGACATCGCCTACCGCACCGATACCGAGATTATCTTGGGGCTGCGTGCCCCGCTGGTGAGCCGCACCAGTAGCAACGCCTACTACTTTACGGTGACAAGCCTCGCAGCGTTTCTGCCCGACGGCGGGTGGACCAATGGACAGGCCGCAGGCATCAGTGGGGCGTACGAGATGGACCTGGGGGGCTTGGGCATTCGCAGTATCAAGTGGTGTTCGGCCGGGCTGACCAACGCGCAGGGAACGCAGGTTGCGCGGTACTTGGTCCTCGCCGGCAATGCCAACGGAGGACCACTGGTGCGCGAGAAATTGCGTCAGCAGTTCTCGCTTTATGCGTGGGACGGCACGAGCACGGGCGGTGTTGCCCATCCTCAACTGCTGATCGCCGATTTGATCGGCTACGCTGTGCGGCCGGAAGGCGTGGAACTGATCAACGTCGATGGTCAGTGGCGGATTCTATTTGTCGAAGATCGATTTCAGTCCACTGGGTATGCGACACGCAACGCGCTGCATTGGCCGGTGAGCATTATGGGGACGGTTGAGTAAGAATTTAAGCAGCATGCAAAATAGAAGGCAGTTCTGGATTTTGATCTGCAGCGTGTGGGGCTCAACGGCACTCGCTGGTGATCCGCTTTACACCATTGTTCCAATCGTTCCCCCCGCGATTGAGGGTGCGGGCTTTTCGATGGGAACTGACCTTAATGATTTTGGGGACGTCCTGGGGGCTTACAGCATGTTTGACCAAGCGGGCAACCGTCTAGGATCACGCGCCTTCGTCTACACCGATGCCGCGGGATTAGTTGAGGTCCCAGTGCCGCCGTGGGGCGGATGGCTGGCGACTGCGGGGATCAATGACAGCGGCCAGTTAGCTGCGTATGGAGATCCCAATGGAACTCATCAATTCCGCGCTTATCGCTACGCCCCAGGAACAGGCTTTGAGCCGTTGGGCACGTTTGGCGGGACACAAACCGAGGCTGCCGGGATCAATAACGCCGGGCAGGTAACCGGCTTCAGTGAAGATATGGATGGTCATTCCCATGTCTTCCGCTACACAGACGGCGTCGGTCTGGAAGCCGTCGGCATGGAGTTCACCCATAGCAGTGGCTATGCGATCAACGAGCAAGGCTGGATTGCCGGTTCCGGGGACGGGAATGCAGTTTTGTTTCGTGATCAAGGAACCATTAATCTGGGGCCGGGAATCGCTTACGGCGTCAATGACGCTGGTGATGTGGTCGGTCAGACGTATATTGTGCCCGGGCATCCGACTGCGTTTGTTTACTTGGACGGCGAAATGTTGATCCTGGGCGATGACGTTTTTCCCCAGCCCATCTTGTACGACATCAACAATCAGAATGTTGCAGTGGGCATTTACTACGGGCTTGGCACCCGCCCTCTCTTGTGGAGCGAAGCTTTGTTGGGGAGCGAACCGGCGGGATTGGTGGATCTGAATACCCTGCTGCCGGAGAATAGTGACTGGACATTGATCAGTGCCTCTGGAATTAACGATTCAGGCCAAATCACGGGTTGGGGTTTTCTTGACGGGGAACCGCTAGCCTATCGCCTCGATCCCGTGCCCGAACCATCAACATGGGCGCTGTTCGGTTTAGGGGGATTTGTCTTCTTGGGTGTGCGGCGGTTCGCGAGAATATGAATCTTGGCGGATGGGGCGTTCGCCGCATCAAATGGTGCCCGCATGGCCTGAGCAATGCGGTTGCACACCAAGTGGCCAGGTATTCAGTGCTAGCAGGCAACGCCAACGATGGCCCACTTCAACGCGAGAGCTTGCGCCAAAAACTGCCTCTTCAGGAATGTTCTGGGGGATTTTCATTGGCTGATTTGGGCCATCTCACCCAAAACCGTTGGAGTTCCTCAGGAAAATGACGAAATCGCGCCGTTTGTTCTCTTGGGCTGGCGAGCGGCGGCGACGGGCTTCCGAGCCTCAGCTCGCGTCGCCGCCGGTCGCCACGCGTAACGGACTCGCCCAGCCCACGAGAACAGGCGCGCCCAGGGCTTCCGAGCGACTTCAGTGGCAAAGCACCTGGTATTCATGCGCTTATCAAGTCCATTCTGAGCCAATAAAAAATCCCCAGGAAATCCCGGAAGAACCCAAAAACTCTGGCTCTATTGTTGGGCCGGCAATCCGCAGAGCGCACCTGCCCTTTTGATTGAAGATCTGCAAGGCTACGCTGTCCGTCCCGAAGGAGTGGATCTGATCAGCATGGATGGGGAATGGCGTGTGCTGTTCGTTGAAGATCGTTTTCAAGCGGTGGGCTATGCCACGCGCAATGGAATTCACTGGCCCTTAAGTATCCTGGGAACTGTGCAGTGATTCAGACTCTATGAAGAATGCTACGATTCTGCTTTGTGCGTCGGCTGTTTGTGCGGGGTCTGTCGGAGCACAGGTTCTCTATGATATCGTGTCGATTCCTGCGCCGGCCGGGGCGGAAGCATACTCTTGGGTAGGAAAGGACATTAACAATCATGGAGATGTGGTGGGCGAATACTCGGCGTACGAGCCCGGCGGTGTCCGCAACCACATTGGGGCATTCATGTACTCGGATAGCGTGGGGACTCCTGAGTTGGCAGTCGAAGGCAAAAGAGGAGCCTCTGCAACTGGCATCAATGACTTGGGGCAAGTCGCCCTTTCCACGGCAGAAGAGGATGGCACTTGGCGCGTGATGTATCGCTACACGCCGGGTACGGGGTTGGAACAGTTGAGCACGTTCGGGGGACGGGAATCGGAAACCAAGCGGATCAACGCCTCAGGCCAAATCACAGGATACAGCCAAGTGCCTGGGAGCAATCTCGAGTCTGCGTTTCGGGATACGCCGGGCAGCGGGATGGAGGAGGTGGGCAGCCTCTTTGGCACGAGCAGTGTCGGCTATGACATTAACGATGCGGGGTGGGTGACCGGAGCCAGCGACGGCCAGAACGCATTTCTTTGGGACAGTGAAGGGATGACGTTCATCATGCCAGGAGTGGCGCGTGGCATCAATAATACCGGCACGGTTGTGGGAGGATCCACCCAACCGTGGGGAGCGACGGCTTTCGCTTACATTACCGGCCAATTGCACTTGCTCGGTCCGCTCGGCATATATAGCTATGCTTTGGATGTGAATTCCTTCGGCGAGGTGGTCGGTCAGGTGATTCTAAACGCCACAATTTGGACCGACTTGAACGAAGCGCAAAACCTCAACTCACTGATCGCACCTGACAGCGGATGGTTCTTGCTGACGGCCAACGCGATCAACGACGTTGGCCAAATCACTGGTGCAGGCATCTTCAATGGTCAACCAATGGCCTTCCGCCTCGACCCCGTTCCCGAGCCTTCAACTTGGGCTTTGCTGAGCCTCGCCGCTGGTGTCTCAATCCTGTGGAGAAAGCGGCGGGGCAAGCATATGCCGCACTGCTGACGAACTGAACAAGAGTATAAAAAGTTATGATTTGCCACCGACCACGCGCTGCCAACAATCCACCCAACCATAAAGTTGCCTACACTTGCCGACATTTTGCTTGCGCGAATGCGCTCTTAATGTGGCCTGGGCCAAACTGCGATTCCATGGCAAGTGCCTGGGAATACGTGTCTTGCTCGCCTTCTGGGGGCTTTTCGGCCTCACACGAGGTTGTTATCGGGTCACGCACGGCGCTTCGCGAAACCACTCCGCAGGTGCTCGGGGGGGCCTTCGGCAAGGAGGTTGCCGCCATGGGTGCATTCAGGATTGAAGTGAGCATCGCTTTGGGGAGAATCCTGCCTGCACGCACATGAAAACCATCCTTGTTCTCGCGGCGACGACCTTTCTGGCCTCTACCGCCTTCGCCGGCAGTCCGTCTGAGACCTCCCCGGACTTGTGGGAACTGGCCCGACGCCACACGCAGACCCACCGCTTCTCCACCTTGTTCACCGCGCAAGACATGCGGGGCCGCCTTGCCAGCCCGGAAGGGCTTACCGCGGCGATTGACTGGTGCCAACGTGCCGCCGTAACCAAAGTCTATCTCGAGTGCTTTCGCGACGGCTACCAAGCTGAGCGCGGCCTCATAACCAATGCCACGGCCCGCTTCCGCGCCGAAGGCATCGCCGTGTCGGGCTGCGTGACGACCACCAAGGTCGGCAAATCTTCCACCGGCTGGAAAGACACCATCTCCTGCTACACCGACAGGCCCACCCAGGAGAAGCTGCGTGCCATCTTCGAGTACGCCGCCAGCCTCGCCGACGAAACGATGATTGACGACTTCTGGTTCACCGATTGCGCCTGCGCCGAGTGCGACGCCGCCCGCCAGGCACGCACGGTCACCATTGGCGCCAAGACCTATCCGGTGGTGGGCAACACCTGGGAAGACTACCGTTGCGAGCTGATGGTGCGGCTGTCCCAGGACTACGTGCTGGCCTCCGCCAAGCGCGTCAATCCCCGCGCCCGGTTCATTATCAAATACCCGCAGTGGTACGACCGCTTCCATGAGCGCGGCTACGACGTCGTGCGCCAGACCCGCGACTTTGACCTCATCTGGGTCGGCACCGAAACCCGCGATTACCGCGATCCGCGCTGGGGCGGCACCGTGCCATACGAGGCCTTCTTCATCATGCGGTGGTTGGGCGGCTTGGGCGGCCTCAAGTGCGGCGGTGGCTGGTACGACTGGCTGGGCACTACCGAGCGCACCTACCTCGAACAGGCTCGGCAGACCGTGCTCGGCGGGGCGCGCGAATCACTGCTCTTCTGCTACGGCGGGCTTCAGCGCGACACCGGGCCGAAGAACATCGCCGCCCTGCGCCTTCACGTGCCCGAACTGCTGCACGTCGCCGGGGAGGTGAAGCAACGCGACCTCATCGGCATTGCGGCCTGCAAGCCGCCCCAAAGCCATCCCGAGAAGGAGGCGCGGGTGTTTGACTTCGTCGGGATGCTCGGCCTGCCGCTGGTGCCGTGCCACGAATTCCCGACCGATGCGCCCGCAGCGTTCTTCTCGGCCCACGCGCTCAAAGACGCCCGGTTTGTGCCGCAGCTTGCGAAGTTCATCGCCGCGGGCAAACCCGTCTTGCTTACGGATGGCCTCGCCGCGCGCCTCACGAATCAGATCGACCTGGCGGCAAATCACGTCCACGTGTTGCCAGTGAAGGCCGATCCCAAGTCGCTCCTCGCACTGTCACAGGACGTCCTCGATCCGTTGCGCGCTTCCCTGCTGCGGCCGCTCAAGTCAACCTTCCGCGGGCCGAACCAAGTCGGCCTCTACCTGTTCAAAGACGGCAGCTGGGTCGTGGAAAATTTCAACGACCAGCCGGTCGAAGTGGAATTGAACGGGACCAAGCTGGCGCTCGAAGCGCGCGCCTGGCGTTACGAATGGCGGTGAGCGCGTCTTTGGATTGATCGGCAAAGTCGGGATCAGCGAGGAACTTATCGATCCACGCCACGGCCAGCTCAAGTCTCGCCGGGTCGGCGCGGAGAACTCGCGCCACCACCTGGTGCATCTCGCAGCTCCGCTCGTCGATGACCTCATGCCAGTTCACGGACGCATATTAGGCACGGCGGCGCCGGGATGCAATGGGCGTGTTCACCGACCAGTGCGGCAGCTCGGGTGCGTCCTCGTGAGAGAAGCGGAGTCGGAAGTAACTCCTCCCGGAACTTGGAGCAGCGGACTCGGGCACGTCCGTGCTTGAGGCCTGCCCCGCCATAGCCGGGAAGGCAAAGGCGGGTAGATGCCGCCGGTCTCTTTGGCTCCGAGTGGCATAACTTACCCCCCCCGCGGAGGGAAGTTGCGCCATGAGAGCGCACGCGCAACCGGAGCAGAGGCGGCCTCACTGCAGCGACCACCGGCCAGGCAATCTGCAGAATTTGCCAGGCGATCTCGTTGCCTACAATTGACGACAATTGTCATGGGCATTGCCTCAAGCTGAAAGCGTTGCGGTATCCCCAGTCGTGACTGCACACTTCCGAGCTTGCACCTGCAGCCAGAACAGATAACCGAAGATCACCAGGTAAACCACGAAACGAGCGCTGACGGAAAACGCGCGGTGGTAATCAATGGTTCCATGCGCCAACAACGGCACGAACACATTCACGGCAAATGCCACGCCGAACACGATCCAAATCAGCCGCTGGATCACTCGATTCGCCCAGGGCGCCTGGGCCTTGTAGATGCACACGATGGTGACCAGCAACAACACCGCGTCCGCGGCCATGAACAGATCAGCCAAGCCGACTTTGGCCTGGTAGATCCGCATGGCGAGAACAACGAGGACGAACACCAAGCCGAGGATGCACAGATCCGCCACCGAACGGTAGTGCCGTTTAAGGTTCGGGTTCTCGGCCTGACAGTGCGGGCAAATCCACGTGCCCTTGGTTTTGGGGTGCGGCGGAAACACTGTTCCGCACTTCTTGCATTGGATGGAGGGAACAGGTGTGGTTTTCATGATATCGCGCATGGACCAAGCGGTTGTTGGAGGCCCTATTACGGCCCGGTCACGCCCACGCGGTAGAAGCGGGGCGGTTCGCCGGCGGCATTGGTGTCGGTGAACATCGTCGTGCCGACCTGGCCGGGGAGGTTCGTGGCCAGAGGCAGGAACGGTGGGGAAGCACCCAGGTTCGTGCTGCGCTCCAGGAAGTAGTTCACCCCGACCACGCTTTCCCAGGTCACGTTGATGTCGTTGCCGTCCGAAGACGGAGGCAGCAGGCGCAGCACGGAGAGGGCGTTGGTGGGATCAATTCGACAACACCATTCCTGCCAGTTGTTCAAGCGATCGCCGTCGGCATCGGTGAAATCCGCCGAGCCGTCGGTGGGCAGGCCGTATTGCTGGAGCCACGCGTAAGAAATCGCCGAGGCCGGCGACTGGAGTTCACAGGCGCCAATGTCCACCGTGCCGCCGACGATGCGTGGAAGGCCATCCAAATCTTGGGCGCTGGTGACGTAGGCATTGTTGCCGGCGTTGATGCAAGGAGAGTTGGATTGGAGGCGGAAGTTACCGACGGCATAATCCACAAAGACCGGTTCGTTGGCGATATTTCCAATCCCACTTGTCGGCAGCGGCGTGGTGCAACAGTAGTTAAGCGTGGAGTCAATGGAATTTGGGTCCGAGGGAGCTTCTGCGCCTTTGTTGTAATAAACAATGCAGTTGTAAAGCGTGGCTCGACAGGCACCGCCGGCACCCCACCCCCTGGCTGAGTTGTCGGTCAGCGTGCAATTGTAAAGGGTGCCATAGCACGCCCCGCCTCCATAGCCTGCCGAATTACCAGACAACACACAGTTGTACAGGAGACAGTCGTCCGCCCCGCCGCCGCTTTCATCTGACCAATTGCCGCTCAGAACACACCCGTAAAGCGTGGCGTTAGCAGCACCGCCGCCCGCTGTATCGTCACTGCCGAGAACCGCATTCCCAATGAGACTACAATTGTGGAGTGTGCCGCCGCAGGCGCCCCCGCCGGTGGCATCTTCTCCAAGGGCCTCATTGCCGGTCAGGATACAGTTGGTCACGACTCCGCCGGTCTCACTCCGCACCCCGCCTCCGACCTCGTCGGCGTGCCCGTTGGTGAGCGTGAAGCCGCTCAGCACTGCATTGGCGTCCAGATAGACGCAGCGCATCCACTCCCCTCCCACAATGAGCGTGGCCTCCGGACCGTTGACGCTCCCCACGGTGATGGGCCTGTCAACCACCACCCGGCTCGCTCCATCCATGTCCCGCTCGCCAGTGGCATACACCCCGTTGCTCACGAGCACCAACGCGCCCGCCACAGCCGCATCCACCGCGTCCTGAATGTTGGTGGCCGCTGTCGCCCATGAACTGTAGGGCGGCACCGGATTGGTGTTTGCCGCCGTTACGTAATGCACCGCGGCTTCCACGATCTGCACGGCTACGGTGGCGCTGACACCGCCGGGATTGCTGTCGTTGTAGGCGCGCAAGGTCACCGCATATGCGCCGGGAAGCGCCCAGGCGTGACGGGTGTGCGCCTGGTTGCTGACTACCACCCCGTCCCCGAACTCCCAGGCGCTGGTGGTGATTCGGCCTTCAATCCGCGCCTGGAACTCCAGCGCGTAGCCCGCTGCTGCATTGGTCCGTGCAGCTTCAATGGCCACGGTCAACGGGCCAGTTACCGGCCCCGGCCAATACTCGTCGCAGCCGATAGACGGCGGAGAAATCCATGGCTCGCTATCAATGTCCAGACCCGTGGCATACGCGGGATTTCCGGCGGCCCGGCAGGAGGAGCCGGCGGTGAGGTGCCAGCAGTCGCCCAACTGCGGCTGCGCATCAATATTGCCCACCCCGGCGCCGGGCAATGGGACGGTGCAGCAGTAATTGAGCGTGGATTCGAAGTGATTGGGCCCATCGTCGCGCGCTGTGTTGTAATAGACGATGCAGTTGTAGAGGGTGGCTTGATAGGCGCCGCCACCCTCCCGCTCCGCTGAGTTGTCGGTGAGCGTGCAATTGTAGAGTGTACCACCCAAGACCCCGCCGCCGATGTAGGCTGAATTTTCCGATAAAGAACAGTTCTGAAGTACTGCGCCTGAGGCCCCGCCGCCCAAGTTGCCGGTCAGAATGCAGTTGGTCAGTGCCCCACCGGACGCTCCACGACCCCAGTTGCCGGTGAGCGTGCAGTAGGTGAGCGCGCTGTGTTCGACCCCGCCGCCCGCATTTCCGCTCACGGTGCAGTTGCTCAAGGTGCTGTAGGAGGCTCCATGGCCCGAGTTGCCGGCAAGCAGGCAGTTGCTCAGGGTGCTGTGGCGTGCACCCACGCCGTAGTTGTTGGTCAGGGTGCAGTTGATAAC
>JAFGQR010000021.1 GCA_016935555.1 Verrucomicrobiota bacterium
CACCGCCCCAGCTCCGCGGCGACTCAGCGCTTCGCACGGGTCTGAGGCGCGCCTCGCTGGGCGTTGAACAACGAACGTCCGGCGCGCGATCCCGCCCATCGGGCGGGATTCAAGCCGCGACGGTTCAGAGCCGCGATGCGCATGCGAGGCAGGTGGTGGCGACCCACGAACCGCGGCAAGACGAACACCGAACACCGAACGCCGAACGAGGACGCCGCGCCCCCTCCTCCCTCTCCCTCCGGCCGGGGTGAGGGCGAACCCTTAGGGAGAGCGAGCCGCCCGCAGACCCACGGCCCTCTCGATGAACACCCACGGTTTGTGGCTCCTGCGCACCTCGAACAGTCTGAGCCCGCGGCTCGCTAGAAAACATGTTGCGCCCGGCCCGCGTTCACGAATAATGCGCCCGGCCGATCTGCCGCCGGGCGCGGTTGCCGGGCGGAGGTCGGCCATTGACGTAAGACCATTTATGATTGCCACCATCGAAAAACACCTCGGCGCCAATGCCGATTCCCTGCTGAGTTTCAAGAACCCGAAGATCCCCAAGGAGCGCCTGCACCTGCCCGGCCCGGATTTCGTGGACCGGATTTGGAGCGCCTCGGACCGCAACAACCGGGTGTTGGCCAACCTCCAGCGCATCGCCGGCACCGGACGGCTGGCCGGCACCGGCTACCTGTCGATCCTGCCCGTGGACCAGGGGATCGAACATTCGGCCGGCGCCAGCTTCGCCAGGAACCCGGATTACTTCGACGCCGGGAACATCGTCAAGCTCGCGATTGAAGGCGGCTGCAACGGCGTTGCGTCCACGTTCGGTGTCCTTGGGATGGTGGCGCGCAAATACGCGCACCGGATTCCATTCATTGTGAAGATCAACCACAACGAACTGCTGACGCTCCCGAACAAGTTTGACCAGATCCTCTTCGGCACCGTCCGCCAGGCGGTGGACATGGGCGCCGCCGCCGTGGGCGCCACCATTTACTTCGGCTCGCCGGAAAGCGGGCGGCAGATCGTGGAGGTGGCCCAGGCGTTTGCGCTGGCCCACGAACTGGGACTCGCCACGGTCCTCTGGTGCTATCTGCGGAACAGCGCCTTCAAAACCAGGGACAAGGATTACCACGTCGCCGCCGACCTCACCGGCCAGGCCAATCACCTCGGCGTCACCGTCCAAGCCGACATCATCAAACAAAAGCTGCCCGAGAACAACCACGGCTACGAAGCACTCAATGCCGCCGGCTCCAGCTACGGCAAATACGACAAGCGCATCTACTCCGAGTTGTGCAGCGACCACCCCATCGACCTGTGCCGCTACCAAGTCGCCAATGGCTACATGGGCCGCGTCGGCCTCATCAACAGCGGCGGCGCCTCCGGCAAGAACGACTTCGGCGACGCCGTCACCACCGCCGTCATCAACAAGCGCGCCGGCGGCATGGGCCTGATCTCCGGCCGCAAAGCCTTCCAGCGCCCCATGAACGAAGGCGCCCAGCTGCTCAACGCCATCCAGGACGTTTACCTCTGCAAAGACGTCACCGTCGCCTGACCCCCCACCCCCACCCCCCCAACCGCCCCGAGACACCATGCTCCCGCCAGCACCGGCAGCGCCCGCGCGCTGCCGGCCCCGGGAACCCGCGGTTGCCGGGCCCGGTTTCTCAACACCACCAGCCCCAGAAACCCGAGAATCAGCACCAGCACGCCCACCGCAATGACCACCGCAAGCACGCGGAGGGCTTTGGCCTGCCGATACATCCTCTCCGTTTGCTGTTTCTCGGCTTCCCTGAACAGGGCGAACTCCTTTTCCAGGGAAATGGCCGCGGCAGGGGTGTCCTCGCGCAGCGTGAGGCAGGACCAGCCGGCCGGGTCGCCCTGGAAGGCCGGCGGCAGCCTGGCCAGCAGCTCCTGCCCGGCAGGCTGGAACCCGTTCCGATGCCAGAACGGACTCGCAAGCTGCGTCCAGGCGCGGCACAGACCGTGGTTGCGCATCACGACGCGCAGACGCTCCAGGAGCAGCTCGCGGAGCGCATCGGCCTGTTCCGGGTGGGCAAACACCTCGCTGTGCACGCGCCCTTCCGACCCGGCGATCTGCAGCCCCAATGCGCCGCTGACGCTGCCCTCCCCGGCCGCCGCCACCTGGAACTCCTGAAACCGCTTGTCCAGCCGGTCCGCCGGCAGCCCCTCCGCCTTCCAAAGAGCCGTCAACTGGGGAAGATCCTCGATCGTGGCGCGGCGCACCTTCAGATCCACTATTGTCATCGGCGCGATCATATGCCCCGACACTGCCCCGTAAAGCTTTTGGTGGGGCGGCGCGAGAGCAAGGGTTTTGCAACCTTAGGCTTGCCAAATGCTGTGCCATCCCTAGATTGTGCGGCTCAATTGATTTGAGTATGACATTGAACTTGCGGCAACTGCTGCTGGCGCTGGGCACCGGACCCACGGCTCCAGGCACCGAGCCCGACCCCCGAGGCCAATTGATTCAAATGGTTGGCATGATTGTCCTCATGGGCGTCATCTTCTACTTCGGCGTCATTCGTCCCCAGCGCGTCCGAACCAAACAGCAGCAGGCCATCCTCCAAACCCTCAAGCCCGGCGACAAAATCCTCACCAGCAGCGGCATCATCGGCGTGGTCGTCAGCATCAAAGACAAAACCGTCTCCATCCGTTCCGCCGACGCCAAGCTCGAAATCCTCAAATCGGCGGTGACCGAAGTCACCGAACGGTCCGCCGAATCCAAATCCTAATCCCCCTCCATGAACCGCACGCACCTCTGGAAGTTTCTCCTCGTCCTGTTCGTCCTGGGCTGGGCCGTGTTCGAAATGTACCCGCCCACCACCCGCAACGTCATCGATGTCTTCGCCGAGCGGGCCCTCAACCCCGACGACACCTTCAACGCCATCCTGGCCAAGGCCCGGGAACTCGACGCCGAACGCCCCGACCGCAACTTCGCCAACCTCAAAGAAGCCGTCGGCACCAACAGCCTCACCCCCTATTTCCCCGAGATCATCACCAAAAACGAGCCGGACCCGTCCGGGTTCATCCTGCTGGCCCTCCAGCGCCAAGCCTCCGGCCGCATCCGCCTCGGCCTCGACCTGCAGGGCGGCACCGCGTTCCTGGTGGAGATGGACACCAACGAGCTGCTGAACGTCACCAAGGACGTCGCCCTCAGCCACGCGGTCGAAGTCCTCCGCAAACGCGTCGACGCCCTCGGCGTCGCCGAACCCCTCATCCAGCCTGCGGGCGAAGACCGCATCATGATCCAACTGCCCGGTTTGGCCGAGGCCGACAAGGAACAAGCCGCGCGCATCATCCAAAAGGCCGCCTACCTCACCATCCGCATGGTCCACCCGGACAGCGCCCAACTCGTCGCCCAGGGCATCGTCGAGCCCGGCTACGTCGTCATGGAGGAAGTCCGCGAACAACGCGACGGCACCAAAATCCGCGAGCGCCACCTCGTCAGCCGCACCCCCGAACGCGGCCTCACCGGCAAATACATCAAGCGCGCCGGCGTCTCGCGGGACCCGTATTCGAACAAGCCCGAGATCAATTTCGAACTGGACGACGAGGGCGCCAGGATTTTCGGGGAAGTCACCCGGAAGTACCAGCCCGACGGCAACAAGCGCTACCAGCTGGCCATCGTGCTCGACGATGTCCTCTACTCCGCGCCCTACATCAACGAGCCCATCGAAGGAGGCCGGGTGCGCATCACCGGCTCCTTCACGGAACGCGAGGCCTTCGAGCTGGCCAACGTCCTCGAAAACCCCCTCGAAGCGCCCGTCAAAATCATCGAGGAACGATCCGTCGACCCCTCCCTCGGACACGACTCGATCCGCAGCGGCGTCACCGCCACCATCGTCGGCGCCATCTCGACCTTCGTGTTCATGCTCGTCTTTTATTTGTACGGCGGCCTCATCGCCAACCTGGCGCTCGCGTTGAACCTGGTCATCCTCTTCGGCGTCATGTGCGCCCTGGGCGCCACGCTCACCATGCCCGGCATCGCCGGCATCGCCCTGACCATCGGCATGGCCGTCGACGCCAATGTGCTCATCTTCGAACGCATGCGCGAGGAGCAGAAAGCCGGCAAATCGCTCAAGGGCATCATCAGCGCCGGCTACGACAAGGCCTTCGGCACCATCTTCGACTCGAACCTCACCACCGTCATCGCCGCGTCGATCCTGATCTGGATGGGCACCGGCCCCGTCCAGGGCTTCGGCTACACCCTCACCATCGGCATCTGCGCCAGCATGTTCACCGCCCTGGTCGTGACGCGATTGGTCTACGATTTCCTCGTCCACAAGGGCCTGCTGAAGCGAATCCGCATGATGCCCATCATCAAGCTCACCCGCCTGCCCTTCATGGAATGGTCCAAAGTCGTCTTCACCGGCTCCTGGATCCTGGTCGTCGTCGGCCTCGCCTACGGCTTCTACCGGGGCAAAGACGTCCTCAGCGTGGATTTCGCCGGCGGCGACTCGGTGAAGCTCGCATTCAAACAGCGCGTTGAAGTCGACCAACTGCGCGACGTCATCGCCAAACTCAACGTGGGCGACAGCCTCATCCAATACCAGAAAAGCCTCACCGACAAGGCCGAAACCCTCCATATCCTCACCGCCTTCGAAGCCGGACAGAAAATCGAAGCCGCCCTCCAGAAGTCCTTCCCCGAAGCCGGGTTTGTGGAGCGGGGCATCGACAAGGTCGGACCCAGCGTCGGCCGGGAAATCACCCGCTCCGCCATCGTCGCCTCCCTGCTGGCCCTGCTGGCGATTCTCGCGTATGTGGCGTTTCGCTACGAACTCTCGTTCGCCGTGGCCGCCGTGATCGCCATTCTCCACGACGTGCTGCTCACCATGGGCCTGTTCTGCCTGTCGGGCCGGCAATTCGGCGCCCCCATGGTCGCCGCCATCCTCACCATCATCGGCTATTCCGTCAACGACAAGATCGTCATCCTGGATCGCATCCGGGAGGACCTGAAGCTCGGGGTGCGGGGCCGGTTCAAGGACCTCATCAATCTGGCCCTCAACCAGACGCTCAGCCGCACCATCATCACCGGGGGCGCCGTCATCCTCGCCACCCTCGCCCTGCTCGTGTTCGGCGGGGGCGTCATCAACGATTTCGCCTTCACCTTCCTCGTGGGCACCATCACCGGCACCTACTCCAGCGTCTTCATCGCCAGCCCCATCGTCCTCTGGTGGAACAAAGGCGAACGCCCGAAAATCGGCACCCAGATCGTGTCCGAATCCGCCACCGCCGCAGGCGTCGCCTCCATGCGTTAAGCGGCGTCGGCGATGCTTGCACTGGCCGAGATCCTCTCACCGCACTGGGTCGTCTTCATCCTCGCAGTGCTGGGACTGCTGGCGCTGGACCTCGGGCTGTTCCACCGCGAGGCGCGTGTCGTCCGGTTCCGCGACGCGACGTCGTGGACGGCCTTTTATGTGACCGCCTCGCTGCTTTTCGGCTACGCGCTCGCCCCGCTCATGGTGGAGGGCTGGCAGCGCCAGCAGACCCAGGAGTTCATCACCGGCTACATCCTCGAGCTGTCCCTGTCCATGGACAACGTGTTCGTCATCGCCATCATCTTCGGCTATTTCCGGGTGCCCCTCCGCTTCCAGCACCGGGTCCTGTTCTGGGGCATCCTCGGCGCCCTGATCATGCGCGGCATCCTCATCTGGCTCGGCATCGAACTGGTCCATCGCTTCCACTGGATGCTCCTCGTCCTCGGCCTGTTCCTCGTCGTCACCGGCATCCGCATGCTCCTCACCAAGGAGGAAGGCGTCCACCCTGACCGCAACCTCGCCATCCGCGCCGCCCGCACCCTGTTCCCCGTGTCGGCCGAGTTCGACGGCCAGAGATTCATCACCCGCACCCAGGGCCGGCTGGCCCTGACCCCGCTTGCGCTGGTGCTCCTCATGGTCGAAACCACCGACCTCGTCTTCGCGCTCGATTCCATCCCCGCCATCCTCGGCGTCACCACCAACCCCTACGTCGTCTTCACCTCCAACGTCTTCGCCATCCTCGGCCTGCGCTCGCTCTACTTCGTGCTCGCCGGCGCCATCGGCTACTTCCGCTTCCTCAAGTTCGGCCTGTCCCTCGTGCTCGTCTTCATCGGCGTCAAAATGCTCATCGCCGACACCCCCTGCGCCGTCACCACCCAGGTGTCCCTGTGGGTCGTCGGCACCATCATCTCCGTCGCCATCGCCGCCTCCCTCGTCCTCGCCCGCCCCAAACCCCGCCCCGAACTCCCCCCGGGGACCCGCGACTGACAAGCCCCCTGCCCCCGCAAGGCCGTCCCGGGCTCACTCCGCCTCGGCCAGCAGCCTTTCGACCTTGGCGGCGAGATCCACCCGCGCGTTCAGGTCACGCAGAACGCCCTTCTTGTCCACCAGCCACACGGTGGGAATGCTCGTGATCCCAAATTCCTGCCCGAAAGATTTCTCCAGAGTTGCCGCGTCGAAGCACTGCGGCCAGGGGATCTGCTCCGCCTTCACCAGCCGCTCGAGCGCCCGGCGGTCGCGGTCGAGACTGATCCCCAGAATCTCAAAGCCCCTGGGCTGAAGCCGGGCGTAGGTGCCTTTGAGCTCGGGCAGCGCCGCCACACACGGAAGACACCACGTCGCCCAGAAATCCACCAGCACCACCTTGCCGCGCAGCTTGCGCAGATCCACCTCGCGGCCGTCGACCGCCGTGTAGGCAATCTCCAGCGGCTTGCCCCACCGGCCCGCCTTGCGCTGCAAATCCCGAGCCGCCGCCTGCACCTCCTCGTCCTCCGTCGCCGCCAACGCGTCCTTCGCCAGCGCGCCGGCTTTCGCCGGCTCGTTCGCCTCCAGCCAGCGCTCCGCCGCCATCATCAGCAAACCGCCCATCTCCCCGCGCTTTGGAAATTCCGCCTGCAGTCTCCGCACCCCCTTCTCCAGTTCGGTCAGCATCGCCGCCGCGTTGGTCTGCTGCCCCATCGCCATCCCCCGCTGCAGTTGCTGAAGCCGCAACTCGAACCGGTCGTCTTCGGACAACCCAGGCTGCTTCAGCCGCACCGCCTCCCGCCGCTCAGCCCGCGCCGCCGCGTTGGTGTCCCCCAGCTGTGCCGCAACATTCAACAGCCCAATCTCCAAACGCCGCGCTTCGTCCGCTTCGGCGTGTTCCGGGAATCGGGTGTAGAAAGACTGCGCCTTGTCCGCCGCTGCCGACATCTGGCCCAACACACGGCGCCGGAACGCCGCCAGCTCGTCTTCCGACGGCCGCTGGCTGGACCAGGTCTCCGGCGGCTCGGGCGGCTGGCTGGCCTCCCGAACCTCAAGCCACGCCTGATCAGCCTCAGACACCCCCTGGCCGCCCGCCACCTGCGCCCCGGGCCCGGGCGCGTCGATCACCAACGGCCCCTCATCGCCCGCAGCCATGCCCTCCGGCACCCGCGACGCGCGCTCCGCCTCGGGCTTGCCGGCCGGACCGCACCCGCCCAGCACGCCGAGCCCCACGGCCGCCGCCAGCAGCGGCGCCGCCCATCGTCGGACCCAAGGTCCCAATCCCGTCTTCCCTCGCGCGGTCAGAATCACAAGCCGCAGAGCAAACCAGCTTTGCCCCCGCGAGAACAGCACTATTTGGGCGAGTTTTTTTTGCTGGCGCGCACGGGCGGCCTCGGCATGATCAGGAAGCATTCGATGAACCCTCCCAACGGGCCTTGCGAGAACCGCGGCGCCGCCCCCACGGCGCACCCCCCGACGTATGCGTGACCCTGTCCTGTCCCTGGCCGCTGGCATGCTGGCGTTGTGGCTCGGAACCGCCATCGGGACCGGAGCCGAAACCGTGCGCTCGCAGCGTTTCGCAGCGCAGACACCCGCGGAAGCCCGGCAATGGCAGGCGCGCGCCCGGGAGACGCTGGTGAGGCTGATGATGGGCGGGGCCAGGCCGGCCCCGGTCCCGCTGGGCGCGAAGCTGCTCGGGCATGAACAGCCCGCCGGCCGACCGTTCCACCTGGAGGAGTGGTCGATCCAAACCCTGGCAGACCGCCGGGCGCACGCGTGGGTGGCCATTCCGAAAGCCCGGCTGCGGAAGGCGCCCGGGGTGTTGGCATTGCACGGGCACGGCGGCAGCGGCGAACAGGTCATCCGGGGCGAGAGCTTTTACTGGTATGGCCCCAAGCTCGCCGAACTGGGCTGCGTCGTGATCGCCCCCGACATCGGCCAGCACACGCTCCAGCACACGAACTGGTCCCTCATGGGCGAACGCACCTGGGACACCCTCTGCTGTCTGGATTATCTCGTCTCCCGCCCCGAAGTAGACCCGGACCGCCTCGCCGTCGCCGGCCTGTCGCTCGGCGGCGAAACCGCCATGTACGTCGCCGCCCTCGACACGCGCGTCCAAGCCGCCTGCAGCAGCGGATGGCTCACCACCATCCAAAACATGAAGCGCAACCACTGCCCTTGCTGGCATTTCCCCGGACTCGAATCCCATTTTGATTTCGCCGACGTCTTCGCCTGCGTCGCGCCGCGCCCGATCGTTTTCGAGATCGGCGAGAAGGAACGGGCGCCGGGCGGGTTTCCGCTCGACATCGCCCGGGGCGCGTTCGCCGAGGTCCAGGCGGCCTATGGCGTGTTCGGCGCGGCCACCAACGCCGTGCTGGCCGTCCACCCCGGCGGCCACGTGTTCCACGGCGAACGCTTCTGGTCCCTCCTCCAAACCGTCTTCGGCCCGCCGTGAGTCCACGCGCCCGGGAGACGCGCCTCCCGGGCACGCGCCCATGAGCCAAGCCGCGCCGTGGCATCTCCGCGATTGCCAGCCCGCGCCGGACGGCTATAGTCGGGCACGCAAATCGCTGCGGCCTGAACCGGAACTATGCAGATTTTGAACGTTGTCGTCATTGGTTTGGAAGTGCTCGTGCTCTTCAACCTGCTGATTTTCGTGCACGAACTGGGACACTTCCTGGCGGCCCGGTGGCGCAAGCTGAAAATCGAGCGGTTCGCCATCTGGTTTGGCAAACCCCTGTGGAAAGCCAAGTGGAACGGCGTCGAATACGTGCTGGGCACCATCCCGGCCGGCGGCTATGTGTCCCTGCCCCAAATGGCCACCATGGAAGTCATCGAAGGGAAAACGGAGGAACCCGGGGAGCGCCTGCCGCCGATTTCGCCGCTCGACAAGATCCTTGTTGCGTTCGCGGGGCCGCTGTTCAGTTTCGGGCTGGCGCTGGTGTTTGCCGTGGTGGTCTGGATGGTCGGGCGCCCGGTCAGCGAAGCCGAAACCACCACCACCATCGGGTACGTCGAGGAGGATGGCCCTGCCGCCCAGGCCGGGTTGCGCGCGGGCGACACAATCCTCGCGGTGGACGGCAAACGGGTGACGAAGTTCGGCGGCATGGGCGAGAGCATCCAGTGGCGGGTCATTCGCAGTGAGGGACAAACCATCCCGGTCCGATTCGAGCGCGACGGGCAGGTGCACGAGGTGAGCATCACCCCCGCCTACAGCACCACCAAACCCTGGCAGCGCAAGCCCCTCCGCCAAATCCATATCGCCCCCGCCATGGCCGCCGTCATCGGCCGCACCTACAGCAACAGCCCCGCCGCCCTCGCCGGCCTCAAACCCGGCGACGACGTGGTCGCCCTCCAGGACCGCCCGGTCGTGCACCCGCGCACGGTGTCGGACTTCATCGCCGCCCACCCCACCCAGCCATTGCCTCTGACCGTGCGCCGCGGCCTCCGCGAGTTTCACGTGACCCTGAAACCCGAAGTGCCCCTCCAAGGCTCCGAAAACCAAACCCCCATGATCGGCATCCTCTGGGCCGAGAACCCGAAGCTCGCCCTCAAATACCCGCAGCCCCTCGAGCAAATCGTCGACAGCGTCTCCGCAATGGTCAGCACCTTCGAAGCCCTCTTCTCCCGCAAGTCCGACGTCAAACCCCAGCACCTCGGCGGCTTCATCAAAATCATCAACGTCTATTACGTCCTGTTCCAAACCGAGAACGGATGGCGCCAGGTGCTCTGGTTCAGCGTCCTCCTCAATGTCAACCTCGCCCTCCTCAACCTCCTCCCCATCCCCGTCCTCGACGGCGGCCATATCACGCTCGCCCTGTTCGAAAGCATCGCCCGCCGCCCCCTCAGCGGCAAGGTCGTCCAATACATCCAAACCAGCTGCGCCCTCCTGCTCATCGGGTTCATGCTCTACATCGCCTTCTACGACGTCCAGGAACTGCCCTGGAAACGCGAACCCCGCCCCCAGCTTCCCGAACTCATCTTTGCCCCCAAAGATGGCCCCCCATGAGCCCCACGGCCTTCTGCGCGTCACCTTACACCTACCGCCGCCGGCCCGCCCGCACCGTGCGTGTCGGTGACCCGGCCCGCCAGGGCCTCACCCTCGGCGCATCCCACCCCGTCGCCCTCCAGTCCATGCTCACCGCCGACACCATGGACACCGCCGCCTGCGTCCGCCAAACCCTCGACCTCGTCGCCGCCGGCTGCCCCCTCGTGCGCCTCACCGCCCCCACCGTCAACGACGCCGCCAACCTCCGCACCCTTGTCCATGCCCTGCACGAGCGCAACTGCCACGTGCCCCTCGTCGCCGATATCCACTTCAAACCCGAGGCCGCCCTCGAAGCCGCCCGCTGGGTCGACAAGATCCGGATCAACCCGGGCAACTTCGCCGACACCAAAAAGTTCGCGCGCCGGGAATACACGCCGGCGCAATACCAGGCCGAACTGCCGCGCCTGGAACAACGATTCACCCCCCTCGTCCGCGCCTGCCAAACCCAGCACCGCGCCCTGCGCATCGGCGTCAACCACGGCTCCCTCAGCGACCGCATCCTCAACCGCTACGGCGACACCCCGCAGGGCATGGTCGAAAGCGCCCTCGAGTTCGCCCGCATCGCCCGCCAACACCACTTCCATGACCTCGTCTTCTCCATGAAGGCCAGCAGCCCCAAGGTCATGATCCAATGCTACCGCCTCCTCGCCGCACGCCTCGCCGAACTCGGGCCCGATTGGAATTACCCCCTGCACCTCGGCGTCACCGAAGCCGGCGACGGCGAGGACGGCCGCGTCAAGAGCGCCATCGGCATCGGCGCCCTGCTGTGCGACGGCCTCGGCGACACCCTCCGCGTCTCCCTCACCGAGGATTCCACCCGCGAAATCCCCGTGGGCCGCGATCTCCTCGCCCAAATCCCCGCCCTCACCCAATCCACCCTCCCCGTCCCGCCCCTCCCGCTCTCGTTCGATCCCTTCACCTTCGAACGCCGCCTCACCGCGGAAATCCCCCTGGCCCCCGAACCCGTCCCCTGCGGCGGAGACCAACCCGTGCGCGTCGTCGTCACCCGCGCCGCCCACCGCCTCCTCGCCCCCCTCATCGGCGCCGGCGACGAGATGCGTCCCGAGGCCGTTTATGAGGACCTCGACGTGTTGGAGGTCGACCCCCTGTCCGATCTCCCCCCCTCTCCCCATGCCCGCCTTGTCACCGTCAAAGACGGCGTCCCCCTGCCTCCCATCGCCGCCTTCCGCCTGCTCGCCGCGCGCCTCAAACAGTCCGGCCGCAATAATCCCATCCTGCTCAAAGACCGCTTGGACTCCCCCGCGCCCCCGCTGCCCCCACCCATCGCCCTGCTCCGCGCCGCCGTCGCCATCGGCTCCCCCCTCGCCGACGGCATTGGCGACGCCATCCTCGTCCGGAGCGAGGCCGACCCCGGCGCGTCGCTGCGCCTTGCCTACACCATCCTCCAGGCCGCCGGCTGCCGCTCCTTCAAGGCGGATTACGTCGCCTGCCCCAGCTGCGGACGCACCCTCTTCAACCTCCAAACCGTCACCGCCCGCATCAAGGCCCGCACCCAGCACCTCAAAGGGGTCAAAATCGCCATCATGGGCTGCATCGTCAACGGCCCCGGCGAAATGGCCGATGCCGATTTCGGCTACGTGGGCGGCGCCCCCGGCAAGGTCAACCTCTATGTCGGCAAGAAAGCCGTCCGGTTCAACATCCCCGAAACCGAAGCCGTGGATCACCTCGTCGACCTCATCCGCCAACACGGCAAATGGATCGATCCCGAGCAACATGCCCTCCCCAAATCCCGCGCGTCAACAGGGCGTTCGGCGTGAATAACGCCGAATGCCGAATGCCCGAGAGCTCGCGCACGCGCCATTCGATGCTCGACGTTGGGCGTTGGGCGTTCGGCGTTCGTCTTGCCGCGGTTCATGGAAATGCGGGCTGAAGCCACGTGCCTGCGCCTTCGCCACCCGCCCCCCTGCGGCGCGCCAGCCCGCCGCGCGGGCCCGGCGCACACCCTACCTGCCCTTGCACCGCCGAACCGTCCCCACGGCCTTCCGCGTCTGGCGCCCCGCCTTGGTCACCCCCGCCCGCCCGCGGCGGCTGCGCCACGGCGACACCGGCACTTCCGGCTGTTCCATCAGTTGCCTGCGCTCCGGCGCCGCCAGCTCCCGCCACTGGCCCGGCCGTAACTCGCCCAGCACCACGCCGCCCGCCTGCATGCGCACGAGCCGCAGCACGCGATAACCCGCCGCCGCCGCCACCTGGCGCACCTGCCGGTCGCTCATCCCCGCCACCTGCCACCCCCCCCCCCCCCCCCGGCCCCCCCCCCCCCCCCCCCCCCCCCCCCCCCCCAAACCCCCCCCCCCC
>JAFGQR010000154.1 GCA_016935555.1 Verrucomicrobiota bacterium
ATCGCGCTGCGTGAGCGTCTGCGCGCACGACTGCTGCGGCGCCGCCAGCAAGCTGAAACACAATACGCCTCCAAACACCACCGGCAGAAAAGAAAATCGTTTCATAAAAACGCCCAGTTCGGGTTAATGGTAAACTGATGCCACGACTTTCTCCAAAGCCCCCTCGTTTGTCAAGCCCAAACAGAGCCCTTATGCGCCGAGCCAAAACGGGAATTGAAAACGGCATCGCCAGCAGTTACCTTGCGCAGGCATGCTTGAGGACCGCCCGTACATGAGACGTCCGAAGTGGAAACCGCCCGTGGCGGTGCCCGCGACGGTTGTCCTGTTGGCGGCGAACGTGGCGGTTTTCGTCCTGGTGGAGATCTATGGGGCTTACCAGCGCGGGCATGGGAACTGGGCGGTGTCGCAGTATTTTGCGCTCAGCACGTCGGGGATGGGGCGGGGTTGGATCTGGCAGTTGTTGACGTTCCAGTTTCTGCACGTGAGCGGGTGGCATTTGATCATGAACCTCTTCGGCCTGTATCTCTTCGGCAGGGCCATCGAGGAGGTGATTGGAAAGAGCCACTTTTACCGGCTTTACCTGGGCAGCGGGATCGTGGGCGGCCTCCTTCAATGGGCCCTGGGCGTCCTGTTGCCGGCGCGGTTTGACGTCCCCGTCCTGGGCGCCTCCGCAGGCGTGTTCGGCCTGGTGGCGGCCTTCTCCGTCTTGAATCCGGACCGGCAGATTCTCCTGTTCTTCCTGCTGCCGCTTCGGGCGCGGCACTTCCTGTGGATTGCCGGCGGGATCTCCCTGTTTTACATCCTGGTCCCGGCCCATTCCGGGATCGCGCACGCCGCCCATCTGGGCGGCCTGATGGGGGGCGTCCTCTACATCCAGCGGATCATGAAGGCCGGAAGGGAGTTCACGCCCGGGCAGCCGCTGGCCCGTCGGCGCCCGCGCGGCCTGGTGCGCCTGCATCTTTTCAAATCGCAGTCCGGGCGCGCCCCCGTGCCGCGGGCGGCCGCGGACGGCAACACGACCGACTTCATCAGCCGGGAAGTCGATCCCATCCTGGACAAGATTTCCGCCGAGGGTCTGCAAAGCCTGACGCCCCGGGAACGGAAGATTCTCGAAGCGGCCCGCAGCAAGATGGAACGCCGTTGACGCGGGGCGGGGGTTGGCGGGGCGGGTGGTTCTGCTCGACGGGCGGGGTGGGTGGGATTAGTCTGCGGTCATGATTCAACGTTATTCGCGTCCGGAGATGCGGGCGATCTGGACGGAACAGCGCAAGCTGGAGATCTGGCTGCAGATCGAGCTGCTCGCGAGCGAGGCGTTGTGCGCGCATGGCCTGGTGCCGAGGCAGGACCTGGCCCAGATGAAGGCGAGGGCGGCGTTCGACGTGGACCGGTGCCACGCGCTGGAGCGGACCCTGAACCACGACGTCGTGGCTTTCACCACCAATGTCGCCGAAACCATCGGTCCGCCGGCCAGCCGGTGGCTTCATTTCGGCCTGACCAGCAGCGACGTCCTCGACACCGCATTCGCCGTGCAGATGGTCCAGTCGGCGGACCTGCTCCTGGCGGACGTGCGGGTGCTGCGGCGGGCGATTGCCGGCCAGGCCCGGCGGCACCAGGCAACGCCCATGATCGGGCGCAGCCACGGGATTCACGCCGAGCCCACCACGTTCGGGCTGAAGCTGGCGCTCATGTACGACGAGTTCGGACGCGCGCTGCGCCGTCTTGAGTCGGCCCGCGACGCGGTGGCGGTGGGCAAGCTGAGCGGCGCCGTGGGCACCAGCGCCCACCTGCCGCCCCGCATCGAGGCGCATGTCTGCAGAAAACTCGGCCTGCGTCCGGCCCCGCTGGCCACGCAGGTCATTCAGCGCGATATCCACGCCGAGTTCATCCAGACGCTGGCCCTGGTCGCCGCCAGCGTCGAGCGCTGGGCGATCGAGTTCCGTCACCTGCAGCGGACCGAGGTGCTTGAAACCGAGGAGTATTTCGGCCGGGGCCAGAAGGGTTCCAGCGCCATGCCCCACAAGCGGAACCCGATCACGTTCGAGCGTCTGACGGGGTTGGCGCGCGTGCTGCGCGGCAACGCGGTGGCGGCGCTGGAGAACGTGGCCCTCTGGCACGAACGCGACATCAGCCACAGCAGCGTCGAGCGCGTGATCTTTCCGGACTCCTGCACGCTGTTGGATTACATGCTCGACACGCTCGCCCGCGGCGTCACGGGTCTGATCGTGTATCCCCAGAACATGGCGCGCAACCTCCGGCTGTCGCTCGGCATGTGGCATTCGCAAACGGTGCTCCTGGCGTTGATCCGCAAGGGGCTGAGCCGCGAGGCGGCGTATGAGCTGGTCCAGCGCAATGCCATGAAGACCTGGCAGGCCAAACACGCCCACCGGCCCGACGCCGATTTCCTGCGGCAACTGGAAGGCGACCCGGACGTGGCGCGACACTTCCGCAAGGGCGAACTGCGGCGGCTCTGCTCGCTGGAGGCCCACTTCAAGCACGTGAAGGCCAGGTTCCGCAAGGTCGGCTTGTAACCCCCCGGCCTTCGCAATTCCGGCGTGTCTCACGCCCCCCCCCTGAGGCGCCTCCCGCGCGCGCCGCCCTTCCGGCCCGCGCGCCGCTCCCCCCTCCCGCCTGTCTGCATTTCGGGCAGTGCCGGGCTATGGGTGGTTGAGGATGAGACACGGGCCGGGCCGAGCGCCTCGAACTGCCGCCGGAAGCGGGGTTTGCGGCGGCGGTCCGCCGATTGCTGTATTCCAGCGGTTCACAACGGGACTTATGAGTGTTTGTCCTCATTGCTGCCGGACCACGTTGCGCCGGGCCATTCCGATGGTCTTGGGGCTCCTGGTTCCCCTCGTCAGCGGTTCGGCGGCGCCCCGGGCGGCCAGGGACTCGCGCAGCGAGGTGCTGTCGGTCGAAAACACCGTGGAATACGCACCGGCGGGCGGCCCGGTCTGGCATGCCGCGCGGGCGCACATGCGGCTGAACCTGGGCGACTCTCTGCGCACAGGCCGCGACAGCCGCGCGACGGTGCGTCTGGCCGACCTGAGCATTTTCCGCGTCAGCGAGCTTTCGTTGCTGCAGATCCTGGAGCCGGCGGCCCGGACGCGGAAGCCGCTGCTGGATCTGCGGAGCGGATCGACCTACCTCTTCAGCCGCGAGAAACCCGCCGACATCCAGTTCCGCACGCCGGTGGTCGTCGGAGCCATCCGCGGCACCGAGTTCGGTCTCGAGGTGGGTGAGGACGGGCGGACCCGGGTGACGGTGCTGGACGGGGAGGTGGAACTGGGCAACGCGCAGGGGCGGGTGGTGTTGCGAAGCGGCGAGCAGGCAGCGGCCGTTGCGGGGCAGGCGCCCACCAAGACCGCGGTGATCGACGCGCTGGGGACCATCCAATGGTGCCTGTACTACCCGGCAGTGCTCAACCCGGACGAACTGGGCCTGGACCCCGCCGAACAAGCCGCTCTCGGCCCGTCCTTGCAGGCCTACCGCAGCGGCGACCTGCTCGCGGCCCTCGCGGCGGCGCGCGACGCCGTCCCCGCCTCGGATGCGGCCCGGATCTACTCGGCCGCGCTCCGGCTGGCAGTGGGCCAGGTGGCGCAGGCCGAAGCCATCCTGCAGTCCCTCGCCACCCCGTCGCCCCTGGCGGACGCGCTCCGGCAAATGGCCAGGGCCGTTCGCAACCGCCCCCAAGCCCGCACCGCGCCCGCGCGGCTGGCCAGCGAATGGATGGCGGCCTCCTACGCCTCCCAGGCGCGCTCGCAACTCGCCGACGCCCTGCGGGCCGCCCGCGCGGCCGCCGCGCAGGCCCCCGCCTTCGGATTCGCCTGGGTGCGCGTGGCGGAGTTGGAATTCAGTTTTGGGCGGATTGAAGCGGCGCAGGCCGCGCTGCGGCGCGGACTCGAACTCTCGCCGCGCAACGCCCAGGGGCTGGCGCTGAAAGGATTTCTCCTGTGCGCGCGCCAGCGGTTCGGGGAGGCGATGCCGGCGTTTGAGGAGGCGATGGCCGTGGACGGCGCGCTGGGCAACGCGTGGCTGGGGCGGGGGCTGTGCCGGATCCGCGGAGGCGACACGGCTGGGGGGTTGGGGGATTTGCAGGTGGCGGCCACACTGGAGCCGCAGCGGTCGGTGTTGCGGAGCTACCTGGCGAAGGCGTTCCATCATGCCGGCCAGGAGCCGCTGGCGGAGAAGGACCTGCGCCTGGCCCGGCAACTCGACCCGAACGACCCGACAAGCTGGCTCTACTCGGCCCTGCTCCGCCACCAGCAGAACCGCGTCAACGAGGCCGTCCGTGACCTCGAGCATTCCCAGGCCCTGAACGACCACCGCAGCGTCTACCGGTCCCGGCTGCTGCTTGACCAGGACCGCGCCGTGCGCAGCGCGAACCTCGCCGCGCTCTACCGGGACGCGGGGATGCACGACGTGGGCGTGCGCGAGGCGGGGCGGGCGGTGGCTTACGACTATGCCAACTACTCGGCACACCTGTTTCTGGCGAACAGTTACGACCTGTGGCGCGACCCCAAGCTGTATAACCTGCGCTACGAGGCCGCCCAAATCGGCGAATGGCTCATGTACAATCTCCTGGCGCCCGTCGGTGCTGGAAGCCTCTCGCAGAAGATCTCGCAGCAGGAATACGCGCGCCTGTTCGACGGCAACCGCCTGGGGTTCTTCTCCAGCACCGAATACCTCAGCCGCGGCGATTGGACCGAAACCGCCTCGCAGTACGGCACCCTCGACAACACCGGCTACGCCCTCGACGCCTTCTACCACCGCAGCCACGGCGACCGCCCCAACAACGACCTCGAACAGAAAAGTTTCTCGGGCCAGGTCAAACACCAGCTCACCCCCAAGGATAGCGTCTACGGCCAGGTCCAATACAACCTGATGACCAGCGGCGACGTCGCGCAATACTACCGCCAGTCCAGTGCCAGCCGCGGCCTGGACGCCGAGGAAACCCAGTTCCCCAACGTGTTCCTCGGCTACCACCGCGAGTGGCGCCCCGGACTCCACACGCTCGTCTTTGCGGGCCGCCTGGACGACGAGTTCGAACGGAGCGATCCGGCAGCCGGCATCCCCTTCCTCCAGCAGCGGGAGGGCGTGGTGCGGAGCGTCTCCGGCGTGCCGCAGGCGGTCGCGATGCGCAGCGACTTGGCGGCCTACACCGCCGAGCTGCAGCAGATCTGGCAAACCGGGCCCCACACGCTGATCGGCGGGGCGCGATACCAGCGTGGAAATGTCGACACCCGCGACACGGTGACCGACGTGTTCGACCAGGTCGTCGCGTCCCAAAGCGTTCACAGCACGATCGAGCGCCTGCAGGCCTACGCCTACGACCAGTGGCAGCTTCTCCCGTCGCTGCACCTGACCGCCGGCCTGAGCTACGACCGCCTCAACTACCCCCGCAACCTCGACACGTCGCCCGTCAGCACCGCACAGCATGCCACCGACCAGCTCTCGCCCAAAGCCGGCCTCCTGTGGTCGCCCGCGCGCGACCTGCATCTGCGCGGCGCCTTCACGCGGTCGCTCGGGGGCGTGTTTTTCGACAACAGCTTCCGCCTCGAGCCGACCCAGGTCGCCGGGATCAATCAGGCGTTCCGCAGCCTGGCGCCCGAGTCGGCCATCGGCCTCGTCCCGGCGGCCAGGTTTCAAACGTTCGGCGCGGGGGCGGACTACAAGCTGCGCGCGAACACCTACCTGGGAGTCGAAGGGGAATTCCTCCAGTCCGACGGCCGGCGCTGGATCGGGGTGCTGACCAACAGCGCCTTCATTCCCGTGCCCGATTCGCCGGGCAGCACGGCCCAGCGCCTGGACTACGAGGAGCGCACCCTGCGGGTCACCGTCAACCGGCTGATCCATCGCGAATGGTCTCTCGGCGCGCGGTATCGCCTGAGCCGAGCGGCACTGAAGGGCCGGTTTTCCACACCCGGCGCGTCGGCGCTAAACCAGGACGAAACGGCCACGCTGCAGCAGCTGGCGCTCTCCCTCCACTACCATCACCCCTGCGGCCTGTTCGGCCAGTTCCAATCCGTCTGGTGCTCGCAGGACTATGGCCGCGACCTCGCCCCGCTGTCGGGCGCCGACTTCTGGCAGCACCATGTCACCCTCGGCTACCGCCTGCCCAACCGCCGCGCCGAACTCGCCCTGTCGGTGCTGAACCTCGCCGACCGCGACTACAAGCTGCACCCGCTGAACCTCCACGCGGACCTGCCCCGGGAGCGGACCCTCGCCGCGCGATTCACGTTCGAGTTCTAACGAGGCGCGGTCCTAGAACACGGCCGGCACGCCTTCCTCGAGGATGCGGACGTGCTCGCTGAGGCCCTCGCGGCTTGCGATGTTCGACAGCCAGCGGGGAGGCTCGTCTATGTCCTCGAAGCCCAGGCGGAAATGGCCGAAGTGCATCGGGACGAACCATTGCGCCCCCAGGTCGCAAAAGGCGCGCATCGCTTCGTCGGGACCCATGTGCATCCGGCGGAAGGTCTCCGGGTAATACGCGCCGATGGGCAGCAGGGCGATTTCGGGGGCGAAGCGCTGGCCGATTTCCTTGAATCCGTCGAAATAGGCGCTGTCGCCCGCGTGATAGATTCTGCGGCCCTGGTGCTCCAGCAGGAATCCCCCGTAGCCGCGGTGCAAATCGCGCAGCGTGCGGGCTCCCCAGTGTTTGCCGGGAGTCAGGCTGACTTTCCACGACTCGTGCGCGTAGCTCTGCCATGGTTGCAGCTCGACGATGCGCGTGAACCCCAGGTTGCGAGCCAGGTCGCCCACGCCCCAGGGCAGCACCGCGATCTTCGGGGCGGGCAGCCGGCGCAGGGTGGGTTTGTGGAAATGGTCGTAGTGCGCGTGGGTCAGCAGGACCAGGTCGATCGGGGGCAGGTCCTGCAGACGCAGCCCGGCGCGCTTGATGCGCTTGAGCAGGAACAGCCAGTTGGCAAAGTTCGGATCCACCAGCACGTTCAGGTCGTCGAACTGGATCAGGAACGACGCGTGCCCGATCCACGTCAGCGCCACATGCCCGCGCGCCAGCTTGGGAAACACCGGGCGCTGGTGGCGCCCGATGCGGCGCGTCAGGAGCGCCTTCCACACCAGCTCATAGAAGAACTTCCGCGGCTTGAAATGCTGGCTCGGCGTCAGATCGCGAAACGAACGCGGCAGCCGCCGGCGCGGCGCCGCAGGATCGCCCTGGGGCTGGCGATCACGTCTCATGACTGGAACGCTCGTGCATCCGCCCGGAGTCATACGCCACCCGGCCCGAAAACACAACCGCCGCCGTCCAGGCGCATGCGGCCGGCCCGCGCCCCGGCCCGCCGGCGGCCGGCGCGAGTCCGGCGCGGCCGGCGTCAGGGAGCAGCGGGTTCATGCGTCGGGCGGCGGCGGCTTGGCCCGGAAGAGCGGCAAGGAGAGGCGCCAGAAAATCCCCGCCAGGCGGAGGGCAAGGGTTGCGGCGGTGCCGGCCAGCATGCTGGCCGACGCGAGGCTTGCGTGCTGCCGCATCAGGATGAAGACCGTGGCGCCGCAGATGGCCGCGGTGGCGTAGAGGTGGATCTCGCGGCGGAACACGAGCGGGATCTCGCCCACGAGCGTGTCGCGGGCGATGCCGCCGGCGACGCCGGTGATCAGGCCCATGACGACGGCGTTGACCGCGCCCACGTGGTAGTGCAGGCCCTTGGCGGCGCCAAGCGTCGTGAACAGCGCCAGGCCGAACGCGTCGGCCACCGCAAGCCCCTTCGCCGGCAGGCTCCAATACCGCGCAATCACGAACGTCACCAGCGCCGTCCCCGCCGCGTTCAGAACATACGCCGGGTCCTTAATCCAGAACACATGCGGCGCGTCCAGCACCACGTCGCGCAGCGTGCCCCCGCCCAGCGCCGTCACCAGCCCGAGCACCACCACGCCAAACAAGTCCACACGCTTGCCGCTGCCGGCCAGGACGCCCGAGACGGCGCTGACGGCGACCGCGAAATGCTGGAGCAGTCCATGATAAAGCACTTGGTTCACGCGCAAGCGGGGGTTGTAGTGCGGTTCGGGCCGCCGGTCAAACGAGTTTTGAATTCTCAATTTTCAATTTTCAGTTCTCAATTTCCAAGAGACAAACCGTTCACCTTTTCGCAAGCAGGATCTAATGGCGTTCGCCGGCAACGCGGTGCGCGGGTTCCGCCTTGCCCTGCAAGGCCCCGCTTTTATAATCCCGCGATGCTCGACATCAAACTGATACGCGAACGTCCCGATTGGGTGCGGCAGCGCCTCGCCAGCCGCGGGGCAGGGGAGGAGGAACGGGTCGCGGACGTGCTGAAGGCCGATGAGAACCGGCGCAAGGCGATCGCGGAAGTCGAGCAGCTCAAAGCGGCGCGCAACCAGGCAGCGCGAGACATCGGCGCGCTGATGGGACAGAAAAAGACCGCCGAAGCCGAAGCCCGAAAGGCGGAGACGCGCGCGATGGGCGACCGGATCGCGCAGCTGGACGCCCTGGTGAAGGAGGCCGATGCGGCGCGCGACGCGCTCCTGCTGCGGCTCCCCAACCTGCCCCACGAGACCGTGGCCGCCGGCACCGGCCCCGCGGACAACCCCGTGGTGCGCGCGTGGGGCGCCAAGCCGGAGTTCGGCTTCAAACCCAAGGCGCACGACGCGCTGTGCGAAGAGCTGGAGCTGGTGGATTTCAAGCGGGGGGCCAAACTGGCCGGGAGCGGCTTCCTGCTTTACACGCATTGGGGGGCGAAGCTGGAGCGCGCCTTGATCCAGTTCATGCTCGACCTGCACACGCGCGAGCACGGGTTCGTCGAGGTCTCGCCGCCCTACCTCGCCAGCCGCGACTGCATGCTGGGAGTGGGACAGTTGCCGAAGTTCGAAGACCAGGCGTATGCGGTGCAGGAGGGGCTCGACGCGGCCACGCGGGGCAGGCTGTATTTGGTGCCCACCGCGGAGGCGCCCGTGGCCAACATCCACCGCGACGAGATCCTGCCGGAAAACCGCCTGCCCCTCCGCTACTGCGCCTACAGCCCATGCTTCCGGGCCGAAGCCGGCGCGGCCGGGGTGGGGACGCGGGGCATGATTCGCGTGCACCAGTTCGACAAGGTGGAGATGATCGAGATTGTGAAGCCGGAGGACAGTTATGCGGCGCTGGAGCGGATGGTGGGCTGCGCGGAGCGCGTGCTGCAGTTGCTGGAACTGCATTACCGGGTGGTGCTGCTGTGCACCGGCGACATGGGGTTCGCCAGCGCCAAAACCTACGACCTCGAAGTCTGGGCGCCAGGGCAGGGGAGCTACCTGGAAGTGTCAAGCTGCTCCAATTGCGAGGACTTCCAGGCCCGCCGCATGAACCTCCGCTACCGCGCCGGCGCCGGCGACAACCGGTTTCCACACATCCTCAACGGCAGCGGCACCGCGCTGGCCCGACTGTTCGTGGCCCTGCTCGAAACAGGCCAACAGGCCGACGGCAGCGTGATCCTCCCGGAACCGCTCCGCCCTTACCTGGGCACAAACCGCCTCACCCGCCCCCATCCTTGAGATGTCCCCCCCCCGCGCCGCCAAGACCGCGCCCCGCCCGAATGAGAATCCTCCTTGCCAGCAGCGAAGTGCATCCCTACTCCAAAACCGGCGGCCTGGCGGACATGGCCGCCGCCCTGGCCAAGTTCCTCGGCCGCGCCGGCCACCGGGTGGGCGTCGTCACCCCCCTCTACCGGGGAGTCGCCGAACGCTTCGCGTCCCTCCAGCACTTCGACTGGCACCTGGACCTGCCGCTGGGCGCCCAGCGCGTCCGGGCCGAGGTGTTCACCCTCGAACCCTCCGAAAACGTCACGTTCTATTTCATCAAGCAACCGCCGTTCTACGACCGCCCCTGCCTCTACAACGAGCGCGACCTCGATTACCCCGACAACCCGGCGCGCTTCATCTATTTCGCCAAGTGCGTCGCCAACCTCGCGCGGTATCTGCCCTGGAAACCCCAGATCCTGCACGGGCACGATTGGCAGGCCGGCGTCGTCCCGCTGCTCGTGTTGCACCAGAAAACCCACGAGGGATGGTGGGATGCCCCCCGCACCTGCCACACCATCCATAACCTTGCCTACCAGGGCAATTGCCCCCTCGGCGACTACACCCTCACCAACCTGCCCCCCACCTACCTCCATGCCCACGGCGCCGAATTCTACGGACGCTTCAGCCTCCTCAAAACCGGCATCGCCTTCGCCGACGTGCTCACCACCGTCAGCCCCCGCTACGCCATCGAAATCACCACCCCCCGCCACGGCTGCGGCCTGGACGGCGCCCTGCGCGCCCGCCGGCAATCCCTCGTCGGCGTCCTCAACGGCGTCGACTACGACGAGTGGAACACCGAACACAACCGATACCTCAAACACCCCTACAGCGCCCGCAACCTGCAAGGCAAAGCCGCCGAAAAAGCCAGCCTGCAGCAGGAACTGCGGCTGCCCCCGCGCCCCGACGTCCCGCTCTTCGCCGCCATCACCCGGCTCGCCCACCAGAAAGGCATCGACCTGCTGCTCGGCGCCCTCATGGAAATGCTGGCCTCGGACATCCAGTTCGTCCTCCTCGGCACCGGCCAGCCCAGCCTCGAACATGCCTTCCGCCACCTCGCCAGCCGTTACCCGCACAAAACCGCCATCCGCATCGCCTTCGACCAGGGCCTCTCCCACCGCATCGAGGCGGGGGCGGATTTCTTCCTCATGCCCTCCGCGTTCGAGCCCTGCGGCCTCAACCAGATGTACAGCCTCCGCTACGGCACGCTCCCCATCGTGCGCACCACCGGCGGCCTCGACGACACCGTCGTCGACATCAGCGAGGACCGGAAACACCCGACCGGCATCAAATTCACGGAATACTCCGCACGCGCCCTGGCCAAGGCGGTTCGCAAGGCCATCGCGTTGTATGAATGTCCGGGGCTGTTTCAGCGCTACCGGCGCAACGCGATGAAAGCGGATTTTTCGTGGCAGCGCACGGCGCAGCGGTATGTTGAGATTTACGAGCGAGGTGCGGGCGTCTGACGCTGGGGCGGCAACTCGAGCCACGGGCGCTTTCATTAATTAAATATAACATACATTGTGCGACATAATATCTGCCCCTGACCCGCGCTTAGCCGTCTCCTTGCCGCCTTACCCCCCCCCATCGCCTCCACGCCCGCCGCCTGCCCCGCCGCCGCCAGCGCGATTCGCTCGCACCTGTCACCCCAGCCCGCTGACCCCTGACACCCATCCGCCTCCGGCGCCGTCACCGGTGTCCCCAGCCGAAGCGTTCGCTGATCGGCCAGTAGACGAAGTGGGACCGGCCGATGACCGATGCCTGGGGAAAATCCCCCCAATACCGCGAGTCCAGGCTGTTTCGGGTGTTGTCGCCCATGACCACATAATGTCCGGGCCGGATGCGGATGCTCTGGCCGGCGTGCTCGAGCAGTGGCGGCGGCTTGGTGGGATCCTGCGGGCGGCCGTGGACATGGCCCACATACCGTTGATCGTTCCAGTGGCCGTAGAGGTTTTCGAAGCCCGGGTCCGACACGCCCAGCGGCCGGCCGTTGACGACCACGTGGTGGTTGGTGCTGATGCTGACGGTTTCGCCCGGCAGGCCGACCAGGCGCTTGATGTAATACTGGTTCTGGGGCACCTGGCGCGGATCGATGCCTGCGGTCTGGAACACCACGATCTCGCCCCGGCGGGGGTGTCGGAAGTTGTAGGTGAGGCGGTCGACGAACAGGTGGTCGCCGCTGACGACGCGCAGCCTGATGACGTCGTCGCCTTTGCGGTAGGGGGCGGTGCGAAACCCGATGCCGGCGCGGGCGAGCAGGTTTTCCGGGGGGAACCACACGGTGTGCCATTTATTACCAATTCTAATACTTTGCTTCAAATTAAACAGCAAAAAACGCGTGGCCTCGGTCGCGTCCGTCACCGGCCCGTCGGCCCTGGCGACGACGTGGACGTAGCGGACGCCGTGGATCCAGAACCGGAGGAATCGCGCGAGGGGGTTGGGGATGGGGACATCCGTGCGGTCGGCGAGGTTTTCGTGTGTGATGCCGTAGAGGGTGGGCTGCATGGAGCCGGTGGGGATTTTGAAGGGCTGGAGGAAGAAGGTGCGGATGCCCATGGCGACGGCCAGGGCGACCAGCAGTACCTCGATGTTTTCGCGCAGGCCGGCGTGCGGGTAGGGTTTGAGCCACCGGTTGGCGGTCTCTTCCAGGGCCGTCATGGCGTCCGGCAGCCCGGGGCGGCCCGGGGTGGCGATGGCCTCGCGCACGCGGGCCATGGCGTCGGCGATGCTGGGGATGCTGCGGGGCGGCAGGAGATCCCGCTGCGCGTGGACGAGCTTGCGCACGTGCTTGCACATCTGGGTGGCCTGCCGCACGGTGCGCGACAGAAACCAGGCCGCGCTGCAGACGCGGGGGCAGCGCAGGGCCGCCGCGGACGGGGCCGCCTGCGGGGCGTTTTGACCGGGCGCGGGGCCGTCGGCGGGGGGTGCGGGGGCCGGGGCGGGCTTGCGGTTCGGGTCACGGCGGGGTTGGGGACGCCTTGGGGGGTTCATGCTTTGAGGACCTCGATGAAGGCTTCCTGCGGGATGTGGACGCGCCCGAAGGATTTCATGCGTTTTTTGCCTTCCTTTTGTTTTTCGAGAAGCTTGCGTTTCCGGGTGATATCGCCGCCGTAGCACTTGGCGGTGACGTCTTTGCGGAAGGCGCTGACGGTTTCGCGGGCGATGATTTTGCCGCCGATGGCGGCCTGGATGGCGACCTGGTATTGCTGGTGGGGGATGACCTCCTTGAGCTTGGCGGCCAGGGCGCGTCCCCTGCTCTCGGCCTTGTCGCGGTGCACGATGCACGAGAACGCGTCGACGGGCTCGCCGTTGACCAGCATTTCGAGTTTCACCATGTCGGCGGCCATGTAGCCGGCGTGCTCGTAGTCCATCGAGCCGAAGCCGCGGGTGAGGCTTTTGATGCGGTCGTGAAAGTCGATGAGGATCTCGTTGAGCGGCAGCGCGCTGGTGAGCATGACCCGGCGCGTGTCGAGCGTCTCGGTGTGGTCCACCGTCCCGCGTTTTTCCGTGACGAGGCTCAGGATGTCCCCGATGTGTTCGTTCGGGCAGATGATGAATCCCCAGACCATGGGCTCTTCGATGGTGGCGATGTAATTGGGCGGCGGCAGGAAGGCGGGGTTGTCGATCGTCTTGACCGTGCCGTCGGTCAGGTGCACATGGTAGACCACGCTCGGGTAGGTGGCGATGATGTCCATGTTGTATTCGCGCCGGAGGCGTTCCTGGACGATTTCCATGTGGAGCAGGCCCAGAAAGCCGCAGCGGAACCCGAAGCCCAGCGCCACGGAACTCTCCGGCTGGTAGACAAACGCCGAATCGTTGAGCTGCAGCTTCGCGAGGTTCGCCTTCAAGTGTTCGTAGTCCGCCGTGTTGATCGGATACAGCCCGCTGAACACCATGGGGTGGACCTCTTGGAACCCGGGCAGGTGGTCGGAGGGGTTTTTGGCGTCGGTCAGGGTGTCGCCTATTTTGACGTCCTTGGGCGATTTGATGTTGGCCGTGGCGTAGCCGGTTTCGCCCACGCTGAGGGCGTCGCGTTCATAGGGCTTGGGGTTGAAGCTGCCCACCTCCTTGATTTCCACGGTTTTTCCGGAGTGGAGCAGTTTCAGGTGTTGCCCGGCTTTGAGTTCGCCGTTGAAGATCCGGACATGGGTGACGACGCCCTTGTAGGTATGGAAGTAGGAATCGAACACGAGGGCCTGCAGGCTCGGCGCGCCGGTGGGCTGAGGGGGCGGGATGTGGCGGACGATGGCTTCGAGGATCTCGTCGATGCCGATCCCCTCCTTGGCGCTGCAGGAAATGGCGGTGTCCGCGGGGATCGCCAGGATGTCCTCCAACTGGCTTCGGGTTTGGGGCACGTTGGCGTGCGGCAGGTCGATCTTGTTGATCACCGGGATGATGGCCAGGTTCCTCTTCATCGCCAGGTGGACATTGGCGACGGTTTGCGCCTCCACCCCCTGGGCGGCGTCCACGATCAGGAGCGCCCCCTCGCAGGCGCTCAGACTGCGCGACACCTCGTAGGCGAAGTCCACGTGGCCCGGCGTGTCGATCAGGTTCAGCTCGTAACGCTCCCCGTTCCGCGCCTCGTAATACATGGTGACGGGGTGGGCCTTGATGGTAATGCCGCGCTCGCGCTCCAGCTCCATCGAGTCCAGCAACTGGTCTTGCATCTCGCGGTCACTGATGGTCCCGGTGCGGTGCAGCAGCCGGTCCGACAAGGTCGTCTTGCCGTGATCAATGTGGGCGATGATGGAAAAATTGCGTATATGTGCGGCGTCCATCACTGTGCTTGCCGGCCTGGAACACCCATCCCGCCCCGCAGCCCCCCGGCTTGCGCGCGGGGGCGTCCACGGTCCATTCCCAGCCGACGTGCCCAAGGATACCGGCGTGCGCCCCGAACAAAAGCAAAAACCTCCTGACTCTTACCCTTGCTCTTCATCAGCGCGGCTGTGGCGAGCACGAGCACGAGCACGAGCAAGCGTCAGAACCCGCGACCCGGCACCGTGCCCGACTTTCCCAACAGTCCTGGTGGGATGCAAACTGGGGGGGGGAATTCCGGTTCCTCCCCGTCTCACCCGCCGGGCGGGTTTGGCGCGGCGGGGTGCCCCTCCCCTGCCCTGCCGCCCGGGTCGTCGCCATTCCGGCTGAGCCACACGCAGAACTCGGCCCCCTGGCCGGGCCGGCTGTTGACGGTGACCTTGCCGCGGTGGGCCTCGACGACGGCGCGGACCAGGCTCAGGCCGAGCCCCAGCCCGCGCTGGGAACGGCTCTTGTCGCCGCGGTAAAGGCGCCCCCAGATTCTTTCCTGTTCCTCGGGGGCGATGCCGATGCCGGTGTCGCGGAACTGGACGAAGGCCATGCCGTTTCTGAGGCCGGCGGCGATGGTCACCGAGCCGCCGGCGGGGGTGTATTTGAGGGCGTTGTCGAGGAGGTTGCCGAACACCTGGCGGAGCCGGTTGGGATCGCCCCACGCGTCGCACCGCTGGGGAAGCCGGGATTCGACGCGCACCTGTTTTTCCTCGGCGACGTATTCGTACATGTCGACGACTTCGCGGATCAGCTGGCACAGGTCCGCGGGCCGGCGCTCGAGCTTCATGACGCCGGCCTCGGCTTCGGCGATGTCCATCAGCGTTTTGAGCATGCTGAGGACGCGTTCGGACTCCTCGACGCAATCGGCGAGGGCTTCCCGCGCGGCGTCGGGATTCGCGTGGTCCTGCAGGGCCATTTCCGCCGCCCCGCGCAGCCGGGTGAGGGGCGTGCGCAGGTCGTGGGCGACGTTGTCGAGCGATTCGCGCATGGCGACGATCAGGGCCTGGTTCTTGTCGAGCATGGTGTTGAAGAGCCGGACCAGCTCGTTGAGTTCGTTGTCGGCCTTGCGCGAGGGCACCCGGGCATCGAGACGGCCGGTATGGACGATGGCGCGCGCGGTGGCGACGATTTGGCGGACGGGGCGCATGGCGCGGTGGGCGAAGAAGGCGCCGGCGCTCAGGCCGAGCAGGGCCATTGCCGCTGCCGCCGGCAGGATGGTCTTGCGAAACGGCGCCCAGAGGATCTTCCGGCTGTTTGTGCTGCGCCCGACCTGGAGAATCGCCTCGTCCGGCATGGGCATCCAGGCGAGGGCGAAGTCCTTCTGCGCGTCTTGGGGAACACGGTTGATTTCGAACTCGCGCCAGAGATCGAACACGCCCGGCTCGAGGCGGAAGGTGCCCCAATCCCGGGGGACCAGGACGGGCCGGACCACCTTGAGGGGGCTGACGAGGCTGACGTAGAACGAGCGTTCGTCGGCGGGGTTGTTGTCGCGGGCGGCGCGTTCCTTGAGGGCGTTGAAGCCGCCGGCCTGGTAGACGGCCGCATACTCGCGCAGCCGGGACAGGATGACCTCCTGTTCTTTGCGTTGGAACTCCTGCGCGACGAGGAAGTAGGCCAGGACGAACAGCGCGGCGGTGCTGGCGGTGAAAATCAGCGCATAGCCCAGGCTGAGCCGGAAAACGAACCGGCGCGGGATGCGTTTAAGCCGGTCGAAGCGCATAGCCCACGCCCCGCAGGGTTTGCAGCCGGGTCCTCTCCGGATCGACCTTGCTGCGCAGCCGGTGCACCAGCACATCCACCACGTTGGTCTGCGGATCGAAACTGTAGTCGAAGATGTGCTCCAGGATCATCGTCTTGGTGACCGTCCGCCCGGAGTTGCGCATCAGGTATTCGAGCAGGGCAAACTCGCGCGGTTGGAGTTCGATGACCTCCGCGCCCCGCATGACTTCCCGCCGGATCAGGTCCAGCGTGAGGTCGCCGACGACCAGGCGCGTCGGTTCCGCAGCCCGGGTCGCCCGCCGGATCAGCGCCTGGATGCGCGCCAGCAGCTCGCTAAATGCAAACGGCTTCGTGAGATAATCGTCGCCGCCGGCCTGCAGCCCCTTCACGCGGTCGTCCACGGACGCTTTGGCGCTGAGGATGATGACGGGCGTGCCGAGTTTCCGGCTGCGCAGCCGCTGGATGAGGCTCAGGCCGTCCAGCCTGGGCAGCATCAGGTCCACAATCAGCGCGTCGTAGGCCGTCGTCTCGGCCAGGACCAGCGCCGCCTCGCCGTCGCCACACTGGTCCACCGCGAATCCCGCCTGCTTCAACCCCTTCACCACAAACGAGGCGATCTTCGGGTCATCCTCGACCACCAATATGCGCATGCCGTCGCCCATCATGTGCAAAGCCGTTGCCGGAGCAAGGAAAAGTGCGCGGTTCGTCGTCGGACCGCGGGCTTCCCCGCGCCGGGAAAGGCCGCGGTGAGAAGGACGCGTGCGCCCGCGCGCAGGCCCGCCAACCCGCCGGCCGGATCATTCGCTTTCGTCCACCACCAGGTAGCGGCTGCCGCCCTTGCTCCAGATGCGCAGCAGGGTCGTCCTGTCCTCGCGGCCGCCTTCGGTGAGCCGGACGGCTTCGTCGGCGCTTTTGACCCTGGTGCGGTTGATTTCCATGATGACGTCCCCCGGCTGCAAGCCGGCCCTGGCGGCCGCCGAGTCGGGTGCGACATCGGTGACCACGGCGCCCTGGACATGGTCGGGCACGTTCAATTCCTGGCGGACCTGGCGGTCGAGGTCGCTGACGGCGACCCCCTTGAGGCGTTCGCCGGAATCCCCGGCAGTCGTGTCGCCGCGCGCCAGCTCGCCGGAGCCGGGCAGTTCTTTCGGGGTGACCTTGATCACCCGGGTGTCGCCGTCGCGCCAGATCTTGACCGGGACTGTCTCGCCGGGACGGGTGCGGGCGACCTCGAGTTTGAGGCGGCGGCTGTCGATGACCGGTTTGCCGTTGTATTCGAGCACGACGTCGCCGTCTTTCAAGCCGGACTTGGCGGCGGGCCCGTTGGGCAGCACCTCGCCGATCAGGACGCCCTTGCGGTCGTCGAGCTTGAATTCCTTGGCCAGCGTGGGGGTGAGGTCCTGAATCATGACTCCCAGGTAGCCGCGGGTGACCTTGCCGTATCGGACGAGGCTTTCCATGATTTCGCGGGCGAGGTTGATGGGGATGGCGAAACCGATGCCCTGGTTGCCGCCGCTGCGGCTGAGGATGGCCGTGTTGATGCCGACCAGGCGCCCCTGGACGTCGACCAGGGCGCCGCCGGAATTGCCCGGGTTGATGGCGGCATCGGTCTGGATGAAGTCTTCATAGTCCAGCCCGAGCGTGGCGCGTCCCGTGGCGCTGACCATGCCCATGGTGACCGTTTGTCCGATGCCAAACGGGTTTCCCAGGGCCAGCACGATGTCGCCCGTCTCAATCTGGTCGCTGTCGGTGAGTTCGATGTTCGGCAGATCCCTGGCGTCGACTTTGAGGACGGCCACATCGGTTTTCGGGTCTTTGCCGATGACTTTGGCGGTCAGTTCCCGCCCGTCATTGAGCGCCACCTTGACCTCGTCGGCGTTCTCCACCACATGGTTGTTCGTCAGGATGTAGCCGTCCCGCGTCACGATCACCCCGGAACCCACCCCGCGCTGCGGCGGCGTGTAGAACCGGTACTGCCGGTTCCCCTGCCCTTCCTCGCCGAAAAACCGCCGGAACAACGGGTGGTCGAAGCCGGGAAATTCGGACACGGACGCCTGTTTGCTTTTGGTGGTGGTGAAGACCCGCACGACGCTGGGGCTGACTTTCTTGACGACGGGCGCGAAGCTGGCCTGGATGGTGGTGTCGCGCGGGGGCGGTGCCGGGTTGACGGCCAGGTCGACCTTGGGCGGGGTGCCGCCCTGTTTGGATTCGGAGGATGGGGTGGCGTCGCCGGAGGCGACGGTGAAGGCCACGGTGGACGCGGCCAGCAGGGCTGCGCCGATCATGGCCAGGCGGGGCAAACGTTGGATCCACGGGTGCATGCGTGTTTTCATGGCTGTCGTTGTGTTCTCGTGTTTTTTGTGCTCTATCGTTTCCGTCGTCACTTAGGTTAAACCACAAGCTCGGCCGCAAGTTGCCACACGCGGATAACCCCACCCTTTCCAGGGGATTACAGTTCTGTAAGGGCCCTGCGGGGATGGCGCGCGTGCGTCCCGCGAACCTTCCAAGGCGTGGACGCGAGTCGGACCCGTGGGCCGGCCGGGGACGATCCTCGACCCTCGAAGGCACGGGGCCCGGTCCGGGGGCGTTTCACTTGGCCATGACGACTTCGAGGGTTTCCTCGCGGGGCTGGGCCTTGTCCTCCTGGTCCTCCAGGGGCGCGCCGGGGACGGGGGTTTCGATGGATTGGGCTTTGTGGTCGGCGACCGATTCGCCGGCTTTGTGGAACTTGACGCTGACGATCCTGCTGACGCCCTGTTCCTGCATGGTGATGCCGTAGAGAACGTCGGCCATGCCGATGGTGCGTTTGTTGTGGGTGATGATGATGAACTGGGACTGGTCCAGGAACCGTTGCAGGATGCGGATGAAGCGGGTGATGTTCGATTCGTCGAGAGGCGCGTCCAGTTCGTCGAGCACGCAGAACGGGCTGGGCTTGACCTGGTAGATCGAGAACAGGAGGGCGACGGCGGTCATGGTCTGTTCGCCGCCGGAGAGCAGGGAGATGCTCTGGAGCTGTTTGCCCGGCGGCCGGGCGACGATGTCGATGCCGCTTTCGAGCACGTCGGCGTCATGGACCAGGATCAGGTCGGCCTTGCCGCCGCCGAAGATCTCCGCGAACATGAGCCGGAAATTCTCACGGATGCGCTCGAAGGTGTCGGTGAACATCTGCCGCGTCTGGCGGTTGATGCGCTGGATGGCCTCGAGGAACTGGGCCTTGGCCTGGACGAGGTCGTCATGCTGGCGCGTGAAAAACTGGTGGCGCTGCTCGGTCGCCTCATACTCCTCGATGGCCACCAGGTTCACCGGCCCCATCTCGTCGAGGCGCTGCTGCAGCCCGGTCACCTGCCCCGCCACCGCCTCCCAGTCCGTCGAAACCCCCGCCGCCGCCATCGCCTCCGGGGTGAGCGTTTCCACCTTCGGCGGGCCGCCCTCGGCGAGCGTGATGGTGATGCATTCGCTGCGCACGTCGTCCAGGTTGACCTGGTATTTCTGGCGGATGCGGTCGCGCAGGTTCTGGGCCGCCATGGTGTTTTGGGCGAGCTCGATCTCGAGGGCGCCGCGGTGCTGCTGGAGTTCCTCGAGGCGGCGGCGCAGGGCGCGCAAGGCGTTTTCGCGGGTGTCGAGGTCGGCGTCGAGAGCTTGTTTCTGCGCATCGCCGTCGGCGGCCTGCTGGCGGATCCGCTCCTGGTCGCGTTCCAGATCGATGATCCGGCGGCGGGATTCGGCGATGGCCTCGTCGCACTGCGTCTTGCGGCGCGCGAAGGCGCCGATGTCCTCGCGGCGCTGGTCGGCGAGGTGGGTCAGCTCCTGGATGCGGGCTTCGAGCGGGGCCTGTCGCTGCTGGAGGGCGGCGCACAGTTGTTCCTGCGTTGCCACGGCGACCTTGGTTTCGGTGAGCTCCGCCTGGAGGGTGTCGCGCTCCTGGCGCAGGCTGTCCAGGGCGGCGGCGGCATCGGCGACCTGGCGCTGGCTGGAGTGTTCGGCCGTTTCCAGTTCCGCCAGCTGGGCGGCCAGGCTCGCGCGCTGCTCCCGGGTCTGGTCATCCTGGGACGCGAGGCTTTGCACTTCGTAGACGACGGTTTCGATTCTCTGCTGGAGGAGGCGCTGCGCATTTTGGAGGGCGTGGCACTCGCCTTGGCTGGTGGCGATGGCGACCTCCTGGGCGCGCAGGGCGGTTTGGGTTTCCTGGAGGCCGGCCTCAAGTTCGGTGAGGTCGCTTTGGAGGGCGCCCTTGTGGCGGCTCAGGGTGGCGATGGTGTCCTGGAGGCGGTCCAGTTCGGTGCGGAGCTGGGCGATGTGGTTTTTGCGGCCGAGGATGGAGGTGGCGGGGGTCGCGGCGCCGTTGGTGGCGCCGCCGGTATACACGCCATGCCGGCTGAGCAGTTCGCCCGAGAGCGTCACGTAATGAAACGCCCCGTCATGCTCCCGCCAGGCCCGGGTCGCCGCCGCCAGGTCCGGCACAATCCGAGTCATCCCCAGCAGCCGCGCCACCAGCGGGCGCACGGTGCGTTCGGCTTCCACCACGCTGGCCGCACGCACCGGCGCGTCCGGTGTCGCGGCCTCGTCGCCCGCCGCGGCCTCGGCCACGGGCAGCCAGTCGGGCGAGTCCACGTCGGCCAGCGGCAGCGGCTCGGCGGCGTGGCCGTTGAACAGGGCGAGCGACGCGATGCTGGCGCGTCCGCGCCGGTTTGCGCTGAGGTCTTCAAGGATGCGCTGGGCGGCTTCGGGCGCCCTGGTGATGACCGCCTGGAGGTGGTGGCCGAGGGCGGATTCGATCGCCTTGACGTACGGGTCGGGCACGCGGATGCGGTCGGCGAGGGAGCCCATCACGGACTCGGCTTGCTGGAGGGCCGCCAGGGTGCCGGCCCCATAGCCTTCGTGCTCGGCGTGCAGCTGCTCCAGCACATGAAGCCGCGACCGCTTTTCGGACTGTTGATGCAGGACGGCGTCCAAGTCGCGCGTGGCTGCCGCGAGCTGGTCCTGGAGTTCCCCCAGCCGCTGCTGGCGCTGCTCGAGCGTGCCCCGCTGCGCCTGGACGCTCAGCCGCTGAAGCTCCGAATCCGCCGCGTGCTGCCGCAGCCGGTCTTCGAGACGCGCGCGTTCCTCCTCGAGTTGGATCTTTTCGGCCGAGAGCTTCTCCAGCCGCACCGCGTTGCCCTGCGTCAGGAGGTCCAGCGCGGTGATTTCGTTGCGAACGCGTGTGAGCTGCTGGGCCTGGGCAAAGGCCGCCGCCTGCGCCTGCCGCAGGGCCTCCTGGTTTTCCCGAAGCGCGGTTTCGACCTGCCGCATCGCGTCGTGTTTGGTTTGCAGGGCCTGGCGCTGCGCGCCCAGCGCCGCAGTGGCCGACGCGAGTCCTTCCGCCAGGGACGCCTGTTCCTCGCGCGCGGCGCGGCAGCGTTCTTCGGCCAGGGCGATTTCGTGGAGGGCGCTGCCGTGCTGGCTTTCGGTTTCGCGGATGCGTTCCTCGTTGAACTGGATCCGGCTCCGGTGGTGGTCGGCCTGGGCCTTGAGTTCGACGGCGCGCTGCTGGTGCTGGCTGATGGCGTGTTCCAGTTCGGAAAGGCGGGTGCGGAGCTGCGCGAGTTCATGTTCGCGGCGCAGGACTTCGTCGGTGGCGTGCTCGATGTCCTGGCGGCACTGCCGGAGGGCGGCCTGGCGCTGGTCCATGTCGGCCTGGAGCACATCGAACTGGTGCCGGGCGAACTGGGTGTCGAGGTGTTGCAATTCGATCATCAGCTGCTTGTAGCGGCGGGCCTTGCCGGCCTGGCGCTGGAGCGAGATGATCTGGCGCTTGACCTCCCGGATCAGGTCCTCGACCCGGAGGAGGTTTTGGTCGGTGGCGTCGAGTTTGTGCAGGGCCTCGCGTTTCTGGGCTTTGTATTTGGTGATGCCGGCGGCTTCCTCGAACACCAGGCGGCGGTCTTCGGGCTTGCTGGAAAGCAGCTGGGTGATGTTGCCCTGCGCCATCATGCTGTAGCTGGCACGCCCCACGCCGGTCCCCATGAACAGCTGCTGGATGTCCTTCAGCCGACAGGGCGTCTTGTTCATGAAATACTCGCTCGTGCCGTCCCGAAAGATCCGGCGCGTCACCGTCACTTCGTTGTAGGCCACTTCCACACCCGCCGCCACCAGGTGCTCCGCATCCACCCCGCCAATCGTCAGCGACACCTCCGACATCCCCAGCGGCTTGCGCCCGTCCGTGCCGTTGAAAATCACATCGGCCATCTCCCCGCCGCGCATCGCCTTGGCCGACTGCTCCCCCAACACCCAACGGATCGCGTCCGACACGTTCGATTTGCCGCAGCCGTTTGGCCCCACAATGGCCGTCACCCCGGGCTGGAAACTCAGCGATGTCTTGTCCGCGAAAGACTTGAAACCCAGAACCGTCAGATTTTTCAGGTACATTCGATTCGTCCGTAAACGTCAACGGCCCAATGAAATCCCAAGAACCGTCGAAAGTAAAGCCCAAACCACAACATTTAGGGCCGGGTCAGTTGCCGTTGCACAACCTGTTGGGTGAGGAACCAGGGTTGGGGCCGTGCGCAACTAACCCGCGCCTAACCAGCATCGTCCATTCTATCAGACCATTTGTCTGCCCGGAAATTCATCTGAAATGATCAAGACCAGCATCGGCCGCCAACCGGCCTCGGGCCGCGTTTCCGGCGTTGCCCGTGCCGGGTCCGGTTTTCCGGCAGATCCAAGCGATCCGCAGGCAACAGGGTCGAGGCGTCAAGGGTATTGCGTCGCCTGCTGGCGGCGCAGGTAGCGGCGCACGCTGTCGAGGTAGATCAGCCGCGTGCTCTTTCGCGAGCCCGCCTCGCTAAACACCACACTCTGAAACGTTCCATCCCGCACTTTCTGTTCGCAGACGCGTCGGCTGATTCCAAAAAGCTGTTCCACGTCCCGCATCGTGCCATGTTCCGGCTCGGCGGGTTCCTGGCCCGTCGGTTTGCCGGTCGAGTATTTTCGAGCCATGATCCGGAGTCTACCAGAAAGGCCCCCCCGAAAACCACACAATTCGGTGTTCAAGATTTCCGGTGCCGGTCCGGCGCATCGGGCTGCGGCATCTCGGTGGCGGGGTGCAGCGGGCGCAGGGGGCGGAGGCGGGTCATGGTGGCGCCCCAGCCGCCGAAGGATTCGCCGGCCAGCGCGAAGGATTCGACGCCGGGCATCTGTTCCAGGAGGGCGTGCACGGTGCGGCGCAGGTTTCCGATTCCCTTGCCGTGAACGATTCGCACCGTGAGGATGCCGCGCTTCCGGCACTCGTCGAGGTAGGCGGCCACGACTTCTTTGACCTCGCGCGGCTGGAACGTGTGCAGGTCGAGTTCGCCTGTGATGGGGATGGGCACGGGCGGGTCTGGGGTGGATTCGGAATCCATGCCGTTGTTCGTGTCGTCGTTCGTGGCCGTCATCGCGTGTGGCTTGGGGCAGCGTATCCGGCCTGGCGTTGCGACCGCAAAGCAAAAGCGCGTGAGGCGCCGCCCGGACGCCGGGCTGCGCGGCCGCGCGGGGGGCGTTTGGCGGCGGGGCTACGGCAGCAGGATTCGGTAGAAGCGTCGGGGCATGAGGGCGGGGTCGTCGAAGCTGAACAGGCCCAGGGCGGATTGGTTGGTGCAGACGGGCTGCCACTGGCGCAGGTCGCTGGAGGCTTCGAGCACGGCGCCGGCGGCCGCGTGGCCCGCCACGCGCATGCATGGTTGGCCTTCGAGCCACACCTGTTCCACGGCCACGTGATTGGTGGCCGGCACCACGCTGCAGACGGTCAGGGTGGCGGGGGCGCTTGAGGTCGAGCCGTTGAAGTCGCTGACCACCGCCACATACTCCGCCTCGTCCTCGCTGCGCACGCCCGGGAGCAGGAGCGTGTTGGAGTTGGGATGGGTCAGGGGCGTGCCGTTGCGGCGCCACTGGTAGTTCAGAGGGCCCGTGCCGGTGGCGTGGACGGTGAAGGTTGCCGTGGAGGCGATGCCCACCACCTGGCTCTGCGGCTGCGTCGTGATGGTCAGCGGCTCATGGGCGGTGAGCTCGTAATTCAGTTGCACCGTCCCGCTCACGCCGCCCACGCCGTCCACGGCCACGTAATAGACGGTGGCGGCCGTGGTGGCGAAGGTGACGCGGCTCCAGGTGGCCGTCTCGCCGGCGTCGTTGTTGCACGCCACCGGCACCAGGCTTTCGAAGTTCGTGCCCGGCCCGGTGTACACCGCCAGGACGGTGTCGAAGCTGCTGCCGAGGGTGTCCATGACCATCACGCCGTTGGTGGGTGCCTGGTAGAAGAACCAACTGGACGCCCCGCCCGGCTCCCCGCAGTGGTTCGGTTCGCCCTCGTCCTTGTCGGCGCCCACGGTGCTGAAGATCTGGGTGCCGGTGTAGCCGCGGGCGGGGATGGCGGCGGCGGCGGGGAATGCGGTGATCACGGCCAGCAGGGCGGCAACCGCGGGCAGGATGCTCACGGGGAAGCGGGCCGGGATGCGCAGGGAGCGGGTGTTCATGGGACCAGCGCGGTGCCGAGACCGTCGAGGAACTTGTTGGCGGACCGGGCTTGCGAGACGCCGCCCAGGTCGGCGGCCAGCTCCAGGTGCGCCGCGCGGCTTTTCACGGAGCGGACGGCATTGCTCACGCGCACGACATACTCCCCCACGTGCGCCTGGCCCAGGCCGTCGAGCGTCAGGGTGTTGCCCACGGCGCCCGGGATCGGTTGGTTCTCGAAGAACCACTGGTAGGTCAAGGCCGTGCCCGTGGCGGCCACGGTGAGCAGCGCCGTGTCGCCGGGGGCGAGCGTCTGGCTGGCCGGGTGGCTGATGATGACCGGCAGGGTTTGGGAGGTGGGTTCCAGGCTCCAATTCAACACCACCGCGCCCCGGGCCGCGCCGAAGCCGTCGACGGCGATTTTGTATTGGACGCCTGCGGCGGCATTGAACTGGACGGCGCTGGTGTGGAAGCCGCCACTGTCGTCGTCGCTGGCCACCTCGGCCACCTTGGTGAGGACGGTGCCGGTATAGATGGCGAGCAGGGTGTCGAAGGTGCTGCCGGCGGTGGTGAAGGTGGCGATGCCGGTTTCGGGGGCTTGCCAGGCGATCCAGACCGACACGCCGCCGGTCTTGCCGGCGTGCAGCGGCTCATCCGCCTGCGCGTCGGCGACCAGGTTGCTGCCGCGTCCGGCGCCGCTGGCGCTGTTCAGCCTGGTCAGCGCCCCGAAATCGTCCTTGAAATCCAGGCTCGGCAGTTCAACGGTGAGCACCGCGCCGGCGCTGCTGGCGGCGCCGGCGGGGGTGGACACGACGACGGAGTAGGTGCCGGACTGGGTGGCCTGGACGTTTTCCAGGATCAGGACGGCATTGGTGGCGTCCTTGATGTTGACGCCGTTCAGCCGCCATTGCACCGTCACGGGACCGATCGCCGAATAGCCGGCCTCAAACACCACCGTCGCCCCCTCGGCAACGGTTTGACTGAGCGGTTGCGTGACGAAGACCGGCGGCGTGGGCGCCAGCCCGCACGGCGACAGCTCGGACGTGTTGCCTTCCGGATCCGTTGCCGTCGCGCACACATACAGCCCCGACGCGTCGCCGTCCAATCCCGCAGCCGAAAACAGCGCGTCGCCGGACGCGTCGGCAACGGCTTCCACTGAGCCGAGCACCCGTTCGGCCTGGCCGCAGGCGGCACCTCCGAAGAACTCGATGCGGAACACGGTGTTCGGCGAGCTGTGAAGTGTGCCCGAGACGCTGGTGCCGGACGGCCCGTGGCTGGCGCTGAGGATTTCGGGGGTGTTTTGCAGCTCATTCGGACCGGCATCGGAATCGGATGTGTCATTGGGCGTCACGCCGTCGCCTCCCAGGTCGATGCCCTGCGCGGCGTTGGCGTAGATGGCGTTGCCCCGGAGGGCGCATTGCCCGGAAAACACCAGCACCCCGTTGCGGCCATTATGCGCAATGCGGTTGCCGTCGCCCGGCGCCGGGCCGCCCACGACGTGAGTGGCTCCGCCGCTCACATGGACGCCGGAATGGCTGTTGCCCAGCGGCTGCAACCCGCTGGCGTCGGTGCCCACCAGGTTCCCCCGGATCACTGTGCCCGCCGCGCCGTCGCCGTCCACGTGGATGCCGTCGCCCGCGTTGCCGGAAATCACATTGCCCGCCCCCGGTTCCCCGCCGATGCGGTTGCCGGCGGAATTGACGAGAAGCAGGCCGTGTTGGGCGTTGGGCCACGCGGTGATGCCGTCCGCACGCACGCCGAGGTAATTGCCTTCGAACTGGTTGGTGCCGCCGCCCTCCACGCGGATGCCCGATCCACCAAAAAAGCCAATCGCCAGGCCGCGGACCGTGCAGTGGCCGGCGGCGATGACCAAGCCGTCGCCTGCCAGGCCGCCACCGTCCAATTCGAGCAGGGGCTGGCCGGCGTAACCGGGCAGGAGCGTGGCGTCCAGGACCGTGGGCTGCTCGATCGGGGGCAGCGGCGAGGCGAGTGTCAGCGTGAACGGGCTGCTGCCCGCGAGGTTGAAATAGATGGTTGCCGGCACGGCGCTGGTGTTGGCGTCGAGGATCGCCTGGCGCAGCGAGCCGGGGCCCGTGTCCACCAGGGTGCTCACCCCGACCAGACCCGAATTCGGGGCGGTTCGGAGCGCAGCCGACAAGGGATCGACGGCGCCATAGGCATTGCGGACGACGACCGAATAGACGCCGAGGTCCGAGGGTTGCACGCCGTAGAACCACAGGGTGCGATTGGTCTGGTCCGGGATGGGCACGCCTTCGCGGTACCATTGATACCAGAGCGGCGCCGAGCTTTGGGCCAGCACCATCAAATAGTTCGTCTCGCCAAATCGCCAGACGAAGGCGTCCCGGGGCGGATAGGTGATGATTGGCGGGGCGGCCAGGAAAACCGACTGGGCCAGCGAGAACTCGGACGTGTTGTTGTCGGCGTCGGTGGCGGTGGCGGTCACAACTTGGTCGAAGAGGTTGCCGCCGCCAACCACGGCCACAAACGGGGCGCTGCCCGCGGCATCCGTGGTGACGTTGGTGAAGCCCAGGTAGGTTTTGCCCTCGCCATGGCCGGTGGCGTCCGGGGCCGGGCTGACGAAGAACTCGATCCGCAAAGTCTGGTTGGGGAGACTGCCGAGGGTGCCGTGGATTTCCGTGGCCGTGCCGTCATTGGTCACGGCGGCCAGCATTGGCCAGTTCTGCAGTTGGTTCGCGCCCGCGTCCGAGTCGCCGATGTCATTGGCAGCCACCCCCGACGTGCCCAGGTCAATGCCCAGGCCGCCGTTGTCATGAATCGAGTTCGCCAGGACCGCGTTGCGGGTGTGGCTGAGCACACTGACGCCCGCGCCGGTGTTGAAGGCGATCACGTTGCCGGCGCCGGGCGCGGTGCCGCCGATCGTCGTGCCCGTGGCGTTCAGGATGCAAACGCCGCTTCCGGCGTTGGGCAGGGCGTTGGTGCCGGTGACGTCGGTGCCGATGAAGTTGCCCGCCACCGTGTTCGTGCCGGCGCTCTCAATGTAAACGCCGTGGTTCGTGCTTCCCGTGCCGGTGCCCGCCGCAATCACGTTCCCTTCCCCCAACTCCGCCCCGCCAATCCGGTTGCCGGTCGCGCCTGGATTCAGGATGCGGATCGCGGCACCGCCGTTGCCGAGGGGCAGGCGTCCCGAGGCATCGGTTCCCACGTAATTTCCCAGGACGAAGTTGTCCGGCGAATTGTCGATCACGATGCCCCCATCCAGGTTCCCCGCAATGACGTTGCGCTGCTCCGGCATCGCCCCGCCCACCCACGCCCGGCCGCTGGCGCAACGAATGCCCGCCCCCTCGTTCGGCTGCGCCGTCACCCCGTCCGGCGCCACGCCGATGAAATTGCCCTCCACCACCACCGTGCCCGGCGAGAGCACCGACAGACCGTCGCCCCGGAACGCGGTGATCGACAGGCCGCGCACGGCGCACCCGGCGCTGCGGATCTCGAGACCGGCTGCGGCATGGGCGGCGTCGGTCGACAGCTGGATGGCGAGGACAGCGTTGTTGCCGATCGGCAGCGTGTTTTTCGCCGCGCCGGGTTGCGTGTAGCCGTCAATCTCGACGGGGTAGATGATGGGGTCGAGCGCCGTTGCCACCGCGATCACGTGCGGGATTTCGCCCGGGATGTCGAATTCGATCCGGTCGGCGTCGGCCGCCTGGTTCGCGTCGACGATTGCCTGGCGAAACGAGCCGGGGCCGGCATCCGCTGTGGTGGTCACGGTGAACGTGGCGGCTCGCAGGGTCGATGCGCCCAACCCGCCGGCCAGCGCGGCCATCACAAGCAGCCGGCCTGCGGGCCCCGCGAATCCAGATGAAACCCCTTCCCTTGGCATGGTGAATCGCATAGCAACGACGCTCCAAAAGCAGCCGGCAGGCCATGCACGATTTCCACCCCTTTTCGGCGGTTTCCAAGGCCGTGCCCCCATCCCCCTGTCCCATCCTCAGACACCCCCGCAAGACACTGCGGACACCCCCGTGTCCGGTTCCGGGAAGTCGCGGCTCGCGTTGCGGTCCGCGGGACGCGCGAGGCGCAACGCAACGGTTCGGGCGCCGGAAACGGCTTTCCGCAGATTTCCAGATTTCTCCCCGCGCAAATCATGCTTGCGCCGGTTCGCACGTTCCCTCATAAACCTCGCCACGGTTAGCCGGTGACCGGCTCAGAACCGTCCCATGGCCGCTGCGGTGTCGTGCCCCCTTCGGAGCGACGCCGGCGCGGCTGCGGCGGACTGCAACAGAAACCCTGCGCATCAACTGTAGTATGGAAATGATTCAACTCCATCCCCACAACACCCGCTCGGACTCGGCGTCCCTGCGTCTCGCTATCCCCACAACCGTTCGCCGCCTGCTGCTCTGGTTGGCCGTGGCCGGCGCAGCCTGGGTGTCCGCACAATCCCAGGCACTCGGGCAGAATACCATAATTTGCCCTCCCGACATCACTGTCACGACCGATGCCGGCAAGTGTTACGCCACCGTCGAGTTCACCACGCCGACCCCGCCGTCAGGGGCGACCACTATTACCACTGTTGAGTGCGTTCCAGCTTCGGGTTCCCAGTTTCTTGTCATCGAGCCCACCCCGGTCACCTGCACCGCCTATGACGTCAACAACAACTATGTTGATTCCTGTACCTTCGTTGTAACAGTCATCGATCTAGAACCGCCAACGATTTCGTGTCCCGCCGACAGCACGGTCACCACGGCTGATGGCACAGGCGCCATTGTCGATTTTGCTGTTGGCACGCTCGACAATTGTACGACCCTCCCGTTCACGTGCGAACCGTCCTCGGGCAGTCTTTTCCCGATCGGCACGACTCCTGTCACCTGCACCGCAACCGACGGCGCTGGCAACACCGCCTCGTGCACGTTCAACATCACCGTGGAGGCGCCCGTGCTGGAGCCGCGCCAGGCCAAGATCTGGGTTCGCGAGCAACTCGCGTCGATGGCGGCGGAGGCGGATGTGCCCGGGGATCTCGAGAGGTTCGCGGCGGCGATTCAGTACCTGGACGCGGCGACTGATCCTGCCAACTGGGCCGACGACTCCCGCCCGCGGCCGGGCACGCTCGGCGAGAGCGTGTTTACAAACGAGAAGAGTGCCGTCGGCGAGATGCTGCCGTTGGTCGCCTCCCAGCCCCATGTCATGCGGCTGGTTTTGCGAGTGGTCCGCGTCGACCGTGAGATCGCCGTGATTGCGATCCAGGACGCCCTCGATCGGACGGGAGGCGTCGTCACCTTCAAGATCATCAATGCCGTGATGTCATTGATCAGGGGCGACATCGAATTTGCCTGCGGCTCCTTCGGCAAGGCCATCGACAACTACAAGATGGCCTGGAAGAGCGCCGTTGGGGCCTAGCCGGCGCCTGCGGAGGGGGATCAGGGCGCGCGATGGCGCAAGGCAGCCTCGCGCGCCCAGGCGTCGGCGGCGAGGATCTGGTCGAGGGTGGGATGGGGTTGTGGGGTGTGCTGGCGCATCACCTGGGCGACGACATCGGGGATTTGGTCGAAGCGGATTTGGCGGTTGCAGAAGATATCGACGGCGATTTCGTTGGCGGCGTTGAACACGGCGGGCAGGGTGCCGCCGACTTGGGCGGCGTGCCGGGCGAGGTTCAGGGCGGGGAAACGCTCCGGGTCGGGTTCCTCGAAGGTGAGGCTGCCGATTTGGGGCAGGCGGGTTTGGACGCGTTCGCTGGGGACGCGGTCGGGGTAGGTGAGGGCGTATTGGATGGGGAGGCACATGTCGGGGGTGGAGAGCTGGGCGAGGATGGAGCCGTCGACGAATTCGACCATGGAATGGACGACGCTTTGGGGGTGGACGATCACGCCGACGCGGCCGATATCGAGGCCGAAGAGCCAGCGGGCTTCGATCATTTCGAGGCCCTTGTTGAACAGGGTGGCCGAATCGATCGTGATCTTCCGGCCCATCACCCACGACGGATGCTTCAAGGCGCGCTCCACGGTGATCGACGCGAACTCGGCTTTCGGCGTGGTGCGGAACGGCCCGCCGGACGCTGTCAGCCACAAGCGCCGGACCGATGCGGCGGGTTTGCCGTCAAGGCACTGGAAGATGGCGGAATGCTCGCTGTCGACCGCCAGCACGCGAACGCCGTTTTTTTCGGCTTCGCGCATGACGATTTCGCCGGCCATGACGAGGATTTCCTTGGAGGCGACGGCGATGTCTTTGCCGGCGCGGATGGCGGCGAGGGCGGGGTGGAGCCCGGCGGTGCCGACGATGGCGACGAGGACGATATCGGCGGCGGGGAGGGTGGCCAGGCGGAGCAATCCTTCCGGCCCGGCATACACCTCGGTGCTGGTGCCGAGGGCGTCTCTCAGGGTGCGGGCTTTTTCGGGGTCGCTGATGGAGATGGCTTCGGGGCGGTGCTGGCGGGTTTGTTCGAGGAGCAGTTCGACGTTGTTGCCCGCGGCCAGCCCCAGGAGGCGCACACGGTCTGGAAGATCGCCGGCGACTTTCAGGGTGCTGGCGCCGATGGAGCCGGTGCAGCCGAGGAGGACGACGTTTTTCATGGGTGGGTCAGCACATGCCGCAGGTAGAGATACATCAGCGGCGCATTGAACAGCAGGCTGTCCAGCAAGTCGAGGATTCCCCCAATGCCCGGAAAGAACCGCCCGGAATCCTTGACGCCGACTTCGCGTTTGAAGGTGGACTCGATCAGGTCGCCCACGACCGCCGCCACGCCCAGCAGGGCGCCGAGCAGAACGGCATGGCTGGGGTTCATGCCGCGGAGGTGGTCGCCGGCCAGCGCGGCGAAGAGCAGGCTGGCCAGCACCGAGCCCAGGATGGCGCCGCCAAAACCTTCCCACGTCTTGCCGGGGCTGACGCGGGGGATCATCTTGTGCCGCCCGACGAGCGAGCCCACCAGATAGGCGCCGCAGTCGCTGAACTTGGTGACGACGATGAAATACAGCACATAGAACTTGCCGTTGCCGGCGAGGGTGGGGAAGAAGTGGATTTTCTGGATGAAATTCAGCAGCCAGGGCACATACATCAAGCCGAACAGCGTCGTGGAGATGGCGACCAAGCCGGTGGTCTGGGAGCGCGACACGAATTGCCGGACGCACAGCCCAAGCACGAACACGATCAGGAACAGCGACTCGAAGTCGTTGATGCGTGAGGGCGTGTCGAAGAGGCCAAGCCTGCCCGTGGCGTGCAGGAACGTGCCGAGCATCAGCAGGACGCCGCCCGCGATGCCACAGCCCTGGAAACATGCCAACCCGCGCTTTTCAACCAGCCCGTAGAATTCCGCCAGGCCGAAGCCGGCCAGGGCCATCATGATGACCAGAAAGACGTAATTCGAGAGGAGCGCGCTGCCCGAGAACATCGCCCCCAGCACCACCGCCCATAGCACCACAAAACTCAACAGCCGCCGGAAAAACACCTGGCGCCTGGTCGGCAACGCGGACGGCGGCGTGGCGGTCATCCCACCCCCCCAAACCGGCGGTGGCGCCGGGTATATTCCTCGAGCGCGTCAAAAAACTGCGGTTTGCGAAAGTCCGGCCACAGGGTTGGGGTGACGACGAACTCGGTGTAGGAGATTTGCCAGAGGAGGAAGTTGCTGACCCGCATTTCCCCGCTGGTGCGGATGAGGAGGTCGGGGTCGGGGATGCCTTTGGTGTAAAGGTGCTGGGCGATGACCTGCTCGTTGATTTCCGCCGGGTCGAGCGCGCCCTGGCTGGCCTTGGCGGCGATGCTGCGGACGGCTTCGACGATTTCCGTGCGGGCGCCGTAGCTCAGGGCGAGGATGAGGGTGAGCCCGTGGTTCCGGGCCAGCGCCGCCCGGGTCTGCTTGAGCTGCTCCTGGACGAACTCGGGGAGACGATAGATTTGGCCCACGGCCTCGAGGCGCACGTTGTATTTGTTGAGTTCGGCCACTTCCTGCTTGAGGTAGCGGGCCAGGTATTTCATCAGCGTGTCCACTTCCTCCTTCGGCCGGTTCCAGTTCTCGACCGAAAACGCGTACAGGGTCAAATACTTGATCCCGATCTCGCCCGCCGCCCGCACCACGGCCCGGACGGACTCGGCGCCGTGCCGGTGGCCTTCGACGCGGGGCAGGTTGCGCTGTTTGGCCCAGCGGCCGTTGCCGTCCATGATGATGGCGACGTGGGCGGGGAGCAGCGCGCGGGCCTGGGGGCTGAGTTGGGGGACGTTTGCGCTCATGGGGCGCCGTCCGTCAGCGGACAATGGTTTGGTCGCGCGCCGGGCCCACGGACACCATCGACAGCCTGGCGCCGGTGAGATCCGCGATCGCGTTGAGGTAGGCGCGGGCGCGGCCGGGCAGGTCGCGCCAGCGGCGGGCCTTGTCGAGGGGTCTGCGCCAGCCCGGGAAATCCACGTAGACCGGCTCGCATTGGCTGAGCAGGTCGACGTCGCCGGGCACGTAGTCGAACTGCTGGTTGGCGACACGGTAGGCGACGCAGACGCGGATCATCTCGAGGGTGTCGAGGCCGTCGACGTTGGTCACCGCCAGGTCGTCGATCCCATTGACCATGGCCGCGTGCCGCGACGCCACCGCGTCAAACCACCCGCAGCGCCGCGGCCGGCCCGTGGTGGCGCCAAACTCGCGTCCCATGCCGTGGAGCAGGTCGGCGATCTCGGCGTTCTCGGTGGGCAGGGGGCCCTCGCCGACGCGGGTGGTGTAGGCCTTGACCACTCCGACCACGCGGTCGATGCGATGGGGCGGAACGCCCGATCCGGTGCAGGCGCCGCCGGCGGTGGTGTTCGAGGAGGTCACGTAGGGGTAAGTGCCATGGTCGATGTCCAGGAACGTCCCCTGGGCGCCTTCAAACAACAGGCTCGCGCCGCGCATCATCGCCTGGTGCAGCAGCACCACCGTGTTCGTCACGTGCGGCCTCAACGCGTCGCCGGCCTTCCGATACGCGTCGTGCACCGCCGCAAACGAAAGCGGCCGCGCTCCAAACGCCTTGAGCACCCCGTTGTTTTCCTTCAGGCGAATCCGCAGCTTGCGCGCGAACGCGTCCGGGCGCACCAAGTCCAGCATGCGCAGGCCCGTGCGGGCCGCCTTGTCGCCATACGCGGGGCCGATCCCCCGCTTGGTGGTGCCAAGACGGTGCTTGCCTTTCAGAATCTCGCGCTGTTCATCGAGCTCGCGGTGATACGGCAACACCACATGCGCCGTCTCGCTGATGAACAGGTTGCCGTCCACCTTCACCTTGAGCCGCCGCAACGCCCTTAATTCCTCGACCAGCCCCAGCGGATCCACCACCACGCCGTTGCCAATCACACACGTCTTCCCAGGCCGCAGAATCCCCGACGGCACCAGATGCAGCACGAACTTCCGCTTCCCCACAAACACGGTGTGCCCGGCGTTGTTGCCGCCCTGCGTCCGCACCACGATGTCCGTCTGCTCCGTCAGCACATCGATGATCTTGCCTTTGCCTTCGTCGCCCCACTGGGCGCCCACAAGTATGATGTTCGCCATAGAATCGCACGTCCCGCACCAACACGAAAAATCCCCGAGCCACGCCCGGGGCACATCCGCAGCCTTCGCGCCCCGAACCTAAAAAGCCGCGTTCCGACTGTCAACGCCGGATCTTGAACGGCAGCGCCTCCGAATGCCCCCCTTTCGCTCGCCGTGAGCGGCGGCGGGTCACCAGGATGCGGCCAGCCGGTCAGCTGAGAGGGGAAGCAGGGGTGCCGTGCAGCGTGTGCCCACCAACGCAAAGACAAGGAGACTACGGATCAAAGCGGATATGCCACGATCACAATCGCTACGAATTATTCGCAGTGGACACTGTTTGGAACCACGCATGGGATTCTTCCGCAGATCGGCGTGACTGCTGACGGATACGAGACACGGGCGGTGGGGATTCCCAACGCAGCAGCGCATCCCACAGCTCCTCTCGTTATCAAGCTGCAAAAGCAGGATGGAGTGCCTTACGGAATATTGGACAGTTATTTCCCCGCCGAGCACCAGAAAGAATGAAAATGTCGAACAAGCGGATGCACACGAACCGCCGCCCCGCGTTGCAGTTTCGACTCGCCGGGTTCTTGGGACGTTCAATTCGGAGCCAGCGCCCGCCTCCAGCGGCGGTCGGTGATCCTTGGCGTTGGCCTGCAGCGCGCGGCGCGGGGAGGGGTATGAACCGCAAAGAACACAAAGAACACAAAGAAACGCCGGAAGACGCAGGCGCGATGAGAGTTGGGCGCTCGGGGCCCTCAGGGGCGGGTCGGTTCTATGCGTTCTATGCGTTCTTTGTGGTTGGTTCCATCTCGGTCACGGGCGAACCACCCACCCGCCAGGAAGGCAGAAAGATCGTGGGCAAAAAAATAAGGACGGCTTCCAATGCTCAGGCAGCAGTTGGTCAATTGGGGTGATCTTCAGGGAGGGGAGGCGCTGGAGAACGTCGGTCAGGTATTCCTGGGGGTTGATGCCACGGCGCCGGCAACGGATGTGCGACAGCCTGATGTGGGCAGCCTTGGGACTTGCCGCATTCTTCCGATCTGCTACTTTTCCGGCATGAATCTGAAAGCGATCATTCACAAGGCCGCGGAGGGCGGGTATTGGGCCGAGGTCCCTGCCCTGCCGGGATGCATGACGCAAGGCGAGACAGTCGAAGAGGTCACACGTAACCTTCGGGAGGCGGTGGACGGATGGCTATCGGTGGAAACGCCTGGGGGTGAGTTGGCGAGCAGCGACCGCGTGATCGAGCTTGCCGTGTGAAACAGGTTTCAGGCAAAGATCTGGCCCGGCCTGTGGAACGTAAGGGCTGGACGTTGGCAAGGGTTCACGGGGAAACGGGGTCGGACCTGAGCAAATGTCTGGTTCGCAGCATGATGGGAAAATCGTTAACGTTAAAGATGTGGTCTAAACTCATTTTTAGCCCGCATTTATTCGATTTAAGAAATTAAGCTTTTTTATCGTGTGCAGGCCGAAGAACGGGGTGCGCCTGGTGCACACCCGGTTCGACATAATTATGCCCATGCCCGAGCGGTTGATCGTTAGAACGAGAAACTGGGGCGTGAAAACAGTTCGCAAGGCGGTTCGTTAACGATAAGAAAATGCGGATGACGTTCTACCAGTGGGACTTGCTATGGTCCGACCCCCGCGCTGGCTCACATTGGCGGACGGCAGTGAGTTCCCGGATGATTGCATCACGGTCTGCATCGTGGCTGACGAATAGCGACTTCGACCGAAAGGAAGAAATGGAGAGGCCCAACAAGAGCGGTGCAGCGAACGGGAGCCAGCCGATTCGCTCAGAGACAAATCGAACGTCATCGGCGGCTGGCTCCCGTCGCTGACCTTTACGTTGGGCTGCAGTGCGCGGAGCGGGGAGGGCCATGAACCGCAATGAACGCAAAGAACACAAAGAAAGCGCCGGAAGATGTGGGCGCGATGAGAGTTGGGCGCTCGGGGCCCTCAGGGGCGGGTCGGTTCTATGCGTTCTATGCGTTCTATGTGGTTGGTTCCATCTCGGTCTGGCCTTGGCGTTGGATACGTGTAGACGTCCCATGCAGCATCCCCGCAAATAGTTGATCGGCCCGTGGAAGTCCGACAAGCGCAGGACTTTTGAAACGTGCGGTAGATATTATCGGCTTACGGGAGTCAACAGACGAAAGTGTGGCAATGTTTTGGGCAGACTCGTTCTTCGATATACCCGTAGTCGACTGCATTTTTCACTCAGCGAAACGAAATGGAGTGCAAAGTGCGACGTAGTCGCGGAGGATTCCGACAGTATTGTCCTGCGCATACATTCCGATAATCTTTGGAGGCGGGCCGATCCGATTATGGCAGGTCTCGTCAAACAAATGGCCGAGCCTCGGCTTCAGCACATGTGTGCGCGCCGCCCCAGAATTGCGGCTCTGCAGCCGGCCCGGGCCGCGCGATTTGACTCGCCGCGCGCGCGGCGATAGCTTGCGCGCGTGAATCATGGCCCATCCCATGCGGCCGCGCATGATGCCGTGCCCGAACGCACCATGAGCCCGCCCCTGACCCCGGCGCGGCGCGACGCCCTGTCGCGTGAAATCCTCAGGCTGAAGGCCGACCTGAACGCCGTCATCCTCGCCCACAATTACCAGGTGCCGGAAATCCAGGACCTTGCGGATGTGGTGGGGGATTCGCTGGGGCTTTCCCAGCAGGCGGCCGGGACGTCGGCGGATGTGATTGTGTTTTGCGGGGTGCATTTCATGGCCGAGACGGCCAAGATCCTGAATCCGGAGAAGGTGGTGGTGTTGCCGGACAAGGCTGCAGGCTGTTCGCTGGAGGAAAGCTGCCCCGCGGACGAGTTGCGGGCGTTTCAGGCCGCGCATCCGGGCATCTACACGATCTCGTACATCAATTGCAGTGCCGAGGTCAAGGCGTTGAGCGACGTGATCTGCACCAGCGGCAATGCCGTCAGGATCGTGCAGGCGGCGCCGGTAGACCGGGAGCTGTTGTTCGTTCCGGACGAGAACCTCGGGGCATGGGTGCGCGAACAGACCGGCCGCCCGATGACCCTCTGGCCGGGCAACTGTTACGTCCATGTGGAGTTCACCCAGGGCGCCCTCGCGCGGCTGCGCCACCGGTTTCCGGACGCACCGGTCGTGGCGCATCCCGAGTGCACCCAGCCGGTTCGCGTGCTGGCCGACGAGGTCTGCTCGACGGAGAAGATGGTCACGTATTGTCGCCAGTCCCCGGCGCAGCGGTTCATCATTGCGACCGAAATCGGCATGCTGCATCGCCTCCAGAAGGAGTGTCCGGGCAAGACGTTCATGCCCGCGGTCACGGACAGCCTTCCGGCGCCCACGGACCGTTGTCGTTGCAGCGAGTGTAAATTCATGAAGCTGAACACGCTCGAGAAACTGCGCGATTGCATGGCCCGCCTTGCACCCCAGATCCACCTCGACGACCCCATCCTCAAACGCGCCCGCCTGCCCATCGACCGGATGCTCGAAATCTCCGCGCCCGCCCGCGCGCCGGTCAGCCGGTAGCCGCCGGGGTGCGGCAGTTCAGGGCACGGGCTCACCAATGTGACGGCGCGCCGCCCTGCCGGACGCCGGAGGCGCGGCCGTGTTTTTCCGGTGCGGGGCGATTCTTGACAGGCGGGCGGTGTTCGCGGAGATTCGCGCCTTTATGGCTGAGACCAACAGCAACGAACTGCTCATGGAGAAGATAGTCTCGCTGTGTAAGCGGCGGGGCTTCATTTTCCAGTCGTCGGAGATTTACGGGGGCATCAACGGGTTTTGGGACTATGGTCCGCTGGGGGCGGAGTTGAAGCGGAACATCAAGGAGTGCTGGTGGCGGAGCATGACGCAGGAGCGTGACGACATGGCGGGGCTGGACGCCACGATCATCATGCATCCGGACATTTGGCGGGCTTCCGGCCATGTGGAGACGTTCACGGATCCGCTGGTCGACTGCAAGACGTGCAAAGGCCGGTTCCGCGCCGATCAGCTGGCCGAGACCCCGTGTCCCAAGGACTCGCGCAAGACGGTTGCGGAATGCGACGGCGAAAAAACCGAGGCGCGCAGGTTCAATCTGATGTTCAAGACCTTTGTGGGGCCGGTGGAAAGCGAGGAGAACGTCGCCTACCTGCGGCCGGAGACGGCCCAGGCGATGTTTGCGCAATTCAAGACGGTGCTGGAGGTGTCGCGGCGGAAGGTGCCTTTTGGCATTTGCCAGATCGGCAAGGCTTTTCGCAACGAGATCAACCCGCGCAACTTCACGTTCCGGTCGCGCGAGTTCGAGCAGATGGAAGTGGAGTTCTTCATCCGGCCGGACGAGGTGGTGCGGCAGCTGGCCGGGTCCGTGGCGTGCGTGGCCGACCGCCCGGACCTGGGCGGGGCGCGGCACACGTGGGGATGGGAAGTCTGGCACAAGTATTGGGTTGAGGAACGGCTCCGGTGGTATGCGGCGATCGGGTTGCCGCGCGAGTCGCTGGTGGAGTATTGGCAGAAGCCTGAAGAACTGGCGCACTACGCCAAGGCGACGGTCGACATTCTGTACACGTTCCCGTTTGGAACGCAGGAGCTGGAGGGCGTGGCGGCGCGTGGGGACTTTGATTTGGCGCAGCACCAGAAATTCAGCGGCAAGTCCATGGAATATTTCGACGACGAAGCCAAGGCGAAGTATGTGCCGCATGTGATCGAGCCGTCGGCGGGTGTCGATCGTCTGGCGCTGGCGCTGATTTGCCAGGCCTACACCGAGGACGAGGCTCCCAACGACAAGGGGCAGATGGAGAAGCGCGTGGTGATGCGGTTCCATCCCCGCATTGCGCCGATCAAGGTGGCGGTCCTGCCGCTGTTGAGGAACCGGCCCGAGCTGGTGGCCAAGGCCCTGGAGGTGCGGGACCTGTTGCGCTCCCACATGGCGGTGTTCTACGACGACGCCGGCGCCATCGGCCGCCGCTATCGCCGCCAGGACGAGGCCGGCACGCCCTTTGGCGTCACGGTCGATTTCGAGACCCTGGGCGAGCAGGGGCCGGCGCTGAAGGACACCGTGACCCTGCGCGACCGGGACACGATGCACCAGGAGCGGGTGAGGATCGGCGAGCTTGCGCCGCGGCTGGCGGCGGCCATCCGGTAACGCGTTGTCGTCCCTTGTCCACGCCCACCAAAATCTCGTATGCGTTCATCGTGCTGCTGTTGCTGCTCGTGTGCGCGCTGCACCTGGCGACGCCGTTCGTGACGGTGCTCTTTTCCTATTTTGCGCTCAACACCCTCCGGCTGCGGCGGAGCAAGCCGATTGCGGTCGTCCTCTTCCTGATGCTGGTGACGGCGCTCGGGTTCGGCTCGTATTACTTCGCCAAGCTGGCCTACGTGGCCATCCCCAAGATCGCCACCACCACCATCCCCGTCGTCATCGAATTCGCCGAACAACGCGGCATCGACCTGCCCTTCACGGATTACTCCAGCCTCAAGGAAAAGGCCGTCAGCGCCATCACCACCCGCGTCGCCGGCATCGGCCAATACGCAAAAACCGTCACGTTCGAAATCGCCGCGTTTCTCATCGGCCTCGTGGTCGCCGTCAGTCTCTTCCTCGATTCCCGGTTTCCGCCCCGGCCCCGCCCGCTGAGGCCGGGGGATCGGACGCCGCAGGCGAACCTGTATGTGGCGACGTGGACGGAGATTGCGAAGCGGTTTCGGACGTTCTACGCGAGTTTTTCGAAGGTGATGGGGGCGCAGATTGTGATATCGCTGATCAACACCGCGCTCACCTCGATGTTTCTGCTGTGGGCGGGGCTGCCTTTTGCCAGCGTCATCATTGTCCTCACCTTCCTGTGCGGGCTGCTGCCCATCATCGGCAACCTCCTCAGCAACACCCTCATCGTCGGCGTTGCGCTCACCGTCTCCCCGCGGCTTGCCCTGGCGGCGCTGGTGTTCCTCGTGCTCCTGCACAAGCTCGAGTATTTCCTCAACAGCAAAATCATCGGCGACCGCATCAAAAACCCCATGTGGCTGACGCTGCTGGGCCTCATCCTCGGGGAACGCCTCATGGGCATTCCCGGCATGATCCTGGCCCCCGTCGTCCTGCACTACATCAAGGTCGAAGCCTCCCGCGGCAAATTCGCCTCCTTCCGCAAAGCCGTCTTCGAGTCCCCGGCGCCTCCGCTGGACAAAGCCGTCTGAAGCCGCTGCTTCGGGGCGGGTCCGTGTTGACCCGGGGCAATCCCGCGTCGCGGCATTGCAGAGCGGGGCGCCCGACGGCGCGGGCACGCCCCGACCAGGACGCCCCGCCCGTGGACGGCCCAAACGTCGAACGGTCAGCCCGCGGCTCGCTGGCGGATCCAGTCGAAGAACCCGAGCGTTTCGAGGTCACGACGCAGCGTGCGGATTTGTTCCGGGGCGGGGCTGGGGTTGGGGAGGCGGGCGGGGCCGACGTCGACGCCGAGCATGGTCATGGTGGCTTTGGCGGCGCCCATGTAGCCGTAGCGCGCCAGCAGGGCGACGAGGCGGGTGCTCCGGGATTGGGCGGCGCGGGCGGCGGCGAGGTCGCCGCGTTCGAACGCGGCGATCAGTCCGTGGTAGAGCGGGGCGGCGAAGTTGTAGGTGCTGCCCACGGCGCCGCGGGCGCCCGTGGCCAGCGCGGCGAGCAGGCATTCGTCGATGCCCCACGGCACATCCCAGCGTCCGCCCTGCGCCTCCAGGCATTGCAGGTAGGCCATGAGATCCGGGTTGGTGAACTTCAGCCCGGCCAGCGTGGGAATCCGCGCCGGGGCGCGCTCGAGAAATTCCGGCATCGAAAACGCCACGCCGGTCAGCGCCGGGATGTCGTAAAAGTAAAAGGGCGTCTCCGGCGCGGCGGCGGCGATGTCGGCGGCGCAGGCGATAAGCGCGTCGAGCGAGCGCGGTTTGAAGTAGCTGGGGGCGACGGCGGAGACGGCGGGAGCGCCGAGGGCCTGGGCGTGGGCGGCGAGGGTGCGGGCGTCGGCGAGGCAGTTGGAGCCGACGTGGACGACGACCCTGAGGGGGGTGCCGCGGGCGACATCGAGCCAGCGCCGGGCCAGGGCGCGGCGCTCGTCGAGCGTGAGCGAATGGGATTCGCCGGTGGTGCCGCCGATGAACGCGAGGGTGACGCGGTTGGCCAGGAGGTGCGCGGCCTGGGCTTCGACGGCGCCGAGGTTGAGGGAGCCGTCCGGGGTGAAGGGGGTGTGGGTGGCGGCGACCAACCCGGTCAGGGAAAACGCCGAGGCATCGGTGTGAGGCATGGCTCAGGGAATAAAGGATTCAGAGTCGAATCGTCAAGCGCAAGGCGCCCGGGAACGGGCGCATCTCAGCTTTTTCCGGATCAGCCTCGTAATCCTAATCCTAATCGTAATCGTAATCCTAATCGCGCTTCCTATTCCGAGCTGCCTTCGTGCAACCGATAGTTGGAGTTGGCCTTGATCAACCCCACCAG
>JAFGQR010000022.1 GCA_016935555.1 Verrucomicrobiota bacterium
GGGGGGGGGGGGGTGGGGGGGGGGGGGGGGGGGGGGGGTTGGGGGGGTGGGGGGGGAGGGGTTGAGGTTCCGTGGTGGCCGGTGGGGGTGGGCATGGGGGGAAGCTAGGGCGGAAGGCGCGCGGCTCACAAGTTCAAAGCGTCACGGGGCGAGTGAGTGGCGTGGTGTCACGGCGCGGGTTTCACACACCGGAAGCCGTAGGCGTCGGCGCCGAAGCAGGCGTCGGCGAAGCGGGGGTTTTCGCTGTGGCGTGCGGAGCTGCGGCAGGCGTCGGCGCTGGAGCGCCAGCTGCCGCCGCGCAGGACGCGCCGGTCGCCGCGGGTGGGGCCGCGGGGGTTGTCGGGTTGGGCCTGGGCGTAGGCGGTATTGTGATAGATGTCCTGGCACCATTCGGCGACGTTGCCGTGCATGTCATGGAGTCCCCACGCGTTGGCCGGCTTTTGGCCGACCGGGTGGGTGGTCTGGCCGGCATTGGCTTTGAACCACGCCACGCGCCGGAGCCGGGCCGGGTCGTCGCCGCAGGCGTATTTCGTGGTCGTGCCGGCGCGGCAGGCGAATTCCCACTCGGCTTCGGTGGGGAGGCGGTAGCCGTTGGCGGCGAAGTTGCACGCGAGGGTATTGGGGTCATAGCAGGGCTGGAGGCCTTCCTTGAGGGAGCGCAGGTTGCAGTAGAGAACGGCGTGGTACCAGTCCACCTGCTCCACCGGCCTGTCGGGCGCCTTCGACTTGGAGGGATTCTTCCGCGTCAGGCGCTCATACGCCTGCTGCGTGACTTCGCACGTATCCATCATGAACGCGCGGACCCGGACCGGGTGTGCGGGTTGTTCGTCCGGGTCGCCGGTGTTGTCGCCCATAACGAACTGGCCTGCGGGCAGGAGGACCATGTTGAGGCCGGACGGCGTGGGAAGGATCGGGGGTGAGGATGTGGGAGGTTGGGCAGTCGGGGCGGGCGGGCGGCTTTGGCCGCAGCCGCTCAGGAGGAGGATTGCGAGGGGGAACAGGAGCGTGGTGCCGGGCCGGCGGTTCGAGCGGCGCGCTGGGCTTGGGGTGTTGGGGTGGCGCGTTTGGGGTGGGGCGATGTCATCAATGTCTGGGCGCTTCATAGCTGGTGGGGTTGCGCAACATCTGCTGGGTGCGGCGGCGCAGTTCCCTGGCGATGGGGGCGGTCTTGGGGTTGGCGGCCATGGCGAGGCCGGCGCGTTGCCGGAGGATTTTGACCACCATGCGGCATTCGCCGACGAGTTCGTCCTGGTTGCCGCCGATGTCGACGAGGGCAGCGGTGATCCGTTTGCACCGTGCCGTGGAGTCCTCGCTTTCGTCATCCACGAGCCGGGTGCGGAATTCTTCGACGAGCCGGGTGGCGTATTCGGGTGTTTTGATGGCGTCGCGGCGTTTTGCCACGTAGCCGTCCATCAGCCCGAGGACGTCCTGCATGTCCCGAATCCAACCCGCAAGCTCCGGCTGGGCGGTTTTCTGCCGCTCGAGGTCGGCGGCCAGCGCGCGGCCGAAGGCGAGGTAGTCTTCGATGCGGGTTCGGATGTGGCGGACGAAGGCGATGACTTCGTCGAGGGTTTGCAGCACCACGGCGCGTTTTTCCTTTTGTTGCCGTTTGGCGTAGATCCCGTCCAGGATGGTGCGCGAGGCGCACGTGGGCCGGCCTGCGGACGTTTTTTTCTGGCCTTCGACATCGAGGACATACTCGCAGGGGCCGATCCCCAGGGTGGCGCGCATGACATCGACGACGGTGAAGGCATCGAGGGGGGTTGTGTCCAGGCGGGTGATGGGATAGAGGAGCGCCGGTCCGGCGAAGCGCACGCCCTTTTTGAGGGGCTGAAGGTGGCCTGCGCCTTCGCGGTCGATCCAGCAGGGATACTGGAAGCGGCCGAGGACGGTGGTCCAGCGGGTTCGGCCTTCGTGTTGCCAGTCGGTGTTGCCGAAGGCTTCGGCCTGGCCGTACCAGCCGTGTTTCACATACATGCCGTCGGGGCGCTGGGTGATCATTTCCCAGCTGTCGGTGAGCTGGTCGGCGCGCCGCCAGTCGACACGCCAGTGCGCCGCGAATGGCGCCCGCCAGTCCAGGCGCAGGATCTTGTCCGCATCGGTCTCGGCGACGTCGCGGTGGTGCCAGATGCCGGGCGCGTCGAGCAGGGCCACCCAGGCGGCGCCCCGGGGCGCGTAAGCGATGTCCGAACTGGCGATGGTCCGGGCGTGGTCGGGGCCGTCGAGCCGAAGGCGGATGTCCTCCCTGGCGGGATGCCACACGACCATGGCGATGGCCTCGCCGCGGCCGAGGAGGTGCAACAGGAAATTCTCGCCGGGCAGCTCGGCCTGGGCGGCGCCGACCGACGCGGCGTCGAGCACCATGTCGTCGGCGAAGAAATCCGGCAGCACCGCGAACCGGCAGGGCGCCACCACCCTGAGCGCACGCGCCCCCGAACGCGGCTCGGTCCGGACGAACACCTGGCCCGGGTTCAGTGCGTAGGCGAGCGTGAGCGTGGCGCCTGCAGTCGTGTGGAAGGTGGCGTCCACGGCCACGCCGCCCGGGGAGTTTTCGAGAATGGCCAGGGACGCGAGGGACGCAGCCGGAGCGTCAGCCACCGCCAACAATTCCGCGCGCCGCACCGCGCCCGCGGGGGTTAGCGCGTGCAACTCCGCGCCGCGTCCGGCTTGGCGCAGGACCAGTGCGATGCGGCCGTTAACGGCCACGGCGTCGCCGCGGAAGGCGTGCCGGGTCTGGTCTTCGGGCACGGGGGTCCAGGCTTCCTGGCGTGCGAGCGCCTCCGCGGTGAGCGGCGCTGTCGCGCGCGTGCCGGTGTCGAAAAGGCGCACTGCCATCTCCGCCCGGCCCGTCAGGGCAAGCAGCGTTGCCAGCATGACGAAGGCGCGGAGGGCCGGCGCGCGGCGGTTGGCGCGGGGCGTGCCCCGTGGCGGGGGCGGAACGGGTGCGACAAGGTCGAAAGAGTGGATCACGAGGGCGGGTCTCCTGTGGGTTCTGCGGTTTTGGGTTGTGTTTGCAGCATCTGTTCCGCGAGGCGCCGGACTTCCGAGGCCAGGCTTGTTCCGGGAGCCGCATTTTCCAGGATGGTTTGGGCCTGGGCGCGCAGGCGGCGCGTGCTCATTCGGCTGGTGGCCAGGGTGCGGTCCTGGGTTGCGCCGAGGGAGCGCAACTGGCTGGCGAGGTGTTGGCAGAGGGGCAGGGCGTTGGTTTGGCCGATCAGGGCGGCCACGTGGGACGCCCAGTGCCGGGCCTGTTCCGGAGCGGCGGACGGTGCCAATCCGGGGGCGAGGCAGCGGTCGAGATCATTCAGGATGGAGAGGAAGGGGGTTGTGTGGCCGGCGTGCGGGTGGCGGGCGAGGTGCTGGCGAAGCCGGGCGGCGAAGGCGGCGTAGCGCCGCAGGTTGGCGTGGGCTGCGGCGACATGTTGGCGCATGCGGGCGAGGCGATCTCGAATGTCGTCGGAGGCCTGTTGTGCTTTGCCGGCTGCGAACTGTTGTTCGATCCAGGTCATCACGCTGTGGGGGGTGGGATCCCCCTGTGCCGACAGCCCCTCGCATGCGAGGATGTATTGGCAGGGGCCGACCCCCAGCGTGTTGCGGAGGACATCGGTGGGACACAAGACGGTCAGCGGCGTGGCCGGGGCGCGGTCGATGGGATAGACCACCAGCGGGCCGGCGGCGGCGGTGGTCATGAGCTGGCAGTCCCAGGATTCGGCGACTCCGTTCGCGCGCGGCCGGCTGCACCGCCATTTCGCCGGAAAGGGCGGCTGCCAGGGGCGGCTGTCCCGGGGGACGCTCGCATGCCACAGATTCCGCCCTTCGAGCAACGCCAGCCAGATGCGGTTGCCGCTGCGACAACGAATCCGCTGAGAGACGGAAGGAGGGGGTTTTCGGGCGGGGGGGCGGGGTTCTGCGTGTGTGGACCGGGTCGGGCCGGCGGGCGCGCCGCCGGGCGGGGTGAGCCACACATCCTGTTCGTTTGACTGCCAAACGGCCATCAGGATGGCATCGCCGCCGTCGAGGAGGTTGAGGAGCAGGTTTTCGGCGGGAAGGCACAGGAGCGCTTTGGCTCCGGGGGCGTCGGGCGCGGACATGGCGCGGTGCTGGCCCTGGGGTGACCCGTCATCCGCGGTGATGACCATGTCGTCGCCGAAATAATCGGGCACGACGACGTGGCGGGCCGCGGATTCGAGGTGGACGAAGGTGGCGCCTTGGCCGGGTTGGATTTCGAGCATGGGTTCGCCGGCGGTGAGGCGGAACGTGAGGGTGGCCTGGGCAGGGGCGGGGGTGGTGGCGGAGAGCGCCACGGTGCCGGCGTTGTTTTCGACGATTTTCAGCGAGGCGATGGGCGCGAGTCGGACCAGGGCGCGGTGCTGCCAGCCGGCCGGGGTGATGGCAAAGACGTCGGCGCCGGGTCCGCGTGGGCGGAGGACCACGGCGATTGTGTCGTTGCGCAGGAGGGCGTCGCCGGTGAACGCATGATCCAGTATTTCTTCGGCGACCAAGCTGGCGTGGGGCGGCTGGGCGGCCGACGGCTGGGGGCGGGGTTGGGAGGAAGCGATGCGGGTGTCGAAGAGCCGGGTGAAGGGGGTGTCGTCCTGGGCCGCCGATGGCAGGATTGCGAGGCCGGCCAGGATCCACGGAAGGCAAACGGGGGTTGTCGGCCGCCGGGATTGCCGGGTCCCAGCAGGCGGCGAGTAATCGGATGCGTTCATCTCCAATCCGGGTGCAGATCCGAGCCGCCGCGGGTGAGTTGGCGGGGGGAGCCGCCGGCGGCGGGGATGAGGTAGAGTTCCCACGGGCCGTGCTCCGAGGCGCCCTGGCAGAAGACGATTCTTGTGCCGTCGGGGCTGAAGCGGGCATAGCGTTGGACGCCGCCGAAATAAGTGACCAGGCGGTTCCGGGTGCCGTCGGGGCTGAGGGTTCCGATGTGTGTTTCGGTTTCGTAGACGAGGCGGGTGCCGTCTGGGGACCAATGGGGTTCGCAGGCGCCCTGTTTGTCATAGACCTTCAGCGGCCGGCCGCCGTTGGCGGGCACGATGTAGAGTCCGTTGCCGGCGTTCCACCGGGCGGCGAACGCGACGGACTTGCCGTCCGGACTCCACGCCGGGCCGGAGCAATGGGGCCAGTCTGCGGGCGTGAGGATCGTTTCGGTGCCGCTGGCCAGGTGGCGTGTGAGGATGCGTTCGGCGCGGCGCAGCACAATCGATGCGCCGTCGGGGGCCCATTCGGCCTGGTCGCCATCGCATAGCCGCTCCGGCGCGGTGCCGTCCGCCCGCATCCGCCAGATGCAGGTTTTTCCGTCGCGTGTGGAGGTGAACAGGATGTGTTTGGCGTCCGGGCTGAACACGGGGTCGACGTCTTGGCCGCGGGTGTCCCGGGGGGCGAGCGGTTTCAAGCCGGAGCCGTCGGTGTTGACGATCCAGAGGCGCCAGGCGGAGGAGCGGTTGCTGGAAAACACGATCCGGCCCGGGGCGGGTTCGGCGGCTTGGGTTGGGGGGTGGGATGCGCAGGCAGCGGCGACGAGGCTGGCGGCCAGGGCGAGGGGGTGTTTGGGGAGGGCCACGTTCATGGCATTGCGAGGCGGGGCGCGCCATTTCCGGCGGGCTGGCGCGGGGAGGCGGCGCGGGGAGGGGGCATGGGGGCCCGGCGACGGGTTATAGGGTCAAGGGGCTGGGGTGACGGGGGCGGGGTTTGGGAGGGTGTTGGGCAGGTGGAGGCTGGAGTGGTTGGGGTGTTTGGCGGTTATGGGGTGGGGCGGCTGGAGGAGGAGTTGGCGGAAGGTGGCGAGAGCGAGGAGGGGGAAGGTATTGCGGTACATGTCGTATTTCAGGTAGAAGACTTTGGGGAAACCGGTGCCGGTGGTTTCGTCTTCGTTCCAGGAGCCGTCGGGGTTTTGGGAGCGGATGAGGTAATCGAGGCCGCGTTGGATGCTGGGGCGGTGGGGGTCGCCGAAGGTGCAGAGGCCCATGAGGGCCCAGGCGGTTTGGGAGGCGGTGCTGGGGCCCTGGCCTTTGAAGACGGGGTCTTCGTAGGTGTCGCAGCGTTCGCCCCAGCCGCCGTCGGGCTGCTGGACGCTTTCGAGCCAGTCACGGGCTTTGAGGAGCCAGGGTTCGTTCATGGGGTATTGGATGGCATGGAGTCCGCGGAGGGTTTGCCAGGTGCCGTAGATGTAGTTCACGCCCCAGCGTCCGTACCAGGAGCCGTCGGGTTCCTGTTGGGCGCGGAGGAATTGGAGGGCTTTTTGGATTTGGGGGTGGTGGAGGGGGTAATGTTCGCGGCCGAGGACTTCGAGGATGCGGGCGGTGATATCGGCGCATTCGGGGTCGAGCATGGCGTTATGGTCGGCGAAGGGCACCTTGGTGAGGATATTTTTGGTGCAGTCCTTGTCGAAGGCCGCCCATCCGCCGTCCTTGCACTGGAAGGTGAGCATCCAGTTCAGGCCGCGGCGGAACGCGGCGTCGCGGCGTTGCGGGGTGGGGGTGGGGATGAGCCGGAGGGCCAGCAGGACCATGGCGGTGTCGTCGATGTCCGGGTTCCATTTGTTTTCGAACTCGAACACCCAGCCGCTGGGCTCGACGGGGGTGGGGTTCTTGTATTGCCAGTCGCCGCGGAACCGGATTTCCTTGTCGAGCAACCAGGAGGCGGCGTGCTGGAGCTGGGGGTGGTCGGCGGGGAGGCCCGATTCGCGGAGGGCGATGGCGGCGATGGCGGTATCCCAGACGGGGGACAGGCAGGGTTCGATCCAGAAGGCGTCGGCGGTTTCGTGGGCGTGCATCATGAGTTGCCGTTCGACTTCCAGCACATGGGGGTTGTCGTCGGGGTAGCCCAGGGCCTTGAGGGCGATGAGGGAGTTGAGGATGCCGGGGAAGATGGCGGCGAGGCCGTTGGATCCTTCGAAGCGTTCGAGCATCCACTGCTCGGCTTTTTTCAGGGCGCGCTTTCGGAACGGGTGGATTCCGGCCTGGGCCCAGAGTTCGGCGAACTTGTGGAGTTTGTCGAGGGCGAGGAAGAAGTTGCGCCAGGTCAGGAATTGCGGATCGCGGGCGAGGGTGACGTTGCGTTCGTGGAAGCCTTCGGGATAGAGTTCGTCGAGGGTGACGCTGGGGGTGAGGGGGCGAGTGGGTTTGAAGTGATTGATGATAGCCAGGGGCACGAGCATGGCGCGGGACCAGTTGCTCATCTCCCAGAAGTTGACGTGAAACCACTTGCCGATGAGGAGCACTTCGACGGGGATGGTGGGCACATAGGTCCACGGGTATAATCCCAGCAGCGCCAGGTAGAGCTTGGAAAAGGTGTTCATCCGCGGCACCCCGCCCAAGCGGAGGGCCACGGACCGGGCCCTGAGCATGCGCGGGTCGGTGACGGGGATGCCGGCCAGCTTCAGGGCGAGATAGGCTTTGATGGTGGCGTTGACTTCGGCCGGTCCGCCGTAATAGATGTTCCAGCCCCCGTCGGGCAATTGGAGCGACCACAGGTGGTTGACGGCTTTGCGCTGCCATGTCGGGTCCACCTTCCCATCCCAGTGCCGGTAGGCGATCAGGTCCGACACCAGGGTGGAATCGACGATGAGTTCGCCGACCCAATAGCCTTCGGAATTTTGTTGGCCCAGCAGGTAGGACTGCGACCGCCGGATGGCGGTCTCCAGGGGATATTGGGGGATGTCGCTGGAGGAAGTTCGGGTTTCGGGCGGCTGCCTCTGTTGCCGCCACTCATCAACTGGTGTCGTTGACACGAATGCGACTGTGCGAGGCGGGAGCGAATGCTGTAAAGGTTTTTTTTCCATGGGCAAAAGTCCAACAGGCGGGTTCGGGCGGCGGGCGCCAAGGAGGTGGGGATGGGGAATCCCGCCGTGAGGTATTTCAGTCCGCCACCCGAATCAAAGAGCTTCCCCGGGAAAGGGGGGGGCCGGCTCCTTTGCGGTCGCGGCGAGCACGGAGCGTGTCTTGTGCAATCGCGGCGATCCACCCTGCGAGCAACGCGTTCTTTTCGACTCGGACGTCGGCAACAGCCTGTCGTCGTTGTTCCCGCACGGATTCCATTGTAACTCGTGATTTGGCACGGGCGCATCGTAGTCGAACCCCGCGCCAATGCAAGCCCTGGACGGGGCGGATTGGGGTGGGCGTGCGGCGTTCGGGTGCGCGCAGGGGCCGAGGCGCGGGGGTGGAGTGGGAGGTTGGCGGCGGCGGGTTTTTGAGGCGGGTTTTTGTTTTGACACAGGCGTCGTTCTTCCGTGCAATTCGGTCGCATGAGTCGATCCCATCCCCGCCCGGGCTGTTCCGATCCCACTTGTCCGCCAAGCGTCGTCCTGGGCGCGGCGGATCACCGCGGCGCTGCCGACCCTGGGTCGGGGAACCTGACGCGCCGCCGGTTTCTGGCGGCGACCACTTCGGTGGCGGCCTTTGGCGTCGTGCGTCCCGCTTTGGTGCGGGGCACGGCTGCGAACGCGAGGGTGACGGTGGGGATCGTGGGGCTGGGCGGGCGTGGCGCCTGGATAGCGGAGCATGTGTCCAGGCATCCGGGGTTCCAGATTGTCGCCGTTGCGGATTATTTTGCGGAGACTGCGCGGGGTGTTGGGGAGCGTTTGAAGGTGGCGCCGGGGCGGTGTTATTCCGGGCTGAGCGGGTATCAGGGGGTGTTGGCGAGCAAGGTGGATGCGGTGATGCTGGAGACGCCGCCGTATTTTTTTCCGCAGCACGTGCGTGCGGCGGTGGAGGCGGGCTGCCACGTGTATATGGCCAAGCCGGTGGCTGTCGATGTGCCCGGGTGCCGGGACGTTCTCGAGGCGGGGCGGCGGGCGGGGCGGGGCGGCAAGGTGTTCCTGGTGGATTTCCAGGCGCGAACCGACCCGAAGCACATCGAGGCGGTTCGGCTGGTGCGTGCGGGCATGATCGGCCGGGTCGGGCTTATTCTATCGTATTATCACGACGAGTGTTTCCAGGACCCGCCGCCGGGCCGGACGGTGGCGAACCGGCTGCGCGGGCTGGCGTGGGTGAACGACACGGCGCTGGGCGGCAGTTACATTGTGAATTGCGACATCCACGCGGTGGACGTGGCGTTGTGGGTGGCGGGCGGTCTGCCGGTTCGCGCGGCGGGTCATTCGAGCCGGCGGCGGCCCGGGGCGCAGGGGGATTCCCACGACTGTTATGCCATCAGCTACGAGTTTTCGGGCGGCCTTGTGATGTCCAACCACAGTGAGCACATTCGGAACCGGACGCCGTTCGAGAGCGGGGTGCGGGCTTACGGGGAGCAGGGCCACCTGGTGGCGAACTATGCGGGGCCGGTTGGGATTCGTGCGAATGAGGATGGTTACGGCGGCGGGGAGAACACCGAGTTGTATGCGGAGGGCATGAGGCGCAACGTGGACACGTTCCACCGGAGCATTGTGGCCGGCGAGGTATCGAACCCGACCCTGGAACCGTCGGTGCATGCGACGCTGGCGACGCTGCTGGGGCGCGAGGCGGGGTTGCGGGGGCGGGGGGTGAGGTGGGAGGAGCTGGAGAAGGACACGCGGCGGCTGGAGGTGGACTTGGGGGGGTTGGCGGTGTGAGGCGGGCTGGGCGGCGTCATCGTGTCTCGATGGAGGCGTAGGCGTTGTGGTTGTGGATGCTTTCGGCGTTCTCGGCGGTGACTTTGTACCAGGTGACATCGGGATGCGCGTTGAGTTTCAGCGCGACGTTGCGCACGACGTCCTCGACGAACGCGGGATTGTGGTAGGCGCGTTCGGTGACGGCTTTTTCGTCCTGGCGTTTGAGGAGGGAGAACAGTTCGGAGCTGGCGGACGTTTCGATGATGCGGATGACGTCTTCGATCCAGACGGTGCGGGCGTAGCGGAGCTGGACGGTGACTTCACCGCGCTGGTTATGGGCGCCGTGGGTGCTGATGGCTTTCGAGCAGGGGCACAAGGTCGTCACGTTCGCCCGCACCGTGAGCATGAAGTCGATGTCCGATCCCCGGGCGGTGGCGTCGAACCGGGCCGTGTAATCCATCAGGCTTTCCATGCCGGAGACAGGGGCGGATTTGGACATGAAGAATGGGAACTCCATTTCGATGTGGCTGGAGGACGCATGGAGTTTTCTCTGCATGGCGTGGAGGATGTCCGGGATATTATCGACGTGCACGACGGAGCCGTGGGCGTTGAGGACTTCGATGAACCGGCTCATGTGGGTGCCTTTGAACTGCTTGGGCAGATCCACAAACATCCCGACCGTCGCAATTGTGTTCTGGAACCGGTGCGCCTTGTCCCGGATCTGAATCGGGAATCGCAATCCCCGGACGCCCACCTTGTCGATCGGCAGCTCCCGATCATCCGGTTCGCTCTGCTTGTCGTGCAGGGCCGATGCGCGTTTTGTTGGGTTCCTCATCGGGAGTGCGTCGCGGCACCCGTCGGGTCAGCGCGATCCCAGGGCGCAGCCTCGCAGGCCGTCGGCCCGGCCGAACCCGGGGCACCGAGAAGCCAACCCTTGGCGCCATGGGAGCCTTGGTGGCCTGCTGCGGAATGCAGCTTCTGGGCGGCTGCGCCTTGATCTGCCGGCAACGGGTTTCATGCTTTCGGGATTCTAGCAGCCTGGCGCGCGCGCGCAAAATTCTTTTCCGCGTTGACATCCCGGTGTGGGGGCGCAGAGTGGGTGGCGCCATGGATTACACACGAAGCCTCATGGGAGGCGTCATGCTCTGCCTGGCGCTTGCGGGCGCTCCGATGGCGGCGCGCGGCGGTGGCGTTGCCGGGCCTCGCCGGTCGGGATGGCCTGTGGCGCGCGCGGGGACCTTTCGGGTTGCCACCTACAACGTGAACAACTACCTGGAACGAGCCGCCGGCGGCCGGTTGGCGAAGAGCGCGGCGGGCAAGGCGAAGATCCGGGAAAGCCTGCGGGCGGTGCGTGCGGACGTGGTGGCGTTGCAGGAAATCGGCTCGCTGGCGGCGCTGCGGGAACTTCAGGCGAGTCTGAGTGCCGAGGGCATCGACTATCCGCACTGGGAACTGGTTGGCGGGTTCGACACGAACATTCATGTGGCGGTCCTAAGCCGGTTTCCGATCGTCGCGCGGCGGCCGCACACGAACGATCATTACCTGCTGATGGGCAGGCGGCTTCGGGTCAGCCGCGGGTTTGCGGAGATCGATGTGCAGGTCCATGCCGCCTACCGCTTCACGCTCATCACGGCACACCTGAAATCGCGACGGCCCGTCCCGGTGGCGGACGAGGCCGACATGCGGCTTGAGGAGGCGAGGGTGTTGCGGGGGATTGTGGAGGCGCGGCTGCAGGCCAGCCCGAACCTGAACCTGGTGGTGCTGGGCGACTTGAACGACCTGAAGGACAGCGATCCGGTCCGAACGCTTGTGGGCCGCTACCGCCGGACCCTGACGGACACGCGCCCGGCGGAGCCCAACGGCGACCGCGCGCCGGTCGGGGGGCACCCTTTCGCGCCCCCGCAAATCACGTGGACGCATTTTTACGCGAAGGAGGACAGCTACAGCCGGATTGATTACATCCTGCTCAGCGGCGGCATGGCGCGGGAATGGCGCCACGAAGGCACGTTCGTCCTGGCCATGGCCCATTGGGGCGTGGGGTCTGATCACCGCCCGATTGTGGCGGAGTTCGAGGCGGCGGACCGGTGAGCGTGCGCAGGCCTGCCCGAAGGATGGCTGTGGAGCAAGGCCGGAAGCCGCAAACCCGGGACGGGGTGCCCGGTGCTGCGGGTGTTGGCGCGGGCGTGCGCCCGGCGGTTTGGCGGTGTTGCGGGGGCGATGGGTGTTACTTGGCTGCTGGGGGCGTCGGCGTATTGGGCGCGGGGGCGGGCGCGGGGGCGGCTGGGGCGGTGTTGGTGGGGGCGGTCAGGGGGAGGTTGGTGAGGGTGGCTGCGGGTATTGGGTTGGTGGCCGGGGGAGCGGGGGGGGTTGTGGGGGGTGGGACTGGCAGGTTTTTGGCGGCCTGGTTCAACTGTTGTTCGAAGCCGCGGTCGGATTCCTTAACCTGATTGGCGTTGAGGACAGTGAGCAGGAGGGTCATGCCGAGGAAGAAGCCTGTGGCGTATTTGGTGAGCTTGGTGAGCGCGGTGCCGCTGCCGGCGCCGAAGAGGGCGTCGGTGGCGGCGCCGCCGAAGGCCTGGCCCATGCCGGCCTCCTTTTTGGGGAGCTGGATGAGGATGAGCAGAATGAGGAACAAGCAATCCATGACCAGGAGGAACGTGAGGAAACCGATGACGAAGCCCATAAATGCGCGGGGTTAGATGGAGTTTTTGACGATGTCTGCGAAGCTGCGCACCTCGAGCGAGGCGCCGCCGACCAGGGCGCCGTCGACGTCGCTCTGGGCCATGAGTTCGCGGGCGTTGCCGGGTTTGACGCTGCCGCCGTATTGGATGCGGGTGCGCCGGGCGACGGTGTCGCCGAACATGCCGGCGAGGATGCGGCGGATGAAGGCATGGGCGTCCTGGGCTTGGGCGGTGGTGGCGGTCTGGCCGGTGCCGATGGCCCAGACGGGTTCGTAAGCCAGAACGGTTTCTTCCATCTGGTCGCGGCTGAGGCCGGCGAGGCTGCCGCGGAGCTGGGTTTCAAGCACGTGTTCCGTGCGGTCGGCGCGGCGTTCCTCGAGCGTTTCGCCGATGCAGACGATGGGTTTGAGGGCGGCGGCGTGGGCGGCGTGGGCTTTCTTGGCGATGAGGGCGTCGGGTTCCTTCTGGTATTGCCGGCGCTCGGAGTGGCCGAGGATGACGAATCGGACGGAGAACTCCTTCAGCATGCCGGCGGCGATTTCGCCTGTGAACGCCCCGTAGCCGTGTTCGCTCATGTTCTGGGCGCCGATGCGGATGTTGGAATCGAGGATGGCTTTGGACACTTCGCTGAGGGCGGTGAAGGGGGGGCAGACGACGATGTCGACCTCCTTGACGCTGGCCAGCTCGCGTTTCAGGCCGTTGACGAGGTCAAGGGCCTCGGCGACGGTCTTGTTCATTTTCCAGTTGCCGGCGATGATGAGTTTGCGTTCTTTGTTCATTCGTGCGTTTGGCTAGAGCTTGAACGTGGCATGAGGGGGGGCGAAGGGGTGCCGGCTTCGGGTTTAGCGGCCGCGATCGGTGAGTGCGGCAACGCCGGGCAGGGTTTTGCCTTCGAGGAATTCCAGGCTGGCGCCGCCGCCGGTGCTCATGAATGTGATCTGGCTGCCGAGGCCCGCCTTGTTGAGGGCCTTGACGCTGTCGCCGCCGCCGATGATGCTCGTGGCGCCCCGGGCGGTGGCGGCGGCGACGGCTTTGGCGACGGCGAGGGTGCCGGCGGCGAACCGTTGGTCTTCAAACAGCCCCATGGGTCCGTTCCAGAGGATGGTTTTGGCGCCGGCCATGGCTTGCGTGTAGGCCTCGACCGTGGCGGGCCCGATGTCCAGACCGGCGGCCTCGGCCGGGCAATTCGGATCCTTGTTCGGACGCTCGTCGCGATATTCGATCACCGGCCTGCCTTTTTTGTCGAGCTTGTCGGTTTTCACGGGCACGGCGATGACATCGTCCACGGGAAGGAGGAACCGGACATTCCTGGCTCCGGCTTTTTCGAGGGCGTCTTTGGCGACGCCGGACTTGTCGGGTTCGACGAGGGATTTGCCGGTGTGGAAGCCCTGGGCGAGGCGGAAGGTGTAGGCCATGGCGCCGCCGATCAGGAGGGTGTCGGCCTTCTCCAACAGGCGGTCGATCACCAGGATCTTGTCCGAAACCTTCGCGCCGCCCAGAATCACCACAAACGGCCGGGCCGGGTTCTCGAGTTCCTCGCCCAGAAACTTGAGTTCGCGTTGCAGGAGCAGCCCGGCGGCGCACTGGCCGCCGCGCCGGGCCACGACGCGGGCGACGCCTTCGGTGGACGCGTGGGCGCGGTGGGCGGAGCCGAACGCATCGTTCACGTACACCTCGGCCATGCGGGCCATGGACTCGGCAAAGGCGGCATCGTTCTGCTCTTCCCCGGGGTGGAAGCGCACGTTTTCAAGCAGGAGGATTTGCCCGGGCTGGAGGGCGGCGGCGGCCTGTTCGACGCGTTCGCCCATGCAGTCCTCCACGAACTGGACGGGGCAGTTCACCAGGCTTTTCAACGCGTCGGCAACCGGCCGCAGCGACATGGCGGGGTTGGGCTTGCCTTTGGGACGCCCGAGGTGCGACGCGAGGATCAGCTTCGCGCCGCCCTTGACCAGCAACTCCAGCGTCGGCAGCGTCGCCCGGATCCGGGTGTCGTCGGTGACGGTCATTGTGCCGTCTTTTTCCTCCATCGGGACGTTGAAATCGACGCGCATGAAGACCCGGCGGTCCCGCACGTCGACATCGTTGACAGTCAGTTTTGGCATAATCGCGTTCCAATCCAACAAGAGCAGGGGAGCATATCGAACCCGCTCGTTGAGTCAAAGGGAAATTCCAGGAGCCCGCAGCCTGCCCGGTGCATCCGGGGGTTGACGGTGGCGGGGCGCCGTGCCGCAGCCGCGTCTGCGCGTCCACCCAAGTTGCGGCAGCGACGACGTGGGGGGGGCGGCTCCGAAATACCAGGGCCGTTTGGGGGGTGGGGGCTGGGCACGGGGGTGGCGGCGCTTGCGGAATGGCGGCCGGGTCTTAGAATGGGTGCTCTCGGGCTGGATGGTTCTGTGCCCGGGGACGATTTTGTGTGAGCCAACTTATGCCGACTTACGAATACATCTGCAGCAAATGCGGCGATCATTTCGAGGCGTTCCAATCCATTTCGGACAAGCCGCTCATGCGGTGTCCGAGGGAAAAGTGTCGCCAGACGCCGTGGGGCAAGGGCAAGGTCAAGCGACTGATCGGGGCGGGGGCGGGCCTGCTGTTCAAAGGCAGCGGGTTTTACGTCACCGACTACCGGAGCGAGGCTTACAAGAAAGCGGCCAGCAAGGAGTCCGGCGCGGGCAAGCCCGCCGCCGGCAAGGGAAAGCCTGCCGCGGACGCGAAGTCTCCGGCGGGCAAGGCGAGTCCGGCGGCCGGTGTCGGCGGCGCTCCTGCCAAGACAGGGCCTGCGACCAAGACGTGAGGCTGGATGAACGCGGCGGTGTCATGGGCCGTGGTGGGCGGGGTGCTTGCCTTGGCGGGCGGGGCGGCCCAGGGGGCGGACCCGATGATGATCCGCAGCCGGTCCGGGCAATTTGTGGTGCGCGGGCTGGCGGTGGGTCCAGGGGCGGCATCGGGGGCGATGACGTCGCGGGTGGACTGGGTGCGGCTGGATCCGGCGGTGCTAGCCGTGTCGCTGGAGCGGCTCAAGCAGGCGCTGTTGAAGACGGCGGGTTTGGAGGACCACTGGCAGGGCACGATCTACGTGGTGGTCCACCCGATCCGGCGCGACCAGGAATCCATCCGGGTCGTTTCCATCCGCACCCCGAAAGGCTGGGACTACCGGATCGAGGCGCCGGAGTTTGTTCGTGCGCAGCGTCTGCTGCGGGCGGCGACGCAGGTGCTGCTGATGGAAATCGCCAACCGGGGCGCCGGCGAGCGGCAGGCGGACTTGCCGCCATGGCTGGCCGAAGGCCTGCTGGCGGAGATGCAGACGACGATGCTGGAGAGCCTGACGCTCGAGCCGCAAACCGGCATGGTCCGGCACGGCCGGCGCCGCCATCCCCTTGCCGGCCCCCGCGAATGCCTGCGGACCAACACACCCTTGACGTTTGACCAGTTGAGCTGGCCGGTCCGGGGCGGCGCGGGCGACGCGGACGCCCGGCTTTACCGGCATTGCGCCCATCTGTTCGTTCATGAGCTGCTCGGCCTGCGCGACGGGCCCGGCCGGCTGCGGGATCTGCTGCGGCAGGCCCGCGACGCGCGCAACTGGCAGACGGCCTTTCTGCGCGCGTATGCGCGGCATTTTCCGCGGCTGCTGGATGTGGACAAATGGTGGTCGCTCGCCGTGGTGGATCTGACCGGCAAGGATCCCTTCTCGCTCTGGCCGGTGGCCGAGAGCCATGCCCACCTCCACCAGATTCTTCTGACCCACGCCGAGGTGCGGTCAAGTCCCGGCGAATTGCCCGTCGCCACCCAGGTCACCCTTCAGCAATTGATTGCCGACTGGGACCCGGCCCGGCAATGGCCCGTCTTGCGCGACAAGCTGACGCAGCTGGCCGCGGTGCGTCCGCGGGTGGTGCCCGGCGTGGCGCGATTGGTGGACGGCTATTCCGAAGCGCTCCGGACCTACCTTGGCGATCAACCTGCCGGCGGCCCCAGGAAATCCGCGCCGGTCAGGCGCGTCCTTCAGAGGCTGGACGCGCTGGATGCGGACCGGGAACGGCTGTGGCGAGCGGCAGTGGAAGGGCGGGACGAAGGGACCTGAGGAACGCCGGGGACCCCCGGGTTCCGCGGGTCTGGCGGGTGGTCCCTGCCGTCCTTGCGCCGGGACGGCAGGGGTGGCGAACGGACCCTAATGGGTTCGGGCTAGCGTTTGCGGTCGGGGCCGTCGTCGTCTTCGGGGCGGACGGCGACTTCGGCGGCGTCGAAGGCGTGTTGGAGGGCGACGAGGTCTTCGCCGGGTTTGAGGGAGTCGAGGAGGGCCTGTTCGGCTTTGAGTTGTTCTTGCGAATAGTTGGCGGCTTTGATGGACAACCCGATGCGGCGTTCGGTCTTATCGATCTTGATGACGCGGGCGGTGACTTCCTGGCCGACTTTGAGGACGTTCTTGATTTTCTCGATGCGTTCCTCGCTGACCTGGGAGATGTGGACCAGGCCGTCGATGTCATGCTGCAAGCCGACGAAGGCGCCGAAGCTGGCGAGTTTGGTGACCTGGCCGGTGACGAGGTCGCCGACCTTGTAGAACTGGTCGATGTTTTCCCAGGGATCGACGCTGAGTTGTTTGATGCCCATGGCGATGCGCTGGCTGGTCTTGTCGATCTCCAGGACCACCGCCTCCACTTCCTCGCCTTTCTTCAACACTTCGGACGGGTGGTTGATCTTGCGTGTCCAGGAAATGTCCGAGACATGGATCATGCCGTCCATGCCTTCCTCGAGTTCGATGAACGCGCCGTAGCTGGTGAGATTGCGGATCTTGCCCTTGATCCTGGTGCCGGGCGGGTATTTCTCCTGGGCCTTTTCCCAGGGATTGACTTCCAGTTGGCGAATGCCAAGGGAGATTTTTTGTTCTGCGACGTTGATGGCGAGCACGACGGCCTCGATTTCCTGGTCCTGCTTGAGCACGTCGGATGCCTTGGCGATGCGTTTGGTCCACGACAGTTCGGTCACGTGCACCAGGCCCTCGACCCCGGGCTCGATCTCCACAAACGCGCCGTAGGGCACGAGGTTGACGACGCGGCCCTTGAGGCGCTGGTTGACGGAATACTTCTTGTCGATGTTCTCCCACGGGTTCTGCTGTTTCTGCTTGAGCCCGAGGCTGACGCGTTCCTTTTCCTTGTTGATGTCGAGCACGACGACGTCGACTTCCTGGCCGACTTTCAGCATTTCGGACGGATGCCCCACCCGGCCCCAGCTCATGTCCGTGATGTGCAGCAGGCCGTCCAAACCGTTGAGGTCGATGAACGCGCCGAAATCCGTGATGTTCTTGACCGTGCCCTTGCGGATGTCGCCGGGGGTCATCTCCGCCAGGAGCTTCGCGCGGCGCTCGGCCCGTTCGTGCTCGATGAGTTCGCGGCGGGACAGGACGATGTTCTGCCGTTCCTCGTTGATCTTGACCACCTTGAACTCGTAGGTGTTGCCCACAAACGACTGCAGGTTGCGCGGCGGCGCGATGTCCACCTGCGACGCCGGCAGGAAGGCTTCGACGCCGATGTTGACGATCAGGCCGCCCTTGACCATCGACTTGACCTTCCCGCTCACCTTGCCCCCCTCGTTGCAAATCGTCTGGATCCGGTCCCAGTTCTGCTTGAACTCCGCCTTCTCCTTCGACAACACCACCATCCCGTCCCGATCCTCCAGACGCTCGATCAGCACATCCACCTCGTCCCCGATCCGCACCACCTTGATGTCCTCAAACTCGCCCGCCGGGATGACCCCCTCGCTCTTGTAGCCGATGTCCACCAAAACTTCCTTCGGCCGGACTTCGATGACGATGCCTTTGACGATTTCACCGGCGGCGAACTTGAACTGGCTCTGCCGCAGGGCTTCTTCCATTGTAACCATAATGCTGATAACTCGACTGCTTTCGTACTGCGCGGTGGGAGGCTGGGTCCGGGCGCACGCGCCCGGCGAAGTCTCCATTGCCTAACCGACCGAACGTTGCGATGGCAACGGAGGGTTGAGTGTTAGGTTGCACATTGACCGATCATTTCTCAGCCGCATTGAGCGTCCGCACACGCGGCGCCCCGGCAAGCAGGGAGAATACGGGCGGACTCCGGGGAATCAAGGCAAAACTCCCGAAAACCTGCGGCGGGCGGTTTCGAGCAGGGTGACGTGCCGGGTGCGGAGGACTTGTTGTCAGAGGCTGGCGGGCTGCGTTTCGATGGGGTCGCGAAGCGCAACCAACCCGTGGGTTGTGTGGGGGCGGCCGGACGCGGGAGCGGGCAGCGCCCGCGTGTCGACGTTGCCGTTGGGGGCGAGGGGCAACGTGGGGACGATCACGACCTGGGCCGGCACCATGTATTCGGGCAGATGCCGGCGCGCGAGTTCCCGCAGCTCGGCCGCGGCGGGGGCGGTGCCGGGTGCGGGCACGGCGTAAGCGACGAGGCGGGTGTCGCCGGTGGGGTTCACGTGGGCGACGACGGCGGTTTGGCGGACCTCGGGGTGCTGCGCGAGGGCCGTCTCGATTTCGGCCAGTTCAATCCGGTGGCCCTGCCATTCGACTTGGCGGTCGTGGCGTCCGAGGCAGTCGAGGGTCCCGTCGCTGCGGTAGCGGGCGTGGTCGCCGGTGCGGCAGAGTTGCGCGTCGGGCTCGCCCCGGAAAGGGTTGGGGACGAACCGTTCCCGGGTCAGCTCCGGCCGGTTCCAGTAGCCGCGGGCGAGGCCGTCGCCACCAATGAACAACTCGCCCGGAACGCCCACGGGCACGGGCTGCATGGCGGCATCGAGCAGGTAGAATTGGGTGTTGGCCAGGGGGCGCCCGATGGGCACGGGTGTTTCGGGGCTGCGCACGGGGTGGAGGGCGGACGCGATGGTGGTTTCCGGGGGACCATAAGCGTTCCAGAGTGCGCCCACGCGCTCAAGCAGCCTGCGGGCGAGATCGGGCGGGCAGGTTCCGCCGCTGCAGAGGGCGCGCAGGGAGGCGTGGCCGGCCCAGCCGGCCTGGAGCAGCCGTCGCCACGTGTCCGGGCTGGCCTGCATGAGGGTCACCCCGTGCGCCCGGATCAAGGCGTCCAGCCGCCGTCCGTCCAGGGCGTCGTCGCGCGAGGCGATCGCGATCCGGGCGCCGTTGGCGAGGGGCAGGAAGATTTCGAGCCCGGCAATGTCCAACGACAGCGCGGCGATCGCGAGGAGGACGTCGTCGGGGCGGACGCTGAGGAGCGATTGGGCGGCGCCGAGGAAATTGACCACGGCGCGGTGGGGGATCATGACGCCGTTGGACTTGCCGTTGGAGCCCGGGGTATAGAGCACATAGGCCAGGTTGCCCGCACACGGCCCGCGCCGCGCAGCCCCCGGCGTGTCGGCTCTCGGGAAGGGAGTGTCGGGAGGAGGAAGGCCGGGTTCGGGGCGTCGGGTGACGACGACGCAATCTTCGAGGCAGAGGGCGTGCGGGGCGGGCAGGTGCAGGCGTTGTTGGAGGGGCCGCTCGGTGAGCAGGAGGGGGGCACCGGAATCGGCGAGCATGAACGCGAGGCGTTCCCGGGGCAACGCCGGGTCGAGCGGGAGATAAGCCCCGCCGGCTTTGAGAATGGCGAGGAGGGCCACGACCATTTCGGGCGACCGTTCGAGATGCACGGCGACGAGCGTGTCGGGGCCCACGCCCTGGTTCTGGAGGCGGCGTGCGAGCTGGTCGGCGCGGGTGTTGAGGTCGCGATAGGTAAGGCGGCGTGCGCCCATTTCGACGGCGATGGCGCCGGGGGTTTGGGCGGCCTGGCTTTCGACGAGTTGATGGAGGCAGCGGTCTTTGGGGCGGGCCTGGTCGGTGGCGTTCCATTCGATGAGGATCTGGTCGCGTTCCTCGGGCGTGAGCAGCGGCAGGCGGGCGAGCCCCTGGTCGGGTTGCGCGCACGCCCCGTCGAGCAACGTCTGGTAATGGCCGAGCATGCGCCCGATGAAATCCGCCTCGAACAAATCGGTCTTGTATTCGAGCGTCACGCTCAGCGCGTCGCCCTCCTGCCGGAGGCGGCAGGCGAGGTCAGCCATGGCGGTGCCGACCTCGACTGTGCAGGGGCTGACGGTGAGGCCGGGCAGGAGGGGATCTTCGTGCGTGAGGTTTTCGAAAGCAAACAGCACCCGTAACAGGGGGCTGGGGCCGGGGTCGCGACGGGGATTGAGCGCGGCGACGAGTGGTTCGAATGGCAGTTCGGCGTGGGCGGAGGCGTCCAGCGCGACGCTGCGTTCGCGGCGCAGCAGTTCGCGGAAGCCAAGGTCGCCGGAGAGCCGGGTGCGAAGCACGAGGGTGTTGGCGAACAGGCCGATCAGTCCCTGGGTTTCGGGCCGGGGGCGGTTGGCGACGGGGGTGCCGACGGCGATATCGTCCTGGTGGCAATAGCGGTGCAACAGGGCTTTGAACCCGGCCAGCAGCACCATGAAGAGAGTGGCGCCTTCGCGCTCGGCGAGGGCCGTCAGGGCCGTCACCAGGGGCGCCGGCAGCCGCCGGCTCAGGCTGCGCCCGTCGCAGGTCAGGACGGCGGGCCGGGGCTGGCGGGTGGGCAGGTCGAGAGGCGGCAGTTCGCCCTGCAGTTGGCCGCGCCAATACTCCAGAGCGGCCGCCCAGCCGGAGTCTTGGGCTTGTTGCCGCTGCGCCAGCACCCAGTCGGTGTAATGGAGCGCCAACGGCGCCAGATCCGGCGCGGCGCCGGCCGAGAGCCGCGCGTAGAGACGGCCGAGTTCTCCTGCCAGTATGCCCCGGGACCAGCCGTCGCAGATGACCCGATGCAGGCTCACAGCCAGGACGTGATCGTCTTCGGCAAGCCGCAGCAGTCCCGCCCGAAACAGCGGCCCCCGCGCCACATCGAATGGCCGCCGGACGAATTCGGCGGCCCATGGGACCGCGTCCGCCTCGCGGGCCGCGCGGACCACATCCAGCTTGAACCGGCTGCGCCGGCCCACCGGTGCCACTCGTTGCACGACCCGCTCGCCGTCGAGCCGGAACGTGGTGCGGAGGGGTTGGTGACGGCGGACAAGCTCACGGAAGGATTGCTCGAGCGCGGCGACGTTCAAGGGTCCGCGGAGTCGGACGACCCAGGGAATGTTGGGGACGGGCGTGCCGGGGCTTGAGCAATGGGGCAGGCACAATGCTTCCTGGGCGAAGGACGCGGGGAATTCGCCGTGGGGCGGGGGAGCGGGAGCGGCTGCGGGCATCGCGGCGGGAGCGGCCTCGGGATTGGGGCAGGGCGTTTGCCGAGGCGTCGGCGCACGATCGTTCTGGGGAATCTGGCCATCGGGGGTGGTGAGCGGGGCGGGGCGCTGGAGGAGGCGACACTGGGTGGGAACGCCGAAGCGGTCGGGGAGGGCGGGCAATTCGAGGGAGGCGGGTGGCAGATGGTGGGAGGCGGTGTACGACCCCTGGAGGAAGGGGGTGGAGAGCGCGGGGTCTGGCGCCGCCTGGCGGATGAGGGGGTGGGAGGCGTCGAGGCCGACGAGGGCGGACGGATGTTGGTGGGCGAGGAGGATCTCGAGCGACTGGAGGCCTCGGTGAGCCGATGCCGGCAGGAAGCCCCGGGCTTGGGCGGAGGCGGCCCTGGGATAACGGCGGTTCATGCCCAGGTCGCGCCACATGCTCCAATGAATGCAGGCGGCGCGCCTCCGGCCGTGCCGCTGTTCGGCCAGCACGAAGCTGTCCAGGAACCGGTTGGCGGCCGCATACGCGGCGTAGCCTGGCTCGCCGAAGAACGCGTTGACGGACGAGAACCCCACGAAGAAGGCGCCGGGGTGGCGGTGCAGGAGGCGTTGCAGGGCCACGGCGCCGCCAAGCTTGGGCCGCAGCGTGGCGCGGAAGGTTTCGCGTGTTTCGGCGAGCAACGGGCGTTCGGGCGCGAGCCCGGCCAGGTGGAGCACGCCGTCCAGGCCGCATTGCCAGCGGCGGCGGGCTTGGGCGGCGGCGGCTTCGAGCTGCGATTCATCCGCGACATCGGCTTGGCCATAGATCACCTCGCCCCCGAGAACCGCCATCGTCCGCAGTGCCGCGGCGGCTTCGGTCTTGGAGAGGCGATCCGTGAGCACCAAGCGCGCGCCATATTTTTGCAGCAGGTGCCGCGCGAGTTCCTGCCCCACCCCACCCAGGGCGCCGCTGACAAGATAGCAGCCCTGCGGGCGGAAGGCGCTTGCGGCCGCCGGCTCTTCAAAGGCCACACGCCGAAGCTCGGGCACCCAGCGCGCCCCCTGCCGGTAGGCGACTTCGGCGTCGGCGCACGGGCTGCGCCATTCCGCGCCGACGATCCCGGCGAGAGTCCGGACGCCGGCGGCGCCATCCTCGTCGGCCTCCGCATCCGGAAGGTCGATGTGGGCGCACTGGAGCCAGGGCAGTTCCTGGGGAATGGATTTCAGCAGGCCCAGCATCCCCGCGTGCAGGCAGTTGCGCGGATCGTTTTGGGAGACGGGTTGGACGGCGGTGGAGACTGCCAGCAGGCGCACAGGCATGGAGTGATCCTGGTGGCGGGCGAGAGCCTGGGCGAGCAGGAGGATGCTGACGGCGCCGAGGTCTTGGGCATCGAGCGCCTGATCGCCGGTGAGACCGCCGACGAGGCCCGGCGTCGCGGCCTGGGTGCATGTCCACAAATGCACGATGCCGCGCACGGGATGCCCGGCGGCGCCGAGGCTGGAGACGAGCTGTGCGTAATGATCGGGCGCGCGCGGGTCGAGGCGCACGTGGCCTGGGCGGACTTGGTGATAGGTGTGGCCGGGTTCCACGACGAGGGTAGGGATGGGCAGGTGTTGCGCGACGGCCTGCCCGACGGCCAGGTTGCCGGCAAAGACCACGGCGCACCCGGCTTGCCCCCCGGCGGGGGCTCGAACGGCGCTGCGTCCGGCTCCCGGCATGACGCCGGGGTCCGCCTCGGCGCAGGCTGCAGACGCGCGGGCGCCAGCGTGCGCCCCTGCGCCCGGAGCGATGCACGAGGGGCGCGGGTTTTTCCGAATCCAGACGCGTTTGAAGAACCAGTCCGGGACGGTATTGGCATTGGCGGCGAGGACATCCATCTGCTGCCGCGTCGCGTCGAAATCGCCCCGCTCGAACCGCGTTTTAAGTTGGGCGCGCCCCGTTTGACCGGGGGGCGTCTTGGGGAGGTCGCCGGGGCCTAACGGGATGACGACCGCGGGGGTGGCGCCAGTTTGCTGGAGGACGCGGCTGCGGATGTTCCGGGCGAGGGGTGGCCAGTCATGGGGATTGCGGCTGGCGGGGGCGAAGAAGACGGCGAGGGTGTCGGCATGGGCATGGGGCATGCGGACGGCGCAGGCGGCGGTGAAGCCGGGCTGGAGGCCGGGAACTTGTTCGGCGGCGGCTTCGATTTCGCGGCTGTGGCAGGGGACGCCCTGGATGACGAGGCGTTCCTCTGCGTGGCCGGTGACGGTGAGGCGGCCGTCGCGGATTCGGCCGACGTCGCCGGTATCGAACCAGCCGTCCGGGGTGAAGGCGTTGCGATTGAGTTCGGGCTGCCCGTAATAGCCGCGGGTGACGGTCAAGCCCCGGATTTGGACGCGGCCGATGACGCCTTCGCCCACGACGCGGCCGTCCCCGGCGGCGATGCGCAACGCGTTGCCGGGGATGGGGGCACCGACTTCGACGAAGGGATCGTCGTCGCGGCTGGTTTCGAGGGTGAAACGGTGGGAGCACGTGGTGCTGGAGCCGGTTTCCACCATGCCCCACACGGGGTGCATGGCGCGGAGGCCGTGGGGCTGCAGCAACTGCAGGAAGCGGCGGGCGGTGCGGGTGACGATGGTCTCGCCGCCGCAGAGGACGTAGCGGAGCCGGGACAGGTCCCAGCGATGCTCGGCGAGCGCGGCGGCGCAGTCGTTGACCAGGCCGAACGCGGTGTTGGAGCCGAACGTGACGGTGACGCGGTAGGTTTCGAGCCAATCGAGCCACTGAAGGGGATGCTCAAGAACGAGGGTGGGGGGGGCATGGATCTGCTGGCACTGCACGTGGGTGTCGCGAAGGTGGAAGTCGATGATGCCGGCGGCGTGGTCCAGCGGCATCCAATTGAGGCTCACGTCATCGGCCGTGAGCCCGTTGAGTTGGACGCAGCCGAGCGTGCGGCTGATGAGGTTGCGATGACTGAGCATGACCAGCCTGGGCAGTCCGCTGCCGTCCCGGGCAGTCATCAGCAGCGCCACGTCGTCGGGCCGGCCACGGTGCCACCGGGTGTCCGGCTCGGTCGTCAACAGGTCGGGCACCGTCGCCACCGGCAGGTTGGGCCACCCCGCCGCGTCCGCCAGAGCCTTCAGGGCAGCCGCCAGCCGCGGACTCGCCAGGACGAGCTGCGCCTGGCTCACTTGGGCGGCGCGGATGAGTTTGCTGACGGCGTCTTCGGCCGGGTCGCCGCTGTCGGCCGCCGCGACCGGCACGGGAACGAATCCGCCGAGGATGCACCCCCAGAACGCCGCGACGAACTCGGCCTGGCGGTCGAGTTGAAAGAGGATTTTGTCCTGCGGCTTCAATCCCAGCCGGCGCAGTCCGCCCAGCATCCGCTGGGACTGGTCGAGCAGCGTTCCATAGGTCATCGCCAGCTCCGTTCCAGCCGCCTCCAAAAACACGAGCCGGTGCGTGGACTCATACGCCGCCCGCGACAGGACGTCCGCCAGCAACTGCGGCGCATTGGGCGCCACGCGCAGTTCCCCGCCGTCGGCTAGGGCGGGTTTCAGCACGGCACCGGTTCCGGAGGATTCGGAATCTGTCGCCGTCTCAGGCGCGAGCGTGTCTCGGGAGGTCTCGTGGAAGCCCTGCCGCGGGGGCGGAACGGGATCGGGTTCGGGGCCGGGATTGGGGGGGATGGGCATTTCGGGGGCGAGCAGGCGCGTGATGTGCAGGGCGGGCAGGGGAGGGAGGCGGTGTTCGACGGCCACGGCCACCTCGCGGATTCCGGGCACGCTGCGGAGGGCGGCTTCCCACCGGCGGCACAATTCCTCGTCGAGCACGGGCAGGGCGCGCAGCGCGGCCTCGTCGACTTGGCCGTCGGGGGTCAGAGGAAGGGCGCTGAGGGGCACCCAGGCGCTGGGCCGCTGGGCGGGGGGCAGACGCTGGCGGAGCCGGGCCACGCACGGTTCGAACGCCGCGGGCGTGCTGGGGACGACATAAGCGGCGAGTTCGACGCGGCCCTGCGCGGCCTGTTTGGCGAGCACCGCGCACTCAGCGATGTCGGGATCGTCCTGCAAAGCGGCGGCGACGGCGGCGGCTTGCGGTTCGGGTTGCCAGGAGGGCAATGCGCCCAACGGGGCATCGGGAGATGCCGCCACCTGCTGGAGGAGGTCCAGAAACCGATCCCGCATCAGGCTGGCGCTGGAGGCGGCAAACAGGTCGGTGGCGCAGGTCAAACACGCCTCGAGCGCGCCGCGGCTTTCCGTCAACTCGAGCGTCAGATCCAACAAGGTCGCCACGCGGTCGCCGGGTTCGACCCAGAGCGCGACGCCGCCCATCTCTGCGAAAGGCGCGCCGGCGTTATGGAGGGCGAACATGACCTGAACCAGCGGCGATTGGCCCGATGGCGGCTCCGGCGCGAGATCCTGGACGACGCGCTCAAAGGGGAGGTCCTGGTGGGCGAAGGCGGCGAGGGCGGTGCGGCGGGTGCGTTGCACCAACTGGCGGAACGTGGGCGAGCCGGTCAAGTCCGCCCGCAATGCCAACGTGTTGACAAAGCGCCCGATCAACGGCTCCGTCTCCGCCCAGGGCCTGCCGGCGACCGGGGTGCCGACGGCGAAATCGGCCTGGCCGGTGCTGCGATGCAGAAAGGCGTTGAAGGCCGCCAGCAGGGTCATGAACAGCGTTGCATCCTCCTGCCGCCCGACCGCCGCCAGCGCCGCCACCGGCGCCTGGGGCAGCGCGAACCGCAGGGCCGCGCCCTGTCGGATGGGCGTGCGAGGGCCCGGATGGTCGGCGGGCAGGTCCAGAGGCGGCACGGGACCGGCGAGGTGCTCTCTCCAAAAAGCCAGTTGTTGACCGGCGGACTCGGACTCCAGCCACGCGCGTTGCCAGGCGGCGAAGTCGGCGTATTGGATGGGGAGAGGCGGCAGCACGGGGGCGAGTCGTCTGACGCGGGCCGAGTAGGCGGTTCGGAGTTCGCGCCACAGGACGGCGAGAGACCACGCGTCGCCGGCGATGTGGTGCAGCGTGAGGAGGAGCCAATGGCAAGTGGGATCCCGGCGCACGAGGCGGGCGCGGAGCACCGAGTCCCGCGACAGATCGAACGGGCGCAGGGCTTCTTCGCGGGCCAGGGCCAGGGCGGCGGCCTCGCGGTCGCCGCGGGGCAGCGGGCTCAGATCGGAGGTGGCCAGTTCCACGGGCCGCGAGGGGTGAACGAACTGGCGGGGCTCTCCCTCGCAAGCGGCGTAGGTGGTTCGCAGGATTTCGTGGCGTGCGACAATATCGTTCAGGGCGGCTTGGAGCGCCGAATCGTCGAGGGGCCCGGTGAGGCGGACCGTCTCAGCCAGGTTGCAGCCGCAGCTGACGGTTTCGAGTGGATGGAGCAACCAGAGCCGCTGCTGTGCGGAGGAGAGGGCCAGCGGTTCGTGGCGGCGAAGGGTGGGGATGGGCTGGGATTGCCAGCCGTCACGAAGTTGAGCAGCAACGTGATGCGACATCGCTTTAGGGCTGACGCCAAACGGCTTCAGCGGCGGGGACCTGCCTTTCGCGGGCGCAGAATCCCCCTAGTACATCGTCAGCCCGGCACGAAACTGTTGTCGCCTCCAACTGGCGCTCCTCACAGGGCGCGTTCGAGGATTTCGCAAAGGTCGTCCGCCTCAAGCGGCAGGGGATTGGCTTTCATGCTGCTGGCGCCGCTTGCCAGCTCGCAGAGGCGGCTCATGTGGGCTGCCGACACCCCATAAGCGCGCAATGGGGGAATGCTCATGGCCGCACCAAGGTCTCGCACCCAGGCGATGCCCTCTGCGCTCGACGCGCCGGCGTTGCCGGTCAGCAGGCGCGCCACTTCGGCGTAGCGTTCCAGCGCGGGGTTGTCGGGTTGGCGCTGCCGAAGGCCGCGCACGTTCACGTCCATGACCACTGCCAGTAACGCGGCGCACACGGCGCCGTGCGGCGCCTCGAAGCTGCCCCCGATGGGCGCCGCAAAGCCGTGCACGGCGCCAAGCCCCGCGTGGGCGAGTGCGAACCCGCTGAAGAGGCTGGCCAAGGCCATGTCTTCCCGCGCGGCGGCGTTCTGTCCGTCGTCAAACGCGGCTTTCAACGATCGCGCCACCCGCGGGATGGCCTCCCGGCACAACGCATCGGCAAACGGATTCGCCCGGCGGCACACATACGCCTCGATCAGCTGGGTCAATGCATCCAAACCCGTCGCCGCCGTCAGCGATGGCGGCAGCGTCCGCGTCAGCTCCGGGTCCACCACGGCCAGCCGCGCCGGCAGCAGCGGGCTGCGCAGGCTTGCTTTGACGCCATGCTCCGGCGATGCCAGGACCGCGTTTCGCGTCACTTCAGCACCCGTGCCCGCCGTCGTGGGAATGGCCATCCAAGGCGCAGGCGGCTTCAACAGGGGTTGGGCGCGTCCGACAATTTCAAGGTAATCGAGGAGATCTCCGGAATTGGTCAGCAACCCGGCAACCGCCTTGGCGGCGTCAATGACGCTGCCGCCGCCATACCCCACGACCATGTCGCATCGGCTTGTTTTCGCCTCGGCGATGGCGCGCTGGACCAGGGCGATGGTGGGTTCGCCCGTCACGCCAAACCGAACCGCCTCCACCTTGGCTTCCTCCATGATGGCACTCAATGGCCCGAGCCGGCTCGCATCCCGCCCGCACACCACCAATGCCCGGCGACCCAACCCGCGCATCAGCGGCGCCGCCTCGCGGATTGTCCCGGGCCCGAACAGGATTCGGGTCGGGATGGCGATTTCAAAGTGCATCAGGTTGCGATCGGCCGCATGCCGCACACGGCCGCAAGCGCGTTGCGGGCCGCCCGCTGCCGTTGTCAGCGGCACTGCACCCGGCTTGGCAAGGCGCGCAACAGCCTGGCGGCATCTTGCTTTTTCGACGGCCGCCGAGGGCGGCCATGGAGGGTGGGGCAGTAGGGCAGCGACGTTATGCGCTGCTCAGGTGAGGCGCATGGGCATGACGACATAGAGGAATGGCCCGTTGATTTTCAGGACGCCCGGGCTCAGCTCGTCGATAAGCTCGATGAATACCTCGTCCTCACTCAGTGCGGCAAGCGGTTCGATCATGTAGGCCGGGTTGAAGGCAATGGCCATATCCTTGCCCTTGTAATTGATCGCCATGCTCTCCCGAGCCTCGCCGACTTCCGGCGAATTGGCCGTGATGGCGAGGTTGTTTTTCGTGAACGTCAACCTGACCGAGTTCTGCTTCTCGCTGGTCATGATTTCGGCGCGCTTCAACGCGTGCATGAGTTCCTCGCGCGAGACGGCAATACGCTCTTTGGTCTCAGCCGGGATCACTTGCCGGTAGTTGGGGTATGTGCCCTCGATCAGTTTGGTGACCAACTGGATCTGCGGCCCTTTTTCCTGCCTCAGATCGAACGAGGCCTGGTTTTCCGAGAAGACAATCTCGACCTCTCCCGTATCGCTCAGGAGCCGGCCGAGTTCGGCCACGGCCTTCGCAGGGACGATGCAATCGCCCTGGCTCTTCTCGGTAACGTCGACATCCTCCTCGGCAAGCGCAAGGCGGCGGCCATCCGTAGCCACCATGATCAGCTTGTGCTCCCTGAGGCTGATGAAAATCCCGTTCAACACATAGCGGGATTCGTCCGCGGAAATTGCAAACGACGTCTTCTTCAGCATCCCCTTGAGTCTGTCCTGCGCAATGGTGAATTTCCTATCCTCCTTGGGCTTGGGCAGCGGCGGGAACTCCTCCGCACCCAGGCCGCGGATTTTGAAAAACGACGCGCCGGCCCGCAGGCTGGTGACATTCTTGTCGTCGACATCGAGTTCCAGTTCAAGATTGGCCAGTTCACGTGCGATGCTCCAGATCTTTTTGACGGGCATGGTGGTGGTGCCGGCGCGCTTGACGGCCGCTTCCACCGAACACGTCACTGTCACATCCAGATCCGTCGCGGTCAGCTCCAGTCGGTTTTCCTGCGTCCGCAGCAACACGTTGGACAAAATCGGCAGAGTCGTCCGGGTGCTGACCACGTTTTGAACGGATTGAAGCCCGTTCAACATTTGCTCTTTCGAGATGACAAGGTTCATCGAGTGTTACTTTGACGGCCTTCCGTACATGCTTCCAGACTCTTAATAGGCAGTGTCAATAGGGGAAACAACCGATGCTGTCAAGGCTATGCCAACGATTTAGCCGTGCCCTGGTCTGTGAACAACTCCACTAATAAAGGCGTGCTTTCGCGGAAAAGTGCGTGTTGTGCGCTAGTCCCACAAATTGTTCCATGCGTCTTCGATAATGTCTGAAAGGGTTGTTCCCATGCTGGGCGAGGCCATCCCATGGCACTACTGAGAGGCGGGTATGGTGTGTCAATATGGCGCGGGATTTGGACGAACGCCAAGTCCAGAGCGCCCGCAAGGCTGCGCCGTGCACCGGGTGCAGCCATGTCGGCTGCTTCGCGCTTGCCGCGGGTTATGGATCCTTTAGGTTAGGGCACATGTTGAAGCCGAGAGATCTATTCGACCTGCAGCAAACGGACCATGGCGCATTATTTGACGGGTGCGAATATGCCTGGGACGCTTTAAAGCGGTTGAGGGCTTATGTGGAGGAGCACTTGGTGGCGGGACTGCGGAACCGTTGCGAGGGAAGCGCGTTCATCGGCGAGCGCGTGTTTATCGGGGAGGAGACTATTGTTGAGGATGGGGCGATGATTAAGGGTCCGGCGATCATTGGCAGGAAGTGCCGGATTCGGCACAACGCGTATATCCGGGAGGATGTGATTGTTGGCGACGAATGCACGGTGGGCAACGCCTGTGAGCTGAAGCACAGCCTGCTGTTCAACGGCGCTGAAGTGCCGCATTTCAATTATGTCGGCGATTCGATCCTTGGTCACGAGGCGCATTTGGGGGCGGGCGTGAAGATTTCAAACCTGAAAGTTGTTCCTGGGAACGTCGTGGTGGAGTTGGACGGCCGCGTGTGGGACACGGGCTTGCGAAAGTTCGGGGCGTTATTGGGGGACGGATCGGATGTGGGTTGCAACGCCGTGCTCAACCCCGGCAGCATTATCGGTCCCGGGTCAATCATCTACCCGTGCACGCACTGGCGCGGCATTCTGGCGCCGCGCATGATTGCGAAAAACCAAGCTGCGATCCAGGTGGTCGCCAGGCAACCCCGCACTGAAACGCCGAGGCCGGAATGACGTTGATGAGCGGCGGCCTTGCGCGGCGAGCCCGGGTGAGCGATCCTATGCGGCGGGAGGGTTCGTCATGATCAGTGCCATCGACCCACAGCCGGCCGGCTCGGATTTGGTTACACAGGTGGAGGCCATGTTTTCTCCAAGCGGGCTGCTGTCGCGCTCGCCGAATTTCGAGTATCGGCCGCAGCAGCAGCAGATGGCGGTGGGGGTGGCGAGGGCGTTAGTGGGGGGGGGGGATTTGGCGGTGGAGGCGGGGACAGGGGTGGGGAAGAGTCTGGCGTACCTGATTCCAGCGATCCTATTCGCAACGGCGCAGCGCAAGAAGGCGGTGGTATCGACGCACACCATCAACTTGCAGGAACAGCTGATCGACAAGGATCTGCCCATGCTGCAGCGGATCCTGCAGGTTCCGTTCAGGCATGCCATGCTCAAGGGACGCGCGAATTACCTGTGCACGCACCGCCTGCACAAGGCACTGCGCCATGCCGAGAGTCTCTTCACCTCACCTGAAATCGAGGAACTCAAACGCATCGCCCAATGGGCTGCTGAGACCCGGGATGGCAGCCTCTCCGACTTCGAGGTTGAGCCCGACATGAAGGTGTGGGCCAGCGTCTGCTCCGAACGCGGCCTTTGCTCCCCCAAGATCTGCGGACCCGGCTCCGAGTTTGCCAGAGACCACCCGGTGTGCTTTTTCCAGCGCGCGCGGCAGCGGATTCTGTCGGCCGACGTGCTTGTGCTGAACCACACGCTTTTTTTCACGCTGCTTGGGGCGGTCGAACAGTCCGTGAAAGGCGGCATTCTGTTCCGCAACGACTTTCTGATTTTCGACGAGGCCCACACGCTGGAACAGGTGGCGTCGCGGCACATTGGCCTGAGCCTGTCGCACGCGCAATTGCGCTTCACCCTGCAGCGGCTCTACAACCCGAACACCCAAAAAGGGCTTCTGGCCACCCTGCGCCGCGCGCGCGAAATCCCGCGGGTTGCCGAGGTGCTGGTCCACGCCGAAAGGTTCTTTGCCGAGGTGGAAGAGGCGTGCGAGGCGCTGCGTGCCCGGGGTCGCGGACGGCGTGCCGAGGGCGGGGATGGTGGCGGCGCTGAGAAGGGCCGGCAGTGGAGCGAATTACGGATTCGGCGGCCGGAGCTGGTCAGGGACGATGTGAGTTTGCCGCTGCAACGGGTTCGTGAAGCGGTGAGCGAGCTGGTGAAGAGCAGCGACGACGAGCAGACGGGCTTGGAATTGCTCGAGTGCAATCGCCGGCTGGGCGAGTTGCGCGACGGGATTGCGTTTTTCCTGAGCCAGGCCGCCGAAGACCATGTGTACTGGGTCGAACGCACCGGACGCGCCCGGCGCAACCTCGCCCTGTGCGCCGCGCCCATCGATGTCGCCGGCTACCTGCGCCGGCGCTTGTTCGACAGCGACACCTCGGTGATCCTCACCAGCGCCACCCTCGCTGTCTCCAGCCCCTCAACCCACCCATCCCCAGGAGCCGGCCCCGGGGGTGTTCGCGCCAAAACCGGGGGCTCGCTCCCCGGGGCGCGGCGGTCGGGGGCGGGCACTCTGGATTATTTCGCGGGGCGGGTGGGGGCGGAGGCGGCGGTGCTGTTGCAGGTCGGGTCGCCCTTCAACTATGAGCGGCAGGTGAAGCTGTTCGTTGTCGCCCAAATGCCCGACCCGCGCTCCGCGGAGTATCGGGATGCGCTGCGTCATTGGATCGAACATTTTGTGATGCTGACGCATGGCAAGGCGTTTGTGTTGTTCACGAATTTCAAGCTCATGCAGGAGATCGCCGGCCTCATGGAGCCGTTCTTCGAGCGGCTCGGTGTCGAATGCCTCGTCCAAGGCACCGGCACCCCGCGCTCGCTCATGCTGGAGAAGTTCAAGGAGAACATCGATTCGGTCCTGTTCGGCACGGACAGCTTCTGGCAGGGTGTGGATGTTCCTGGCGAAGCCCTGTCGAACGTCATCATCACACGCCTGCCCTTTGCCGTCCCCGATCACCCGCTTGTCGAGGCGCGCATCGAAGCCATCGAGGCCCGCGGTGGCAACTCGTTTGCCGAATTCTCCCTGCCCGAGGCCATCCTCAAGTTCCGACAGGGCATCGGCCGCCTCATCCGGCAGAAAACGGATCACGGCATCGTGGTTGTCCTGGACAACCGGGTTCTGACCAAGTCCTACGGCCAGGCCTTCCTCAGCGCCGCGCCCGCGTGTCCTGTCGAAATCGTCTGACCGCACCCCAGGCGATGCGTGTGTGGGCGCTTCGTGGGAACGCGGATCGGCCGGCGGCAATGGTGCTGCGGCCGCTGGCGGCCGCCGGGGATCTCGCGGCTTGATTTGTCCGTGCCAATCGGGTTGGCTTCACCCCGCAGGAACATTGTGCCATGAAAACCATGCCGCCCAGCCCGTCGGCCCGCCCAGCGCCCCTCGAAGCCCCCGCTCGAGAGCCCGCTCAGTCAATCAGCCCCCGGCCGCGCCGGCCGCGCGCCGCCCTCGGAGGGGCGGTCGCCGGCGGCGTGCTCGCCGCCGCGCTGGTCGCTTCGCAGGCCGCTGAACCCATTCCCACCGCGGCGCGCCCGGCTGCGATGCGGCTGCGTCCTGCCGAGTTGGAGCCGCCGGCGGAGGGCATCAAGGTGCTGGTGGTGACGGGGATCGATTATCCCGGGCACCCGTGGCAGCAAACGGCTCCTGCGCTGAAGGGCGTTCTGGAAAAAGATCCGCGGCTCAAGGTGCGGATCGTTGAGGATCCCGAGGCGCTGGCTTCGCCCAAGCTCGCGCTGTGGGACACGGTCGTCCTGCATTTCATGGACTGGGAAGTGCCCGGGCCCGGCCCTGCGGCGCGCGACAACCTCAAGCGGTTTGTGTCCGGCGGCAAGGGACTGGCCCTGACGCACTTTGCGTGTGGCGCCTGGGACAACAACGAGTGGCCCGAGTTCCGCACGCTGGCGGGGCGTGTGTGGGATCCCAAGCGGCGCGCGCACGATCCGCATGGGACGTTCCGCGTGGACATCGCCGATCGTGCGCATCCGATCACACGGGATCTGGAGCCTTTCGAGACGCTGGACGAGCTCTACACCTGCCTGGCCGGGGAGGCGCCCGTTCATGTGGTGGCCAAGGCGACGTCCAAAGTCGACCGGCGCGATTACCCGATCGCGTTCGTGTTGCGCTACGGCCAGGGCCGGGTGTTTCACTGCGTCCTGGGGCACGACGCGCGCGCCTACGCCGCTCCAGGCGCAGGCGAACTGTTCCGCCGCGGCATTGCCTGGACCGCCGGCGTGCCCCCGAAGCCTACCGCCGCCCAACCCTGAGCCGGCGGCGCGGGCGGTTGGGGCCCAGGGCAGTTGACCAAGTTGGCGGGTCTGAATATCGACGCCCTATTGCCGGTGCGGTTCATCTTGCTCTTGCTCTTGCTCTTGCTCTTGCTGTTACTCTTACTCCTGCTCTTCGTCGACGCGGCTGTGGCGAGCAAGAGTAAGAGCAGGAGTAAGAGCAAGAACCTGCGCCGCAGTCACCGGGCCGGACTTTGTCCGTGGCCCTGCGGTGGGGGCTGCATTTCCGGATTGACTTTGGCGGCGAAGGAAATAGGCTTGGTAATGTCAACCGGCTTTCACCTGCCAACCCGGCCAAACACTCACTAACACGGATGTTAGTGAGTTTTTTGTTTGGGGGCTTGAAGGGCGCCGACGCTGTGGCATGCTGCGCCCCATGCGATTTGTTCTTGCGGCGGTGCTGGTCGGGGCGGGGTGGTTGAGTGCGGCGGACGAGACGGTCTGGCTGACGGAGTTGGACCTTTCGAAGATGCGGCAGGGATGGGGTCGGCCGCAGATCAACCGTTCGATCCGGGAGAAGCCCCTGAAGATTGGCGGCGTGGCGTTCGAGCGCGGCGTCGGCACGCACGCGCGCAGCACGCTGTGGGTGGCGCTGGCGGGCGGCGCCGGGAGATTCACGGCGTTTGCGGGTGTGGATGACGCCGCCGGGGGCCCTGCCTCGATCGAGTTCAGGCTCATGGGCGACGGCCGGACGCTGTGGGAGTCCGGGCTGATGAAGCCGGGGGACGCCCCGAAGGCTGTGGAGGCGGATCTGCGCGGGGTGAAGACACTGCTGCTCATGGTGGACGACGGCGGCGATGGCATCAGCTTCGATCACGCCGATTGGGCGGACGCGAAGTTTGTGGTCAGCGGCGCCAAACCGCGCGCCGTGAGCGCCCCGGTCGAACCCGGTGTCCTGCTCACCCCCAAGCCGGGACCGGCTCCGCGGCTCAACGGGCCCGCCGTCTGCGGGGGCCGCCCGGGCCATTTTTTTCTTTACCGGATTCCTGCCCAGGGGCAGCGCCCGATGACATTTGCGGCGGAGGGGCTGCCATCGACACTGCGCCTGGACCCGCACACGGGCATCATCACGGGAACCGTGCCGCCCCGGGGCGAGCACCCGGTGCGGCTGCGTGCGGAGAACGCCCATGGCCGGGCTGCGCGGCTGTTGCGGATTGTGTCTGGCGACACGCTGGCGCTGACGCCGCCGATGGGGTGGAACCACTGGTATGCGCATTACAACCGGATCACGGATGCGATGATGCGCGAGGCGGCGGACATCATGATCCGCAGCGGCATGGCCGACGTGGGCTACCAATACGTCAACATTGACGATTGCTGGATGAACGCCAGGCCGGACGCCAAACGGCCGGACCCGATGCGAACGGGGCCGTTGCGCGACGCGGCGGGGGACGTGATTCCGAACAGGCATTTTCCGGACATGGGGGGTTTGGCCGCTTACATCCACAGTCTGGGGCTGAAGGCGGGGTTGTACACGTCGCCGGGGCCGTTCACCTGCGCGGGCTATGCCGGCGCCTACCAGCACGAGGAACAGGATGCCCGCCGGTTTGCCGGGTGGGGCTATGATTTCCTGAAATACGACTGGTGCTCCTACGGCCAGGTGGTGAAGGGGGACAACAGCCTGGAGGCGATGAAGAAGCCTTACCGGCTGATGGGCGACATCCTGAAGCGGCTGGACCGCGACATCGTGCTCAACCTCTGCCAGTATGGGATGGGCGACGTCTGGGAATGGGGCGCCGAGGTGGGCGGCCATTGCTGGCGCACGTCCGGCGACCTGGGGTTCGAACTGGACCGCATCTTCGAGGTGGCCCTCAAGAACGCCGAGCATCGCCAGTGGTCCAAACCCGGCGCGTGGAACGACCCGGATTACATCCAGATCGGCCACATCGGCAGCGCGCGCGGGGGCGGCTTGCCCGAACCGTGCCCGCTGACGCCCAGCGAGCAATATGCGTTCATGTCGTTGTGGTGCCTGATGGCGGCGCCGTTGTTTTACAGCGGCGACATGACGCGTCTGGACGAGTTCACGCTCAATGTGCTCTGCAACCCGGAGGTGATCGAGATCGACCAGGATCCCCTCGGCCAATGCGCCCGCGTCGTCCCCCTCGGCGCCCATGCCTTCGCCATGGTCAAAGACCTCGCCGATCACTCCAAGGCCGTCGGGCTCTTCAACCGCGGCGAGTTCCCCGCCGTCGTCGAGGCGCCCTGGAGCGACCTGGGCATCGCAGGACCGCACCGTGTCCGCGACCTGTGGCGGCAGAAGGACCTCAGCGACGCCGTCAGCGCCCTGCGTGCCGACGTGCCCCGGCACGGCGTCGCGCTGGTCCGGCTGTTTCCGCGCGCCCGGCAGTGAATTCCGTGTTGACGGCGCGGCCGCGTTGTTGCAGGGTGCCCGGGTTGGCGCAAAAAACAGCGGTGTTGGTGTCCGGTGACAGATTGTCCGGGATTCAAATCCAATAAAGGCAACCAGATCCTGCAGGGCGGAATCTCCCACTCGGTTTTTTGAGCAGACGAGATGTGATGAGGTATGCAGAACGAAGCAAGACTCTTTGTGGGCAACCTGGCCTACCAAACGATGGAAAGCGACCTGACGGAATACTTCTCGCAGGCCGGCGTGGTGTCGTCCGTGGATTTGATCCTCGACAAGTTCACCGGCCGCTCCAAAGGATTTGCGTTCGTCGAGTTCTCCAGTTCCGAGGAGGCCAACAAGGCGGTCGAGATGTTTCACAACAAAGAGTTCCAAGGCCGTCTGCTGACGGTCAACGTCGCCCGGCCCAAGGAAGAACGCCCGCCGCGCTCAGGCGGCGGCTACCGGTCGCAAGAGGGTTCGGGTTCGGAAGCGCGCTGATCCCGGCGCCGTCTTGACCCCCGTCCGGAGGGTTTTCTCCCGGGCCCGCGCCGCCGGCGGGTCGTTTTGAATATGAGGTTGACAGGCCTGCGGGCCAAACCTAGGTTGCGCACACTGATGCATCACTGATTTATGGCCGAACCGCCTTCCAACATCCCAGCAGCCGTCCCGCCCAAACCGGGCGATCCCGCCAAGGTGCAGCCGAAGAAGGAAACCGTGCGGATCAGCCTGCCGCCGAAACCTTCGGCCACCATCAAGCTGCCCACCCTGCCGGCCGCCGGCGGACCGCCTCCACCCTCCGTTGCCAAACCCGGCGTAACCGGTCCGGCGGTGCCCACCACCCGCCCAGGCCCCATGCCGGCCAGCCCGCGCCCGGCATCGTCCCCGGCTGGCATTGCCGCGCCGGCGGCGGCCGCGCCGCGCTCGACGCTGGTCAGCGCCCCGACGACCAAGGGGACGATGGTCACGGGGGCGCCTGCCGCCGGGCGTGCTCCGTCCGCGGGTGGGCGTGCCGGCGTCGCGAGGGGCGGCGGCCGGGTGAGCACGGTGGATGTGGGCCTGGCGATCGCCGCGCTGGTGTTCTGCCTGGGCGCGGTGGCCAGCCTGTTATTTCTGCTTCAAATGAACTGATCTGACCTGACCTGAGCTGGGCCGGCGGTGCCCAAAGCCCGGCCTGTGTGCGGCGCGTCCATGTTCAGTCGATCGTCTCGTGTTGCCATGCCAGCCTCCAATATCCTGACTCTTACCCATAACAACTTCGGCGACGAAGTGATCGCCTCACCGGTTCCGATCCTGGTGGATTTCTGGGCGGAATGGTGCGGGCCGTGCAAGATGGTCGCCCCCATCCTGGACGAGTTGGCAGCCGAATACGACGGCAAGGTCCGCTTCGGCAAGGTCAACATCGATGATCACCAGCTGCTGGCCAGCGAATACGGCATTCGGGCCATCCCCACCCTCCTGCTGTTCAAGGAAGGCCAGATCAACGACCACATCGTTGGACTCCGCAGCAAACGCGAGTTGAAGGAGAAAATCGACGCCGCCCTCGGCTGAGGCGGCGTCCTGCCGCCGGCGTCATGGCTCTCGTTTGCACTCCCGGACAGCTGCGACGTCGTGCGGAACTCTTCGATCGGCTGGCCCAACTCACGGCGGCGGGCATGCCGCTGCCGGCGGCGATCGAGGATCAACGCCGGCAGGCGGCCAGCGCGCCGTTCCGTTCTCCCCTGGCCACGCTTTCCCGCCAGCTCCACAGCGGGTCCACGCTCGGCGACGCCCTGCCCCACACCGGCCGATGGCTGTCCGACTTCGACGCTGCCCTGCTGCGTGCGGGTGAGCAGAGCGGGCGTCTGCCGGGCGTCTTGGAACTGCTCGCCAGACACTACCGGGCGCGGGCGGACCTCGCGCGGACGCTGCTGGTGCTGCTGGCGTATCCCCTCCTGCTGGCTCACGTGGCGGCGCTGATCTTTCCCGTCGAACGACTGCAGCACCTGGTCCTGCGCGGCGATTGGGCTGGCTATGTGGGCCACAAACTGCTCCTGCTCGTCCCCTTTTACACCGTCGTCCTGCTCGGCATCGCCGCCTTCCAGGACAGCCGCGGCGAGTCCTGGCGCGCGCTGCTCGAACGCGTCCTCCACTATGTTCCCGGGTTGGGCCCCGCCCGGCGTTCGCTGGCCTTGGCGCGGCTGGCGGCGGCGCTTGAGGCCTTGATCGGCGCGGGGGTGTCCATCATCGAGGCCTGGGACCTGGCCGCCGCGGCAAGCGGTTCGCCCGCCTTGCGCCGCATCGTGCAGGAGTCCAAGGCCAAGCTTTACGAGGGGATGACCCCGGCGGACATGGTCCGGGAGCATCCGGCGTTTCCGCCAACTTTCGCCAGCCAATACCAGGTCGGCGAAATCAGCGGGCAGCTGGAAGCGTCGCTGATCCGGCTCCGCGACGACTGCCAGGAGGACGGTTTTCGGCGGTTGAAGGTTGTTTTCATGGTGGGGGCGGGGTTGGCAGTCGGCTTGGTGCTGCTGCTGGTGGCTTGGCAGATCATCCACTTCTGGGTGCGGTATTACCAGAACATCTTCGAAGCCATTCCGGGCGCCACCTGAACGCGGGGCTTGTCTGTGGCGCGCGGTTGGCTATGCTGCCAGCCGACAACACCGTATCCCGACGGAGATCTTATGCGAACACTTCTGATTGGCATTGACAGCGGCACGCAATCCACCAAGGCGCTGGTGGTCGACGCCCGCAGCGGGCGCGTCGTCGGCGCCGGCGCCGCGGCCTACGACCTGATTGCCGGCCTGCCGCCTGGCGCCAAGGAACAGCATCCCGCGACCTGGCGCGATGCCACCGTGAAGGCTGTCCGAGGGGCTCTCAAACAGGCGCGGGCCCGGGCAGCGGAGGTGAAGGCCATGGGAGTCAGCGGCCAGCAGCACGGCTTCGTGCCGCTGGACAAGGCGGGCCAGGTGATCCGGCCTGCCAAGCTCTGGTGCGACACGTCGACCAGCGCCGAGTGCGACACGATCACGGCGCGGCTTGGGGGGCTGAAGGGGGCGATTCGCCGCCTGGGCAACGCCGTGCTGCCCGGATTCACCGCATCAAAAATCCTCTGGCTCAAGCAGCATGAGCCGAAGCACTATGCGCGGCTGGGGATGGTGTTGTTGCCGCACGACTACTTGAACTACTGGCTGACCGGCCAGGCTGTGATGGAATACGGCGATGCCAGCGGCACCGCCTTGCTGGACGTCCGCAAGCGCCAATGGTCCGCCGCCGTGCTGGAAGCGATCGACAGCGGCTTGCGGGACAAGTTGCCGCCCCTGCAGCCCAGCGACCAGCCGGTCGGCACCCTGCAGGCCGCCACGGCCAGGGCGCTGGGCCTGACCAGCAACGTGCTGGTGAGCGCCGGCGGCGGCGACAACATGATGGGCGCCATTGGCACCGGCAACACCCGCCAGGGCGTCATCACCGCAAGCTTCGGCACCAGCGGCACCATCTATGCCTGCTCCGAACAACCCGTCGTCGATCCCCAAGGCGAAATCGCCGCGTTCTGCGATTCCACCAACCGCTGGCTGCCCCTGCTCTGCACCATGAATGTCACCGTCGCCACCGAAATGGTCCGCGAGGATTTCAAAATGTCCCACGCCGCCTTCGAAGCCGCCGCCGCCCAAGCGCCTGCGGGCTCGGACGGCTTGTGTCTTCTGCCTTACCTGGAAGGCGAACGCACGCCGAATGTGCCCGAAGGCACCGGCGTGTTCCTTGGCGTGTCCCCCCGCACCTTCACCGCCCCGCACTTCGCCCGCGCCGCCATGGAAGGTGTCACCCTCGGAATGAACTACGGCCTGCGCCGGCTCGCCCAGCTCGGCGTCCAACCCGCGCAGATTCGCGCCACGGGCGGCGGCGCCCGTTCGGCACTGTGGCGTCAGATCATGGCCGACATTTTCAATGCCGAGGTCGTCACCTTGAAGGTGGCCGAAGGCGCCGCTTACGGCGCCGCCCTCCAGGCGCTCTGGTGCTGGCGCCGCCACCAGGGCGAACGCCTCACCATCACCGACATCACCGACGCGTTTGTGAAGTTGAACCCGGCCGACACAGCGCGTCCGAAGGCGGCGCGGGTCAGAGTCTACCGCGAAGCGCAGGCGCTCCAGGATGAATTGTCCCTGGCGCTGCGCCCTGTGTTCGCGCGTCACCGCGCCTTCGTGGCCCCAAACGCGGCCCGGTGAGCGCCGGGCGTTGACCCCTGGGCGCCGGCTCCAAGGCCGCCGCCGCTTGCGCCCCGCGAGAGCGCACGCCCGCACCCCGCGCCGGGGGGCTTGCGCACGTCTGCGCTTGATCGGGCGAATTCCAGCGTGCAAAGATTTTCCCCCGGTTGCCGCGGCGACAGGCCGTGCCAGCCGCAATGCGATGTGCGACGTGCGAAGCAGACAGACCGGTGACGGCCAGGCAGGCGCGGGGAGCGTCGATGCCGGTTGGGGACGCGTGCGGCGGGCGGGGTGGGCATGGATGGCGGCCGGGGTGGCGGCGGCGCTGACGGGGGGCGCCTTGCGGGGCGCGACGCTGACGGCCGCGCTTGATCGGAGCATGGTACCGCTGGGCGAGAGCGTCACGTTGTCGCTGATCTTCGAAGGAGGCGCCCCGCCGGGCAGCCCGCGGCTGCCGGAGCTGGTTGGGGTGCGGGTGCAGCCGGGGGTAAGCCAGCGGAGCGAATTCACCTTTGTGAACGGGCGGCAGAGTTCGCGTCAGATTTTCGACTACGTGCTGGTGCCGCTGCGCTTGGGGGAGGTGGTGGTGCCGGGTTTGCAGATCCAGGTGGGGCAGGAGGTGTTGAGGAGCCAGCCGCTGGTGCTGAAGGTGGTCGAGGGCACCGCTCGCAACGCGGTCACCAACCTGGCCTTCCTCCGCCTGGTCGCGACGCGGAAGCAGGTGTATGTGGGCGAGCCGTTCCGGGTGGAGATGCAATTGTATGTGCGCCTGCAGGGGGCCACGGACGTGAACCGCCCGCAGCTTGCCGCCGAGGGATTCTCGTTCGGGCAGATCCAACAGGGCCCGCAAAGCCGCACCCAGGTGGAAGGCGGCGTGTTTGACGTGGTCACCTTCCAGCTGGCGGCGACCCCGGTCAAGGCGGGCATGCTCAAGCTGGGGCCGGCCACGTGCGATCTGACGCTGCTGATTCCCTCGGGGGCGCCGCAGCGGCGACTGGATCCTTTTGGGGATCCGTTCGGGTTGTTTGGCGGGCGGAACCTGAGGCGGCATCCCACGACGATTGCCAGCGAAATCCTCCCGGTGGAGGTGCTGCCGTTGCCCGGCACCCAGGTGCCGCCCACATTCAACGGCGCGGTGGGCCGTTTCCAGTTGAACGTCACCGCCAGCCCCACGGAAGTTGCAGTCGGCGACCCGATCACGGTGCGGGTCCAGATCTCCGGCACCGGCCCGATTGAGGCGCTCAACCTGCCGACCCAGCCCGCCTGGAAAGAGTTCAAAACCTACCCGCCCTCCAGCGAGTTCGCCGCGGGCGACCCGCTTCATTTGTCGGGAACGAAGACCTTCACCCAGGTGCTGATTCCGCAGAATCACGAGATCAAGACGCTCCCGCCGTTTACGTTCTCGTACTTCGATTCGCAGGCCCGCCAATACCGAACGCTGTCCGGCCCCGCGATCGCGCTGACCGTGAAGGCCGAGACCAGCCCGGCCGCGCCGCCGCCGCTCCTGGCGTCGAACCCGGCGCCCCATGTCCCGGTGCCGGTGGATGATGTGTTGCCGGTGCAGACGCGCCTGGAGGGGGCAGCCATGCCGGAGCCATTTCTGGCGTCGCAGCCGTGGTTTCTGGGGGTGCAGAGCCTGCCCGTGCTCGCCTGGCTGTCCATCTGGCTCTGGCGCAAGCGCGCCGACAGGCTCGCCCACAACCCCAGGCTCCGCCGGCAGCGCGAGGTGGCGCGGGAGGTTCGCGCTGGCCTGGCATCGCTGCGCGCCCAGGCCGCCGCGGGCCAGCCGGCCGGGTTTTTCGCCACGCTGTTCCACCTGCTCCAACAGCAAATCGGGGAGCGCCTCGATACCGCCTCCTCCGCGATCACCGAAGCGGTGATCGAGGAGCGGTTGACCGGAGCCGGCTTGCCGGAGGCGGTGCTCGCGGATCTGCACGAGTTGTTTCAAAGCTGCAACCTTGCCCGCTATGCCCCCACCCAAAGCACCCAGGAACTGGTCGCCCTGGTGCCCCGGGTCGAATCCACCCTCCGCGCCCTGCAGACCTGGACGCCATGACCGGAACCCGCTGCCGCCTGCTTGCAGTCCCCGCCGCCAGACGCCGGCTTCGCCGCCGTCACGCGCCGGGCCAGGACGGGGCTGCACTTGCGAACGGCGGCCATGGCGGCCCGGGACGCCGCGCGGGATGGCGGGTGCGGCTTGGGGTTTGGGTGGGGATGGTGGCAGCGACCCACGGGTTTGCGGCGCCGAGCGCGTTCGACGCCGCCAACCAGCTCTACTTCGAGGGCCGGTTCGCGGAGGCGGCTGCGGCGTATGAGCGGATGATTGACGCAGGCCGGGCGTCGGGGGTGGTCTGGTACAACCTTGGGAATGCCTGGTACAAAGCCGGCCAGCCCGGCCGCGCCATCGCCGCGTATTTGCGGGCGCGGGAACTGAACCCGCGCGACCCCGACCTCCGGTTCAATCTCCGTTTTGTGCGGGAGAAGGTGACCGGGAGGGACGTGCGTGCGGATCCGGCCTGGCGGCGGGTGCTGCGGGCGCTGACGCTGAACGAGTGGTCGAGGCTGTGGGCGGCGGTGTTTTGGGGTTGGTTTGTGCTGTTGATGCTGCGGGAACTGCGTCCGGCGTGGCGCAAGCCGCTGCACACCGCGAGCGCGCTGGCCGGCACGGCCACCGTTCTCCTGGCGATAGCGCTGACGGCAGCGTGGCGGCTTTCCCGGGTGCCCACCGCCGTGGTGATCCGAACCGAAGCGGTCGTTCGACAGGGCCCGTTGGAGCGATCCCCCGTGGCGTTCAAGCTGCGCGACGGATCGGAATTGGTCGTCCAGGATCAGCAGGAGATCGTCGACCAGGGGCGAACGCAACAGTGGCTGCGCATCCAGGACGCCGGCGGACGGATGGGGTGGCTGCGGCGCGACGAGGTGGTGGTGACGCAGGGGTGAGCCCCTTACTTGTATTGCAGATCGATGCGGTTGCGCTGCAGCGTGGATCCTTCACGCCGGTAGAGTTCGGACAGGGCGGTGTTGTAGGCCGCCAGCGCGGCGATCTCTCCATACCGCTTCTCGGTCAGCTGACGCTGGAAGTCCAACACGAAATAACTCGTGCTCTTGCCGTTCTCCATCTTCTTGCGTTCCGCGTCCAGGGCGGCCTCGGCAAAGATGCGGGCCTCGCGAGTGGCCCCGGCCGCTTCATAGGCGGCGCGGGCGGTGTTGACGGCTTTTTCGATGCTGACGAGGATGTCCAAGTGGAGCAGGCGGAGCTGGTTCTTGAGTTGTTCCATCTGCTCCTTGCGGGCCTTGTGCCGGTTGCGTGCGTCCGTGTTGCCCAAGGGGATCGACAGCACGCCGCCGAAGGAGTAGCGGGCGTTGCGCTCCAGCTCGACGTCGGCCAGCACGTCCGCGAAGCTGCCGTCTTCGTTGTTGCCGCTCCGCCCGTAGGTGGCCACGAACTGCAGCGTGGGAAAGAGCTGGTTGTGCGCGTATTTCACCTCCAACCCCTTCATCTCCACCTGCAACTTCGCCTGGTTGTAGTCCGGCCGCAGCGAGATCCCCATCAGCCAGCTCTCGTTCAGATTATACGCCTCGGGGATGGCCAGCAGCTTCTCCGAGGGCAGCGGCTGGACCTGGTACCAATCGCCGTAATCGTCCGCCAGCAGCCGCTTCAGGTCGTTCTCGGAATTGGCCAGGTCCAGCCGCGCCTTGATCAGGGCGGCCCGGGCGGAGGCGACGTCCGATTCGACCTGTTTTTCGTCCAGGGGCACGGCCACGCCCACCTTGACCCGCTGCCTGGTTTCGCTCAGCAACTGCTCGTTGAGCTGCAGCGAAACCTCCGCCACACGCACGTTCTCCACCGCCGCAATCAGCGCGTAATACGCCTGCTCGGTCGTCGCCACCGTCTGCAAAATCCGGTTCTCAAGCATGAATTCGGCCATCTTGAGCGCGCGCCGGTTGAGCTGGATCGTCAGCCGGCCGGCGTCCGTCCAGAAATTCCGGAGCAAATCCTGCCGGAACGTCACGCCGGCCGCCCCCGTATAGACGTCGACCGGCATGTTCGTCGCCCCAAAACCGGCCCGGGCGCCGCGGGTGCCATAGATGTGGGAGGCGTCGGCTCCGATTTCGAGCTGGCTGCCGTAGGGGCTGCGGAAGGTCAGGAAGGTCGAGTTGAACGCGTTGTTGAACTGGCGGGCCCCGGGGATGCTGAGGTCGATGGAGGGATCGTAGGAACCTTCGCTCTTGGAGAAGGCATGGGTGACCGACGCGTTGAGGGTCGGCTCGTAGTAGGCATACGTGCCCCGCAGGTTGTAATGGGCGATCCGCGGCTCATGCCGGGCCACCCTGATCTCGAGGTTGTGTTCCAGCGCCAGCGCAATGCATTCCATGCGGGACAGGTGCCGGACGGTCGCGTTGGTGCTGTCCGGAACCGTCAGTTGCCCCTCCACACCCAGAGCCGCCCCGGCCACGGCCAGACAATAAAATGTCGTCACGAGTCGCATTGGGCCCAGAGCTTGGGCGAATTCCACCGTTTCGTCAACTCGACTCGCAACGCCCCGGCCTTAGCCAGGCGGGAGCCGGCGCGTTGTCGGCTTGTCAAAGCGGCGCCAACGTGCGAAGAAGGCGCACGGCATGTCGAGTGAACCCTTGACGAGACAGGCGCTGATCGAACAGGCACGCCGGTGCGACTTCTTCCAGGGGGCGCTGCGCGAATTGGCGCGTGAATTGCCGCTCGAGGACGCCGACCTGAACGCCACCATCGCAGAGGCGGTCGCTGCTCGAGACGAGCGCGCCTTTCGCAGCCTTTTCTATGCGGCGATCGGCACAGGGCGCCACGTGGACGGCCGGCATCTGGCCGAAGGCAGCGCCTTGTTCGGTGCGCCGGATCAGCTGCTGTGTGCCGCGCGGTCGTGCAGTGGCGACGTTGCGGCGGCCCTGCTGGCGGCGGTGCAGGGCGGCCGCATGGGATGCGAACGCGAAGCCTTGGCCCTGGTGGTGGCGCAACTGTGGTCCGAGGACCGCCAAGCCGCCCTCCCGCCGGGATTTCTCGCCACCGCCCGAAGCTTCGCGCGGCGCACCGCCGACAACGTGTTCGCGCAAACCAACCTCGCCGTGCTGGCCCGCCTCTCCAAGGACAAGCAGCTCCTCTGCATCCTGGACGCCCACGAGATGCCCGCCACCGGCCGCCTGGTCGAGGCCACCGAGCAGTCCTTCCGCAACTGGTTCCAAGGACCGCCATGGAAGGCCGTGCCCGAACAACGCCCCCCCGTCATGCTCTCCGGTTACACCGTCCGCCGCGCCGTGCCGCGCGTCTGGCGCAACGACCCCTGCCCGTGCGGCAGCGGCAAGAAATACAAAAAATGCTGCTTCGCAAAAGACCAGCTCCGCCTCCTGCAATCCTCGGCCGTGGCGGGATTGACCCTGGACGAATGGCGCCACCAGCCGGAACTCGCACTGACGGCCGAGCGGCTCTCCCAGATGCGCTCCTACGAGGTGGTGAAGCTGGATCCCGCCCGGGTGTCGCCCGACCTCCACGAGCATCTCCTGGACCGGCTGCTGATCTTCAAGGAACACGACGCCATCGTCCGCTTCTTCGAAACCGTCGGCTACCACGACAGCCTCGAATTCTACTGGGATTGGGCCGTCGAAACCGCAGGCACCGACCGCGAAACCGAAATCATCCGCCGGTTGCTCGCGCTGCGCCCCGGCTTGGACCCCGCCACGCTGCCTCTCAAGGTGCGCCTCCTGCTCGCCGACACCCAGGGCGCCGCGCTTCTGGACCTGGTCGAAACCGAGGCGCGCCGGGCATTGCAAGCCGAAGACAGCCCCGACGAATTGGCTTCCATGGCCTATTCCCTCCTCGAAAGCCGCGTCCCCGCCCTCGGCGTGCTGGTCGCACGCAGCCTGCTGCCCATCGTCGGCCCTTGGGAAGGCGAATTCCTCCTCGACGCCCTGCTCCAGGCCCGCGACAAGCTCGAACTCGGCAGCGACGAACCCTTCGAGACCATCTTCCAGGAACGCTTCGCCGGGGAACCCGACGAACCCCGCGAATCCGAAGCCCTCGCCGCCGTCCGCCTCGACCTCGACGCCAAGACCAGCGAAGTCCAACGCCTCCGCGCCGAACTTAAAAACATCTACCGCGAAATGGAAAAACGCCGGCAGCGCGCCGCCGTCGCCCCCGCCGAACCCCGGCCCGCGCCGGCCGACGACGCCAGTATGGCCGACCTGCGGACGAAGGTGTCCTCGCTCCGGGGGCTCCTCAAGGAACGCCACACCGAACGCAACCAGCTCCGCCGTGAACTGCAGCTGGCTCGCGACCAACTGGCCGCCATCCCCCCGCCCGCCGCCTCCCCGGCGTCCCCACAAGACACGGACGCTCCCGAACGCGAAGACGACCTCTTGCTGGCCGAGTCCGACTTGGGCCGGCAGCCCGTCCGCATCCCGGAGTTCTCCCCGAAATTCGCCCACGCCACAGCCGGCCTGCCGCGCTTTGCTGTCCGCGCCGCATTGGTGCTCGTGGCGCGCCTGGCTGCCGGCGAAACGTCCGCCTTTGCAGGGGTGCGCCGCCTGCGCGCCTGGCCCGACGTCTATCGGCAACGCGTCGGCAGCGATTATCGGCTCCTGTTCCGGCTGCCCGAAGACCGGGTCGACGTCGTCGACCTGATCAACCGCCGCGACCTCGAGCGCACGCTCAAATGCCGGCCCTGATCCCGCCGCCTCCCGCTGCCCTCCGGCAGCCGTGCCGCCGCCCCATGCCGACAAGCCCCTCAAACCGCCCCGTTAACAAAAACGCTTCTTCGGCAGTTTCAATGGAATCGCTCCGCTGAACAGAAATCCGAAACCCGAATCTCGAAATTCGAAACAAAAAAAAGCGCCGGTGCCCGGTCGACAAATCCGGAAAATGGCCGACAGTAAGCCCGACAGATTACCCATTGCTGGGCAACCACTCTTGAGATCAAGCATGCACACTGACCCCTGTACCCCTCGGGCGGGCAATATTCCCACCTCGCTTCGTGTCATGGGACTCGCCGCCCTCATCCTGGCCGGCCTCGGATTCGCGGCAACGGCCGCCCCAACCGCCGTCACCTGGAACGTGGACCCCGCAAGCAGCTACATCCGTCTGACCATTCCCGACCAGACCCTCGCCGTGGAGGGTGTGGGCAACGTCACGGTTCGCATGCGCGACGCCACCAGCACCACGGAATGGACCGACGCCGGCGGACGACGCGCCGCCATCGACGGGGAGATTGTCACGCTTTACGACGACGGCCACTCCATCGCGTTCGTCGGCGGTGCTCACAACCTTTATGCCCTCGAAACCACCAGCCTCCGGCCTGACCCGGCCCAGTGGGACCCGGCCACCACCAATTACACCGGCACGGGCACCGCCCCGGCCGCCCTGGGAGGCCGGGTCCGGGCGTCGTATGTCCTTGCATTCGACGCCGCCTTCGTGGCCTTTCGCGATGTCAGGCTGGATATCACCAACGCCACAGGCGCCCCCATCGGCATCACCAGCGGGACCTTTCCCGCCGACACCACCCGCTGCGGGATCGTCACGGCGCTGGCGGACGTCGACGGGCTGGAGCTGCCGTTGGAGCTGGGGCAACCCATCCCGGACGTGCTTCACGGCAGCCTGCCCCCGGTGGTCGAGCTGAATGCCGCCGGCGGCGCCATCACCGACCTGGGCGGGCTGAGCAGGCAGTTGACCTACACCATCCACATCCCCCAACTCGCCATGGACCTGAGCGGCACCGTCGTCACCGGATCCGCCGCCGGCCTGGTCGTGGCCTCCGCAACGCTCCCCCCGCCGCCCCCCCTCCTCACCGCCCGCAAAGCGGGGCCGGACCTGGTGCTCGCCTGGTCCACGAACGCGGCGGGGTTCTCGCTGGAATGCGCCAAGGTGCTGCCCGCGGCCACCTGGTCGCCGGCCTCCCCGGCGCCCGTGATTGTGGACGGCCACTACGTTGTCACGAACGCCATGACGCTCGACACGGTGTTCTATCGGCTGCGCTACCCGTAAACGGGCGTCAACCGCCGCGCCCGCCGCGGCGGCGGGCATGGTTGTTACGCCTCAGGGAAGATGCGGAAGTCTGGGGAGGTGCTTTCTCGCGCTGGGTGAGGAGATCCGACAATCCACAACCCACAGCCCACAGCCCACAGCCGGAGGTTCAGTTGCGGGCGGCGCCGCTGCGTTCCAGGGCGGCGTTGACCATTAGCATCTCGCTGATGTTTTCCAGGGTCAGCAGCCCCACCATGGCGCCGCCACCCATCACGGGGACCGTTGCGCATTGCTGCGCCTGCATGGATTCGACAGCCGCCCTCAGCGGGGCGTCGGCGTTCAAGGTGTCGCAGACGCGGCACATGACGTCGCGCACGGCGTCGTCGCGCCGGCCTTCGGCGAGGGCTTTGACGAGGTCGTTGCGGCGCAGGATGCCGACGGGGGCGTCGTGGTCAAGGACGGGGAAGTCCTGCTGGGAGCCGGCCAGCAGTTCCTGGACGGCGTTGGCCACCGAGTCGGCCGCCGACAAGGTGCGGAACTGGGTCATCATGGCGTCGCGGACGCGGAAGCCGTCCAGGGCGGACTGGAACTCGACCTGGCTGGCTTCGGCCTGGGCGCCGAGGTAGACAAAGATGGCGATGAAAATGAGCCAGGGATTGTAGAGGAAGCCGACGATGCCGAAGAGGATCGCCATGATCTGGCCGATGTTGGCGGCAATGACCGTCGCGCGGCGCCGGCCCAGCGCCGTGGCCAGCAGCGCGCGCAACACGCGCCCGCCGTCCATCGGGAACGCCGGCAGCAGATTGAAGCCCACGAGGAACACGTTCACCACCATCAGCCGCTCGAGCAGCGAGCCGCCCGTCACACTCAGTTCCCCCAGCGGCACCAGGGCGTTCCGCAGCGACAGCCAGGCAAACAACACGAGAGCAATGGCGACGTTCACCGCGGGGCCGGCGAGGGCGACCCAGAATTCCTGCATGGGTTGTTCGGGCATTTTCTCCAGGCGCGCCACGCCCCCGATGGGCAGCAGGGTGATGTCGCGGGTGCGGACGCCGTATTTGCGGGCCATCAGGGCGTGGCCCAGCTCATGGAGCAGCACGCAGCCGAACAGCGCCAGGAAGAAGCCCACTCCGGCCAGCGCCGCCTCGAGGCGCCGGGTGTTGAGCCAGTAGACGTAGCCCAGGAACGCCAGCAGCAGCAGGAACGTGAAGTGGATGAACACGTCGATGCCAAACAGCCTGCCGATTTTCAGCGACCATTTCATAAATTGTCCGTGTGGATTCTAGATTCCAGGCGCCAGCAGGGCGGGGGATGCGGGCGGCGTGCGGCCCAGCGGCCGGGCACGCGCCCCCTGGGCTTGGCGCACCACCAGCACCGGGCACGGCGCATAACGAATCACCTGTTCCGCCGTGCTCCCCATGAACCACCGCTTCAACCCGGTCCGGCCCCGGGTGGCAATGACGATCAGGTCCGCCTTCAAACGGCGGGCGGCACGGACGATTTGGTCATGGGGCAGGCCGGCGGCCAGTTCGATGTGGGCCGGCGTGCGGCGGTGCAGCTTGCGTTGGACCAGCGTGGCGACTTTCTTTCTGGCTTCCTCGAGCGCTGCCATGTCCAGCCGGCGCGCGTAGGCCGCCAGCCGGCGCGGCGCCGGCATCGAGAACACCACGTGAAGCACCGTGAGCGCCGACTCGAAACGATCCGCCAACTCCCCCGCCAGCCGCACCGCCTTCGCCGACGGCCCGGAAAAATCCACCGGCGCGAGAATCCGGCGCAGATGCGGCACGTCGCCGCGCGGGTCGCGGCGGACGCCGCCGGCGCGGGCGTCGAGGCGCAGCGTGAGCACGGCGCAGGGCGCGTGGCGAACGACCTGTTCGGCGGTGCTCCCCATGAAGACGCGTTCGACGCCGGAATAGCCGTTGGTGGGGATGACGATGAGATCCATGCGCTGCTCGCGAGCGTGCGCCGCGATCTCCAGGTGGGCCTTCCCTTGCCGCACAGCCACGCCGGCGTCGACGCCGGGGGGCGGGAGCGTCTCCGCCAGCTTGTGCAGCCGCTTGAGGGCAGTGTCCGCCAACTGGCGGTTGCTTATCGCCAGGGGCGAGTCTTCCAGCCCGGAATAAAACGGCGCCGGTTCAACCACAAACAACAACTCCAGCTTGCCGCCCGATCGCTGCGCCAGCGCCCCGGCATACTGGATCGCCAGCTTCGAACGCGGCGAGAAATCCACCGGGACAAGAAATCGTTTCAGAGGCAGAGCGGGTTTCGCCTTGCGCGAGCCCGGCGGCTTGGAGGTTGTCGATGCCATAGGACTGTGTTCATTCACCGGCGGTGCGCCGTGCCCCGCGCGGCTGGACACGCGCCATGCCGCGTGCCCCCCGTCGCAGAACCCGCGGCCAGCCGACGGCGGGCCTTTGGTCGCAACGTCCGGAGACGCGTCGCAGTGTGCCGCAGGGTCCCCGGGCCCGCAAGCCTTGTTCAATGCGCCCGGTCAATGCCGGATGGGTACACGGTTCCGTCCGGACTGCGCGGTTCGGTTCCTTGGGCGACCCCACGGGCAAGATCCGAACCTGCCAGCCCGGACTGGCGCACCCTGACGCACAGGAACACGCCTTCTTCGCCCGAGCTGCCTATCCAGGAGCCGCTCTGCTCGAGGTTCCAAGGGGCCAGCACCTCCCGCACCAGCGCGGGCACGTAGCGATACGAGAAAAACACACGCAGCCGATCGCCCGCCTCGAACGCAACGTCCGCCCCCTGCATCCGAACCGCCACGGGGCGCCGGAAATGAAACCCGGCTTCCACGCGCAACAGGCGCCGCGTCGATGGGCAGCGCTCGATCCCCAACCGCAGGTCGCCGTCCTCCCGTCCGATTCCCAGCTCGTCCAGGAACGTCCGCAGCCAGTCGCGTGTCAACCGGTTGTCATACTGCGGCAGAATCCGGCGAACGCCTGCCGCGTAATCAGGCCCGGGAGCAAGGTTCGCGCTCAACAAAAGCCCATCGCCGGGACGCAGAAGCGCCACGACCCGCGGCAGGATGGCCTCGGGCTCGAAGCCGGGAAGCATGCCGAAGAACGTGACCAGGCGCGTCTGTCCCGGCGGCGACAGCCTTTCAAAATAAGCCGGCAGATCCGGGGCCGCCGCCAGGTCGCAGACCAGCGGATGGCAGTGTTTGGCAGGCACCACGTCCAACACAGTCCGACGCGCCTCGAGCACCAAGGCCACGCTCGAATCCACCGGCGAGTAATCCACAGTCGCACCCCGCCCCGCCAACACCCGCAGCAGCCGGGCGTCCTTCCCGCCATCCCCAGCCCCCAAACCCATCACGTGCACCGGTCCGGACCCGGCGTGGGCGGCGGCAGCCGCGAAGGCGCGGTCGTAGAGGGCCGCGCTTTCAGGATCGGTGTGGGATGGGGACCACGCCCGGTGCAGGTCCAGCCAGCGCGCGGCCTGCGCGGGGCTGTCGTAGTGGACCTTGTTCGGAACAGCGCGCGCCCGGAGCGCCCCGATCAGTTCCGCCCGGAGGCGGCCGGGCGATTGGCTTTCGTGAATCACGACGCGGACATACGCGTCGTCCGGGAGCGGCTTGTTCGACACGTCAGGCTCCGCACAGTCGGACGCCGCAGCCGTTGACTTTGGGGTAACGGACGCGTCCTTGTTCGATGGTGACGCCGCTGGCGATGTCTTTCGCCAGGAGCAGCGCGCCGTCCATGTCCACGTAATCGAGCATGGGACGCAACTGGGCGATGGCGGAGATGCCCACGGTGGACTCGGTCATGCAGCCCACCATCGTCTTCAGCCCCAGGTGCTGCGCGCGGGCGATCATCCGCCGGGCCGGAGTGAGCCCGCCGCACTTGACCACTTTGATGTTGATGCCGTGGAAACACTCCCGGCAGCGGTCCACATCGCTCTCGGCGCGGCAGGTTTCATCCGCGATGACGGGCAGGGCGCAGCGGGCGAAGACTTCCTTCATGCCGGTCCAATCGTCGGGCGGCAGGGGTTGTTCGATGAACTCGACGCCCAGCTCCTTGAGCCGCGGCGCCTTGTGGAGCGTCTCGGCGACGGTCCACCCGGCGTTGGCGTCGATGCGGAACACGGCCTGGCTGTGGCGGCGCAGGGCTTCAACGATTTCGATGTCGTGGGGTGTGCCGAGCTTGATCTTGTAGATGGGCCAGTTGGGCAGTTCCTGCATTTTGGCCACCATCACATCGATGGTGTCGATGCCAATCGTGTAGTCCGTGAGCGGCCCGGCGTTGCAGTCCAGGCCCCAGAGCTTCCAGACCGGCTGGCCGCGGCATTTGCCCCAGAGATCGTGCGCAGCCTCGTCCACGGCACATTGCGCGAACGCATGCCCCCCCAGCACCGGCCGCAGCTGCTCCCAAAGACGGGCGGGATCCTCGAGCCGCGCCCGCTCGATGGCCGGCCGCGCCCCCTCCAGCGCCCCCCGCGTCTCGGCCAGCGTCGCCCCGTAATAGCCCGATTCGGGAGCTTCGCCGTAGCCGCGCCGCCCATCCTGGCCCAATTCCACGATCAGGGTCCGGGCGACACGTTTCGAATCGCGCGAGATGGTGAACGTGTGCTTGAGCGGCAGCTCGAACTCGCGCAGCGTCATCGTCAGACGGCCGCGGCCCGGGCCGGCCCCGGCCCGGGGCGAGGTGCAGCCCGCCGCGAGCATCGCCCCGCCGGCGGCCTGCAAAAAGCGGCGTCTGGACCAGGCCGCCCGATCGTCGGGGGAGCGGCGGGCGGGAGGCAGGGATTCGGTGGGTTCGTCCAAGGGTGTGATCATGGCGACCGTTTACGCCGGTCCGGCCAACAACACAAGGCGGGTTTGATAGGCGATCATGGGGAGCGCGTGGGCGACCAGAGTCTCGGGTAAGGACCGCGCGAGACGCGCTCGACGACGGGGGCGCCGGTGAGTTTTTGGGGCAGGCTGGAGACGTAGCCTGGGAACCCGAGCGCGATGTCGCCGACTTCGACCATGAAGGCGTCAGGGGTTTTGCCTGGCAGGAAGCCTTCATAGCGGTCGCCCACGGGGCGCATGAGGATATGGTACCACATGACGTCGCGCCAGGCGGGGTCGTCGGTGAAGGCGAACCAGGTGCGGACCATGTGGACGGTGGCGTTGCCGGTGATGGTGGCGGTGAACAGGGTGCCGTTGTTCAGGAGGCGATGCGACACGTTGTCGATGCGGGTGAGGGGACGGCCGTTGAACACGTGGGCGACCCACATCATGAAGTCCATGAACTGGATTTCGCTGAAATTGGAGTGGTTGTAGTTGGGAATGATCTCGATGGTCATCGGGCGCCGCAGCCGTTCCTGGAGGATGTTGACATTGAACATGCGGTAGCCGTCCTCGTTGCTGGCTCCGAGATAGAACACGGGCACGGTGACCTGGTCCTGGAAAAAGGCGTGATGGAACGACAGGTGCGACTCGACGCGGTCGGTGCGGTAGACGCCTTCGTTGCCCATGATGATGGGCGAGGCCACCCGGGCGTCCATCGCCGCGGCCACCGTCGCGCTGCGCCCCCGCTTCGAATGGCCGCCCACGACCGCCTGCAGGGTGTCCAACCCGAGGAACTGCTGGAGGGCGTTCATCGCCTGAATGTAGACCACCGCGAGCTGGCAATTCATGTTGTAGTAGTTCGTCCGGGTTTCCCTCGCCAGCCGCCCCAGGACGCCGATGTCCGACTCGATGTCGCTGCCGTCCGGGTAGGTGCCCGGGTTGCTCAGCACCATGGTCGGGTAACCGGTGCGCGCGGTGATCGGCTCGCCGTATTTGGCCACGTGAATCGGATAATAGTCGCGTCCGGGCGACCCGACGATGACCACCTTGCCCCGGCGTGGAGGCGCCTGGTTAACCGTATTGTCGGCCGGCAGCAGGATCGTGCAGGGGTGCCCCCATTTCCTGCCCGCCAGTTCCTGCGACCAGAAATGAGCACTCACCCGGCGCAGCCGCTTGCCGGGGTCGGTGTCGCTGGTTACCACCTCGTCCTTGAGCACCTTGAACTCGAGCGGGACGCAATGCTGCCGGACCACCGGCCACAATTCGCGCGGCTTGAGCACGTGGCGCGAGGCCTCCTCGAAGTTGAACGGCGCGGCGGACGGCGGGGGTTCGGCAGCGGCCAGCAGCGCGGGAGCCGCGCACGCCCAGATGAACAGGCCCAGCCACAGGACCGTCCGGGAGCCGCTTATGCAACGGGAAAACGCGCAAGGCTTGCCCGCGGATCGTGGCCGGGAACCCGCCCCCGCCATGCGCCATGGCACCAGGCATCTGGCAGAGGGCATCCGGCCGAGTCCAGGCTCCTGGAAAGGCGCGATGCCGCCTGCGCGGCGGCGCGTCTCGCGCCGCATGAGTTTGGTAGGGCGAGACTCCGTCGAGCCCTGACTTCTTCTGCGGGCCGGCGCCTTGGACGCGGGGCACCGCGGTGGCCACGGATCGGCGGCACAGAAGCCAAGAAGTTTGGGCTCGACGGAGTCTCGCCCTACCGGAGTGGAAGCGCGGTTCCTGGAAAGCGGCTGGTCGTTCATGGCTTTTTCTTCGGTGTGTCGCCGGGCAGCGGCGTGCGGGGCGTGCGGGCTTTGAGCCACTCGTTCCATCGGGCGCGGTGGGTGCCGAAGGATTGCCCGGTGAACCCTTCGAGCAACCGCCCGATCTGCCGGTCGCCATCGGCATCGTTCAGGCGCTCCAGGCAATTGACAATCGCAGCCAGTTCGGCGTCGCCGCCGATCTGGAGGGCGGCGCGGGCCGCCGGGACGCGCAGGCCGGGTTCATAGAGGAGATCGTCGAGCCACGGCAGGACAAAGGGGTGGCCGATGTTCAGTGCCTCCTGCGCGAGAACCGCGCGCGCTTGCCCGGCAGCTGAGCCGAGGCGCTGACGGAATTGCGCGACGCGGGCGCGGACATCGGGCGCGGGCGGAGGGAACCACCAGGCTTGGCGCATGCCGGAAGCCTGCGCGGGCGTGCCGTCCCAGTCGTGTTTCTCGAGGTAATCCGAACCCGTCAGCGAGCCCTCGCCCGAGTCGCCGACGGCCGTGATCAGCATGGGGCCGGGGGTTTGCCCAAAATAGAGGCGCTTGTTGTTGGCCCGCTCGTTCCGGGTCGGGTCGAAATCGACCCAGCCGAACCCGGGGACGTGGGCTTGGGGGAAGCGATGGAACACCTTGTCGAGATGGAACGGGACGCCGAGTCGGCCGACGATGCCGCCCACATAGCGGGCCGGAATGCGGTTTTTGCGGCACAGGGCGAGGAAGCAGTAGGTGTATTCGCTGCAGCTGCCCTTGCCGCTGGAGAGCACTTCGGGGGCGGGCTGCCATTTGCCGTCGCGGTCATAGCTCAGGCGGTCCATCACCAGCCCAAAGGCGCCGTCCAACACCGCCACGGTGCCGGTCTTGGCGCGGGCGGCCTCGGCGGCGGCGGCTTCGATGACCGGGTGTTCGAGGGCGAGGTCCTTGCCGTTGCGCAGGCAGAGCGCCTGTTGTTCGGGCGAGAGCGCCGGGAGGTTGTCGCTAGGGGCGGCCTGCCAATCCCAGCGGAATCGGCGGAGGGTGGCGGTGGCGGTCCAGCGTCCGACGAGGCAGGCGCCCGGGGCGAGGGTGGGGCGTTGGTAGAGGAGGATGGGGGATTGCCAGGCATCGGCGAGGCGCTCGGGATCGCCTTCGATGTCCAGCTCGGTGATGTCCTGGTGGGGCAATGCGACGGGCGCATGCACGTGAAGGCGCGCATTGCGGAGTGCTTGGGGACCGCGGCTGACGATGCGTGTGACGAACACCACCGTGGCCCGGGTCTCGGAATTTGGCACGATCCGCCGCGCCGCGGCCTGGGCCGGCGCGGCGGGGGGCGCCGCGGAGGCGGCGGCGGCGGCGGCGACGGGAGTCGCAGTGGACGGGAAGTCGAAGAGCGCGGCGCGACTCAGTTGCCGTTCGAAGTCGGCTTCGACGGGCGAGGTCAGGTCGAGGTGGCAGAACTCCGCGCCGGGGCAGGTGGTGCGGACCAGCAACAAAGCCAGGCCGGCGGCGAGGCTGGCAGCCGTGAGCGCGCCGCGTTGTTGCGCTGTTTGCATGGGCGGCATCATCGCGCCGGCAGAGCCGCCTGGCAAGCGGTGTTGCGCCTGGCGCGACCCCGGGAGCGGTGGGGCTGGAACGGGCATCATCCCCGGCGACAGCACAGAATCCGGCACTTTTGCGATGCCGGCGAAACGTGATCTGTCTCACGCCCTTGTTCGTCACTGGGACGGGGGGGGCGAGCCGGAGTAAGAGTAAGAGCGACAGCAAGAACCTGCGGCCCAGTCGCTGGGTCCGACTTTGTCACGCGCCGGGGCCATGCCGTTGAACGGCCCGCGAATGCCGTTGACGCTCCCGGCGCGGGATTGCATCGTTTGCGGGTGCAGATTGTGATTCCCGCCACATGCCCATGAACGCCCCAGCATTTCCGATGACCCCCTCCCTTCCGGTGCCGGGCCGCGCCGCTCCCGGCGCGCCGCGTCAGTATCCGATCCCAGTCCGCCCGTTTGATGGCGCCGCGAGTGCGCAGGGTCTTGTCCGCTGCGGGCCGGCAGGCGCTTGGCCGGCGGTGCTGGGGTTGCTTGCGATGGTCCTGGGCACGCAGGTTGTGGCTGCCGGCGAGCCGGCCGGGCCGCTGCCGCCCGCCGGTCCTCCGGGGTTGGCCTACACCAACGAGTTCTTTCCCGGCACGCGTTACCGCCCCACCGTGCCCACGCAGCAGGAGATCGTGGGGTTCACGCCCGGGCAGCGGGCGGCGAGCGCCGCGGAGGTGGCGCAATGCCTGCGCGCATGGGCTGGCGCGGCCCCTGAACGGACGCGCCTGGTCGAATACGCCCGCAGCCATGAAGGCCGTGCGCTGCACTACCTCGTGGTGACGGCGCCGGAGAACCTCGGGCGGCTCGAGGCGATTCGCACCGGCCTGGCCAGACTGGCCGATCCGCGCACCCTGGCCGAGGGCGAGGCCCGGCGGCTGGTGCGGGAATCGCCCGCGGTGGGGTGGGCCGGGTTCACGATTCACGGGGACGAAACGGAGGGCAGCGACGCTGCGTTGGTGCTGGTGTATCATTTGGTGGCTGCGGAGGATCCCGCCGTCGCCGAGCTGCTCAAGAACGTCGTCGTCATCGTCGATCCGCTGATGAATCCCGACGGGCGCGACCGGTTCGTGAAAACCATCGCCGAGCACCGGGGCGCCCTGCCGAACGTGGACAGCCAGTCGCTGGTTCATGCGGGGTATTGGCCCCGGGGCCGCGGCAACCATTATCTGTTTGACCTGAACCGCGACTCGATTCTCGGGGTGCACCCTGAGACGCGCGGGCGCCTCCGGGAGTTCATCCGGTGGAACCCGCAGTTGTTCATCGACGGGCACGGCATGGGGCCGTTCGAGACGCACCTGTTTTCGCCGCCGCGCCCGCCGATCAACCCGAACATCCCCGACGGCCGGGGGCGGTGGGCGGCGTTGTTTGCGCGGGACCAGGCGCAGGCGTTCGACCGGGAGCACCTGTTGTATTACACGGGGGAGTGGCATGAGGAGTGGTATCCGGGCTACTGCGACGCCTGGGCTTCGTCCCGAGGGGCCATCGGCATCCTCTACGAGCAGGCCCGCGTCGCCGAAAACGGCGTGCGGCGTCCCGACGGACGGATTTTGAGTTATCGGGAGTCGATGCGGCATCATGTGATTGGGGCGATGGCCAATCTGACCACGCTCAGCCGCCATCGCCAGGCGCTGCTGGAATACTTCGTCGGCACGCGCCGGGCGGCCGTGGCCGCCGAGGGTGCGTATGCGAACCGGACGTTTGCGGTGCTGCCGACCGCTAACCGGTCGCGTCTGCAGGACTTGGCGGCCACGCTTCAGGTGCAGGGCATCGAGGTGTTCGAGGCCGCCTCGAGCTTCGTCGCTTCCCGGGCGGTGGACCAGCTGGGGCGGTCCCTGACCAACGCCCAAGTCCCCGCCGGAACGCTGCTGGTCCCCAACCGCCAACCCCTCGGGCATCTCGTCGCGGCCATCCTCGAGTTCGATCCGCGCCTGCCCCGCGAGGTGCTGCAGGAGGAACGCCGGGAGGTGCTGCGGACCGGCCGGTCGCGCATCTACGATGTCACCGCGTGGAACCTGACGATGTTGTTCGGCCTGGAGGCTTGGACGCTGGCGCAACCGATGCCCGCCGACCCCCGGCCATGGGCGCCGGCTTCGGCTCCGCCCAGGCGCGGCATGCTGCCCGGCGGCGGGGCGGTCGCGTGGGTGCTGGACGGTGCGGACGACCGTTCCGTGGCGGCGGCGGCGCGGCTGATGGAGCAAGGCGTCGAAGTGCGCGTTGCGGACAAGCCCTTCCGGTTCGAGGGAACCCCGTTTGCGCGCGGGTCGGTGGTGATCACGCGCCTCGACAACCGGGGGTTTGACGGCGACCTGCAGCAAACCGTCGCGCGCACGGCCGACGCCCTCAACCTTGCCACCGTCGCAGTCGGCACCGGCCTGGGCGAAGGCGACCTGCCGGACCTGGGCGGGCGCCATTTCCGGCGGCTGCAGCCGCCGCGGATTGCGGTGTTGGGCCGGGGGGCGTTCAGCCCGACGGATTACGGGGCGACGTGGTATGTGCTGGACAAGCATCTGGGCATTCGCCATTCGCATCTGGAGGAGGGCCGCGCGCCGGACCTGGCCCGCTACAACGTGGTGGTGGCGCCGGACCGGGGCGGGGCGCCTCTGCCGGAGGCGTTGGCCACGGCGCTGAAGGACTGGGTGAAAGGCGGCGGCACGTTGGTCGCCGTCGGCAATTCCGCCGCCCAGTTCACACCGGAAAAAGCCGCCTTCAGCAAGGTCCGCACCTTGCCGGATGTCCTCGGCCGATTGCCCGAATACGAACTGGCCGTCCTGCGCGAGTGGCTTGCATGGACAGGTGCGCTGCCCGCAGACGAAGCCACTTGGGCGCACACGGTCACGCCGGACCTGCGGTATCCGTGGCCGGCCGCCGGCGGCGCGTTGCCCGACGAAAAGGAGCTCAAGAAGCGCGATGCCTGGCAGGGGCTGTTCATGCCGGAAGGCACGCTGCTGGCCGGGCGTGTGGACACCAACCACTGGCTGACCGCCGGCTGCGGCGAACGGCTGCCGCTCCTCGTGGGCACCGGCCCCGTCCTCATGTCCGCCGGCGGCGTCGAAACTCCCATCCGGCACGGGTGCTGGACCCGCGCCGAGACGAATCCGCCCGTGGTTGCCCCGGCCCACGCGGATGCGAATCCGGTGTCGGCTTCGGGCTCGGGGAAGCCCGGGACGGCGGCCAAGCCGGAATTGAAGCCGGCGCCGCGGATTGGGTGGTGCGCGCCTCCCGAGGGCATGCACCTTCAGCTGCGCATGAGCGGGCTGTTGTGGCCCGAAGCGGCCCATCGTCTTGCCAACGCCGCCGCCGTCACGCGCGAGTCGTTCGGGCGCGGCCAGATCATTTTGTTTGCGGCGCCGCCCGTGTTCCGGGCCAGCTCGCGCGGTGCCATGCGGGCGTTTCAAAACGCGCTCGTTTACGGCCCAGGGTTCGGCGCCGCCCAGACCGTCACGCCGTAGCGGGGATGGGGGCTTGCTACAGGTTGTCTCTGCCGAGGCCGTATGCCTTGAGTTTGTATTGGAGGGTGCGGCGGCTGATGCCGAGCGCTTGGGCGGCGGCTTCGCGGTTGGCGCTGACGTGGGTGAGGGTTTTGCGGATGAGGAGTTTTTCGACTTCGGCGAGGGTCATGCCGGGGCGGAGAGTGAAGGTGTGGGGATCCCGGTGCAGCTCGGTGAGGAAGGGTGGCAGGTCGGCGGGGGTGATGAGGGGGGCGGGGCAGGTGATGACGAGCCGTTCGACGAGGTTGCGGAGTTGGCGGACGTTGCCGGGCCAGGGAAAGCGCTGGCAGAGTTCCATGGTTTCGCGCGCAAACCCTTTGCGGCGGCGTTTGTGTTTGGCGGAGAAATGCCCGAGAAACGACTCGACCAGCAGCGGGATGTCCTCGGGGCGCTCGCGCAGCGGCGGCAGGGCGATGGGGACAATCTGCAGCCGGTAGAGGAGATCCTCGCGGAAGCGGCCTGCGGCGACCGCCTGCTGCAGGTTCCTGTTGGTGGCGGCAATGAGGCGGACATTGACGCGGACGAGGTCGGTGCCGCCCACCATGCGGAAGCAGCCTTCCTCGATGACGCGGAGCAGGTCGCCCTGGCCTTTGGGGGGCAGATCGCTGATTTCGTCGAGAAAGAGCGTGCCTTGGTTGGCGAGTTGGAACCGGCCGGGGGTGGTGGCGGTGGCGCCCGTGAAGGCGCCCTTGACATGGCCGAACAGTTCGGACTCGGCGAGGGGCTCGGGCACGGCGGCGCAGTTGACGGTGACAAACGGGCCGGCGCTCCGGGCGCTTTGCTGGTGGATCGAGCGGGCCACCAGTTCCTTGCCCGTGCCGCTCTCGCCTTCGAGCAGCACCGTCACGTCGCTGCGCGCCACGCTCTCGACAAGCCCGATGACGGCGCGCATGGCGTCGGTCTGGCTGATCAGGAGGCTCGGCTCGGAGCGTTTCTGCAGACGCAGGCGCAGCTCGTGGTTTTCCGCAACCAGGGCCTGGAACTCGAGCGCTTTGCGGACCACAGCGCGCAGCCGTTTCAGGTCGATGGGCTTGGTCAGGTAATCGTAGGCCCCCTCCTTCATGGCCTCCACCGCGCTTTCCACCGTCCCGTAGGCCGTCATCAGAATGAACACGGTGTCGCGGCTGTTCTGCTTGACGCGCGTCAGCAGCTCCAGGCCGCTGATCCCCGGCATCTTGATGTCCGAAATCACCAGGTTGAACAGGCGCGTCTCCATGACCTTCAACGCGTCGCGCGGATCCGTGGCGGCTTCCACGTCGTAGCCCTCCCGCTGCAACGCCTCCCGCAGCCCGGCACACAACCCGGGCTCGTCGTCCACAATCAGGATCTTGATCCGCGGCTTATCCATGGTCCGTCTCCGCCCGGCGCAGCGGCAGGCGCAACGTGAACGACGCGCCGCCGCCGGGGCAGGTGGCGACGTGCACGGTGCCGCCGTGGGCGGCGAGAATCTGCTGCACAATCCAGAGACCCAGCCCCGTGCCGTCCGGCTTCGTCGTGAAATAGGGGTCGAACACGCTCGCATGCAGCTCCGCCGGCACACCCGGCCCCGAGTCCCATACCTCAATCCGCACCGCGCCCGGCTCCGTCCGGCGCGCGTCGATGTGGACGCGGCCCGATTGGCCGACGGCCTGCAGGGCGTTGATGACGAGGTTGAGCAGGGCCTGCGTCAACTGCCCGGGATCGGCCAGGAACGGCGGCAGGCCGGCTTCGACCTCGAAGTCCAGCGCGATGGCGTGCGCCTCCGCCTCCGGGCGCAGCAGCCGGCACACATGCTCGCACAGGGCGGGAAGGTTCACGCGCTCCAGCTCCACATGCGAGGTGCCCGCAAGCCGCAGAAAATGCTGGACCGTCGTCTCCAGCCGCCGCATCTCCGCGCGGATGATCTCCAGCCGGCTGGCCGTCGTCTCCTTCAAGGGCGCGCCCGAGCCCGCCAGGTCCTCCTCCAGCAGCTGAATGTGCACGTCCAGCGAGCTCAGAGGATTGCGGATTTCATGCGCCAGCCGGGCCAGCAGCCGCGACAACAGCATGCGCTTCTCCGTGGCCGCCAGTTGGGTGGCGTCTTGACCCAGCGCGGTTGACAGCATGTGGTCCACTCGGAATGCCGCAGCAGGCCGCCCGCAAGCCCCCCCCAGCCCCGCCAGGACTCGCCCCCGACCGGCCGGCTGCGCACAAGCCAAGTATGCGCGCGGCCCGGGGCCATGTCCAAGGCCAAACGCGCGATTCGGGCCCGGGCCGGTGCCTCCGCCGGTTGTCGGTGGCGGAGCGCGGGCTTCAGTTGCTTTTCCCCCAGATGCGATGGAGCCAAGCGAGCGACTTGCGCTGCGGCAGGCTCGGAGGCATGTTCCGCAGCGATACGCGACCGAGCGGCCAACGAAGCCCCAAGGCCCGCGGACCCCGCGGCAACACATGCCCGCTGGACGCCGACCGGGATGCCGGGAATACTCCCTCCAAAACCATGCGCCTGACGACTCCACCCGATGCCGCGGCAGACCGCCCCGGGCCCCGGGCGCCGGACGCGACCGCCAACCCGTGTGACTCCCGGCATATGAACCCGGCAAACCCCGTCCCCTCTTCGTTCCGCGGGCGCGGCGGCCTGTGGGTTGTCGCGCAGAATGTGCTCACGCTGGCCGTCGTGGCGCTCGGGGTCGTGTTTCAGGGCGACTGGAGCCGCATGCTGCTGATCAGCCTGGGCGCGGTGCTGTTTGCCGCGGGGGGCGCGGTGGGCATTGCGGGGGTGGCGGCGCTGGGCCGGAACCGGACCTCATTTCCCACGCCGGAGCGGGGCGGCGTCCTGGTGCGGCGCGGCATTTATGCGGCGATGCGGCACCCGCTTTACGCGAGCGTGATGCTGGCGTCGCTGGGCTGGGCGCTGTTGTGGCAGAGCGGCCCGGCGCTGGCCGCCGCGCTGCTGCTGATCCCTTTGCTCGACGCCAAGGCCCGCCACGAGGAACGCTGGCTGGTGAGCCATTTCCCGGATTACCCGGATTACCAGCGGCGGGTCCGGCGGTTCATTCCCGGGATCTACTGAGCCGGACAGGGTGGTCGACATTCGAGGTTGGACGAAGTGTCCAAAGACAACAGCGGGGCTGGCGCACGCCAGCCCCGCCGGTGATGGCCTCGAACAGTGTGAGGCCTCAGAAGCTTAATAGTCCATGTCGCCCATGCCGCCGTGTCCCGGAGGCCCGCCGGCCGGTTTCTTTTCCTTTTCGGGGATTTCCGTCACCAGGCATTCGGTGGTGAGGAGCAGTCCGGCGATGGAGGCGGCGTTTTGGAGGGCGGTGCGGGTGACCTTCTTGGGGTCCACCACCCCGGCCTTGACGAGGTCTTCGTAGTCGTCGGTGGAGACGTTGTAGCCCTCGTTGCCCTTGCGTTTCTTGACTTCCTCGACGACGACGGAGCCTTCGACCCCGGCGTTGTCGGCGAGCGCGCGGGTGGGGAACTCGACGGCGCGTTTGACGATGTCGACGCCAATCCGCTCGTCGTCGTTGGCGGGCTTGACCGTGTCGATGGCGGAGATGCAGCGCAGGAGCGCGACGCCGCCGCCGGGCACGATGCCTTCTTCGACGGCTGCGCGGGTGGCGTGCAGGGCGTCTTCGACGCGGGCTTTTTTCTCCTTCATTTCGGTTTCGGTCGCGGCGCCGACATTGATGACGGCGACGCCGCCGGCGAGTTTGGCGAGGCGTTCCTGGAGTTTCTCGCGGTCGTAGTCGGAGGTGGTTTCCTCGATCTGGCGCCGGATCTGGTTGATGCGGCCCTGGATTTCGGAGCTCTTGCCGTAGCCTTCGACGATGGTGGTGTTTTCCTTGTCGACCACGATGTTCTTGGCGCGGCCCAAGTCGCTCAATTCGAGGTTCTCGAGCTTGATGCCGAGGTCTTCCGTGATGCACTTGCCGCCGGTGAGGATGGCGATGTCCTCGAGCATGGCTTTGCGGCGGTCGCCGAAGCCGGGGGCCTTGACGGCGCAGCAGTTCAGGGTGCCGCGCAGTTTGTTGACGACCAGGGTGGCCAGCGCCTCGCCCTCGACTTCCTCGGAGCAGATGAGCAGGGGCTTGCCGACCTTGGCGATTTTCTCGAGCAGCGGCAGCAGGTCTTTGAGGCTGCTGATCTTTTTCTCGTAGATGAGGATGTAGGCTTCCTCAAGCTTGGCTTCCATGGTTTCGGCGTTGGTGACGAAGTAGGGGGAGAGGTAGCCCTTGTCGAACTGCATGCCTTCGACCACCTCGAGGGTGGTTTCGATCGACTTGGCTTCCTCGACGGTGATGGTGCCGTCCTTGCCCACCTTGTCCATGGCGTCGGCGATGATTTCGCCGATGGTGGTGTCCCAGTTGGCCGACACGGTGGCGACCTGCTTGATCTCCTCCTTGTCCTTGACCTTCTTGGCAATCTTGTCGAGCTGCGTCACGGCCGCCTCGACCGCTTTGGAAACGCCGCGCTGGATGCCGATCGGGTTGGCGCCGGAGGTGACGAACTTCAGGCCTTCGCGGTAGATGGCCTCCGCGAGGACCGTCGCCGTCGTGGTGCCGTCGCCGGCGGCGTCGCTGGTCTTGCTCGCCACTTCGCGCACCATCTGGGCCCCCATGTTTTCATAGGGATCCTCAAGCTCGATTTCCTTGGCGACGGTGACGCCGTCCTTGGTGACGGTGGGGGAGCCGAATTTTTTGTCGAGCACCACGTTGCGGCCTTTGGGGCCGAGCGTGGCGGTGACGGCTCTGGAGAGTTTGGCGACGCCGCGCAGGATGGCCTGGCGGGCGGCTTCGTCAAAGATGAGTTGTTTGGCTGCCATAAATGTGTTGGGGAGTTACGAATTGAAGGTTGCAGGGGGGTTATTGAATGACGCCGAGAATGTCGTCGGAGTTGAGGATCTTGAATTCCTTGCCGTCCAACTTGATCTCGGTGCCGCCGTACTTGCTGACCAGGACGCGGTCGCCGACTTTGACCTCGAACGGGATCTTCTTGCCGTCGTCATCGGTCTTGCCCGTGCCCAACGCGCGCACGATGCCTTCCGTGGGTTTTTCCTTGGCGGTGTCCGGAATGATGATGCCGCCTTTTTTCACTTCCTTCTCTTCGACGGGTTCCACGAGAACCCGGTCGCCGAGGGGTTTTAACTTGATGGCCATAGGTGGTTTTGGTGTTCCTGTTGGTGTCTTGTTTAACTTGCGGTTGAATCAGATCCCGCGGCACCCGCTGCGGGCAATCGGGAGGGCAGCCCGCCCGCCCGGGCCGCTTGAGCGGACCCCGGCGGGCATGCCGCGCCGAAAGTGTCATTGTTTTTTCTCATCCACAACTTCAGCATCAATAATGGGCCCTTCGTCCTTGCCGCCCCCCGGCGCGGCGTCGCCGGCGTCCCCCGGGGCCGCGCCGGGGGCCGCCCGGCCGGCCTTGGCCTTTTCGGCGGCCGCCTTGTAGAGCTCGCCCGACACGGCCTGCCACGCCTCGTTGAGCTTGTCGCTCGCCGCCTTGATCGCGTCGCTGTCGCCGCCCTTGAGCGCCTCCCTTACCGCCGCAATCGCCCCCTCGATGCTGCGCTTGCTCGCGTCCGAAATCTTGTCGGCATTGTCCTTGAGCATCTTTTCGGACCGGTAGACGGCGCTGTCGGCCTCGTTGCGCGCCTCGACCTGCTCGCGCTGCTTGCGGTCATCGGCCTCGTGGGCTTCGGCGTCCTTGCGCATCCGGTCGATCTCGTCCTTGCCCAGGCCGCTGCTGGCGGTGATGGTGATCTTCTGCTCCTTGCCGGTGCCGAGGTCCTTGGCGCTGACGTGCAAAATCCCGTTGGCGTCGATGTCGAACGTGACTTCGATCTGCGGCACACCCCGGGGGGCCGGGGGAATGTCCGTGAGATGAAACTTGCCGATGGTCTTGTTGTGGGCGGCCATCTGGCGTTCGCCCTGGAGAACGTGGATTTCGACCCCCGGCTGGTTGTCGGAGGCGGTGGAGAAAATCTCCGATTTGCGGGTGGGGATGGTGGTGTTGCGCTCGATGAGGCGCGTGAACACGCCGCCCAGCGTTTCAATGCCGAGGGAGAGCGGGGTGACATCCAGCAGCAGCACATCCTTGACCTCGCCCTTCAAAACGCCGCCTTGAATGGCCGCGCCGACCGCGACTACTTCATCGGGGTTGACGCCCTGGTGCGGAGCCTTGTTGACCATGGCGTGGGCGGTTTCGACGACGCGCGGCATGCGGGTCATGCCCCCGACCAGCACCAGCTCGTCGATCTTGTCAGCCGGAATGCCGGCGTCCTTCAAACACGCCCGCACCGGCGTGACGGTGCGCTCAAACAGGTCGTCGCAAAGCTGCTCGAGCTTCGCGCGCGTGAGTTTCGTGCTGATGTGCTTCGGTCCGCTGGCATCGGCGGTCACAAAGGGCAGGTTGATTTCGTATTGCTGGGCGCTGGACAACGCAATCTTGGCCTTCTCGGCTTCCTCCTTGATCCGCTGCACCGCGTCCGGCTGCTTCCGCAAATCCATCCCGTGCTCCCGCTTGAACTCGTCAATCACCCAATCCATGATCCGCGCATCCCAGTCGTCCCCCCCAAGGTGCGTGTCGCCGTTGGTGGCCTTCACCTCAAACACGCCGTCGCCAATCTCCAGCACCGAAATGTCAAACGTGCCCCCGCCAAGATCGTACACGGCGATTTTCTCGTCTTTTTTCTTGTCCAAACCGTAGGCCAGGGAGGCGGCGGTGGGCTCATTAATGATCCGAAGCACGTCGAGACCTGCGATCCGGCCCGCGTCTTTCGTGGCTTGCCGCTGCGAATCGTTGAAATAAGCCGGCACGGTGATCACCGCCTGGGTGATTTTCTCGCCCAACCGCACCTCCGCATCCGTCTTGAGCTTTGTCAGAATCATCGCGGAAATCTCCGGCGGACTCAGCACTTTCGGGCGCCCATCGACCTCCACTTCAACCGCGGCATCGCCGTTGGCCGACCGCACCACCTTGTACGGAACACGCTTCAGTTCCTCGCTCACTTCATCATACTTGCGTCCCATGAACCGCTTGATCGAGTAGACCGTGTTCCTTGGGTTTGTGACAGACTGGCGCTTCGCAGCGTCGCCAACCAACCGTTCGCCGCTCTTTGTGAAGGCCACCACGGATGGTGTCGTGCGTTTTCCCTCGGAGTTTTCAAGTACCACTGGCTCACCGCCTTCCATGATAGACATGCAGGAGTTGGTGGTTCCCAGGTCAATCCCTAAAACTTTTGCCATATGTCCAGCTGTTAAAAATTCGTGAATGAACTTAAGCAACCGTGATGCCGAACACTATAAAAATGTCTAAAGACTTAAGCATGAGTAAGATACAAATAACGTTCGCGTTTTTTCGACTCCTTGTTGGTGTGACATAGAGTCACAATGTCACAATACCCCAGTTTGTGTCCGTGGTTGCGATTCAACCCGTCGAACACTCATCCCAGACGTTTCATCCAAACCATCAGCAATCCCAAATCAGCAGGTGTGACTCCGGAAATTCTAGAGGCTTGTCCGATTGTGACTGGCCGTATTTTGGTGAGTTTGAGGCGTGCCTCTGTTCTGAGGCCGAGCACCTTGTCGTAGTCGAATGATTCGGGAATGGGCTTCTGTTCGAGGCTCTTGAACTTTCTGATTTCGACCTCTTGGCGTTGGATGTAACCGGCGTATTTGATTTCGGTTTCGACTTGGTTGATTTCGTCCTCAGTCAGGCACGGGTTATTGGAGGGGAGGTTTCTGTAGGTGACCTCTGGCCGTTTCAAGATATCTGCAAGGATCTGGCCATTGACGCGGCTCGAGGTTAATCTTTGGATTTCTTCGGAGATTCGGGTGCGTTTGTTTTGGAATTGCCGGTAGTTCCTTGGTGGGAGCAATCCGACATCGAATCCGATATCGCACAATCGCATGTCGGCGTTGTCTTGTCGCAGCAAGAGCCTGTATTCAGCGCGGGAAGTGAACATGCGGTAAGGTTCGGTGGTGCCTTTTGTGACCAGGTCATCAATTAGGACTCCGATGTACGATTGATCTCGTGTGAGCACGACAGGTTCTTTGGCATGGACGCGCCTGGCGGCGTTGATGCCGGCCATGAGTCCTTGGGCTCCTGCTTCTTCATAACCTGAAGTGCCGTTGATTTGTCCTGCCAGATAGAGGTTGCGGCAGGCTTTGGTTTCCAATGATGGCAGCAATTGGGTTGGGAATGCGAAATCGTATTCGATCGCGTAGGCAGGACGCATGATTTCGGCGTTCTCGCATCCCACAATGCTCCGAACCATCTCAACCTGAATTTCATATGGGAGCGATGTTGAGAACCCGTTGACATAGATCTCTTCGGTGGCGATTCCCTCAGGTTCAAGGAAAAGCTGTTGCCTGGGCTTGTCAGGAAACCGCATGATTTTATCTTCGATCGATGGGCAGTAGCGCGGGCCTATGCCTTGGATGACGCCTGAGAACAGAGGCGACTTGTCGAGATTTGCCCTGATGATCTGGGCGGTTTTTTCGGTGGTGTACGTCACGTAGCATGGAAGCTGACCTGGAAGTCGGTCCAAAATCGAACCCGGAGGGTATGCCGTCCGGATATTCGATGTTCCACTCTTGTGAGGATGTTCCACGTGGAACAAATCATCAGCCCAGAATGAAAAGAATGGCACCGGTTCATCGCCCGCCTGGGGGCTGGTTTTCGAAAAGTCAATTGACTTGCGATTCAGTCTTTGCGGTGTGCCGGTTTTCAAGCGTCCGAGCTCGATTCCCGCACTTTTCAATGACGCGGAAAGTCCTGAGGCCGATTCCTCACCTGTTCTGCCACCTTGCTGCCTGTTCAACCCAATGTGAATCAATCCCCTCAGGAATGTTCCGGTGGTTAGGATGACGGTTGCAGAGTGGTATTGAATGCCAAAGGTTGTTTCCACTCCGTGCACCTGGCCGTCCTTGTGTAATATGGCTGAAGCTTGACCTTGTTTTACGTCCAGATTATTCTCCTGTTCGCATACCCACTTCAGCCTGAATTGGTATGCCTTCTTGTCGCATTGCGCTCTTGGAGCGCGCACCGAGGGGCCCTTCTTCAGATTCAGCATCCGGAACTGAAGCCCGGTCATATCGGTGTTTTTGGCCATCTCACCTCCCAAGGCGTCGATTTCTCTCGCAAGATGCCCCTTAGCCAGCCCTCCAATGGCTGGGTTGCAGGACATTTGCGCGATGGTATCAAGATTCATGGTCAGTAAGAGGGTGGTCAGTCCCATCCTTGCCGTGGCCAATGCCGCCTCCGTACCTGCATGGCCGCCTCCCACAACAACGACTTCGTATTTCTTGGGGTATACGTACATAAACCTTAATGGTCGCCCGTTACGCCGACCACGCACCAACACTCGCCTCATCCATTTTCAACAACTGCTTCGCCACGCACTTCCAAATTCTCTGCCATTGAGCGAAAGGCGCCCACTGCAAAAATGAGCGGATACAGCTTCTCAAAATACCAAAGTTTCGCAAAGTAGAAACCGATGGGCGTCGGGTTTGGGATTGGATTCCGATCCAATTCGGCCATCAGCCAATCGGCTCCGCGGCGGATTGCGATGCGCCTTTGGCCGGCTTGGTCTGCCGCGCATGGCGCCGCCGCCATGGCCGACAGCGCTTCGAGGACAAGCGCCGTTTCCTCGACGGACGCCGGCCCCTTCACAGAACCGCCCCAGCTGCCGTCCGCGTGCTGGGCCGCCATCAGCCACCGTGCCCCGGCTTCCATGCGCCGCGCGGGGCCGGGCACGGCATTACGATTAGATATACTTATATTTTTTATTAATCGTATAAAATCTCGAAATCTTTCTGCGGCCCCGCGCCGCGCCCGCAGCCCGCGGATCGCGGCCAGCCCCAGCAGCACCCGCGAGGTGCCGTAAGCCGGGTTCCGGTCGTCCGGCGCCCACGGGCTTCCAAACCACAGGGGCTCCCAGGAGCCGTCCGGCCGCTGGACGCGCGCCAGGAAGGCCCCCGCCCTTCGAATGGCCCGGTCCAGGCGCCGCAGCAGGGGCCGCGGCAGCAGGGGCCGCCACGCCATCCATGCCCGCAGGGCGTGCGCCGTGATGTCCGCGCTGCTGCGGTCGAACGGCAGATGGCCCCATCCGCGGCAAAACGTGGCGATGCCCCCGTCGCCGTTCTGCAACCCGATCAGCCACCGGACGCCCGCCGTTGCGGCCGCCCGGACTTCGGGGTCTGACGGCGCGAGCCGGTGCAACGCCAGCAGCGCCCCGGCGGTGTCGTCGGCATCCGGCACGCCCCCGGGCAGGTCCGTCCACGCCCATCCGCCGGGTGGCGCGTGTGTGTAGGGGTGGGTTCGGGTGTGTTGTTGGGCCAGGAGCCAGCACCGGAGCTGCTGGCGCCATGCCTCCCGGCCGGGGGCGGGATGATCAGGCGGGTTTTGGGCGTGCGGGCCGGGGTGGGGGTGGCGGCAGGCGGGGGACGGCGGCTCCTGGGCGGGTGGCTGGGTCCAAATGTCTGGCGGCAGTGCGTTGACGGCGAGGGTCGTGAGCCACGTGGCCAGGTTGGTGTCAATCGGCCAGCTGCCGTCGGGCCGCTGGGCGCGTTTGAGAAACTCGATGCCGCGGCGGGTGACGGGGTGACTGGCCTGTCCGCTGGCGGCGAGGCTCATGGCGACGAAACTCGTCAGGGGCGGCGCTTCCAGGAAACCGCCGTTGGACGGCTGGATGCGTTCCAGGATGGCGAGCGTGCGCCCTCGCAGCAGGGTGCGCAGGGTGCGGGTGAGGGGATTTGGGGAGGGGAGGTGGTGGTGGCGGGCCTGACCGATGGCGATAAGGGCGGGAAGGGCGTAACTGACGACTGGGAATCGAAGCCAGGAGAACAGCCGGGCTGGGAATGCAGCCAGTTCGAAGGGCAGCGGGAGGACATGCCGCCAGGCAGAGGGTCCGGAACCGAGTTTTCCGGCGAGTGCGCACATGGTGAGGATAGGGATGGAGAACGTGCGATCTTTGCCGTAGCGCCGGAGGATTGCTGTTGCAAGTCTCTCGGGATCAATATGTTCCAAATTATTCCTGAGCCATGCCTCCGCGCGTACCACCGTCTCTGAGCAATCCAAGTCCAGTCCCGCGTGCGCAACAGCGCCGAAGGCAGCCCAACCCAGGGTGGTTGTGCTCAGGTTGCTGGCGCTGGCTGTGGTGTCGCCCCACCCCCCGTCGGCATTCTGATGGCTGGCGAGCCAGGCCAATCCGGTCCGGATGCGGCCGGCGAGTTCGGGATTGGGGCTGACGTCGGCGGGGGGATTGTTGGGGCTGGGGCGGGAGGTGTTGGGCGGGGTGGGGGGGCTGGGATTCTGCTGATAGACGGCGAGGGCGGTGATTGCGGTGGCGGTGGAAAGGGGGCTGCTGGACAGTTCGCCGACCCAATGGCCTTCGGGACCGAGGGCGGCCAGCAAGTGGCGGGTTGCGTGTGCGAGGTTTCGCTCCAACCGGCTTTTGGAGGATGCATGATGGGCCATGGAGCCAGGGGGTTTGCGGGGAGGACCCTGGAACGCCGCTATTCGATCTTGGGTGCGGATCGGGCGGCGATGGCCTCGGAGAGGAGGGACAGGGCTTCGGCGCGCGCGATGGCGCCGACGAGCTGGTTTTCGATCAGGTTATTGACCACGGGCACATTGCGCAGCTCGCTGGCGAGCAGCAGGGGCAGGACGTCGGCCAGTTTCTGGTCGGGCGTGAGGCGTGGCGGGGGGGGGCGCATGACGTCGCTGGCGATCACCGTGTCCAGTTCATAGCCGGCGGTGAGGAATTCCTTCAGGTCATGCAGCGCGACGCTGCCCAGGAGCCGCTGGCTTCGATCCACGACCGGCAGGTGATTGTAGGAGCTGCGCAGAAAACGCTCCGTCACTTGCCGGAAGGGGGTGTCGTCGCGCACGGGCGGGACGGGCTCGCGCATCAGGTCGCCGATGGTCTTTTCGGAGGCGGCTCCGAGGCGTGCGCTTTCGCGTTCGAGCTGGAGTCCCTTGCGGCGGAGCGGCTCGGTGTAGACCGACTCGGTGTGCAGGCCCCGCGCGACGAGGGTGGCCAGGACGCAGGCCAGCATAAGTGGGGGCATGAGCGAATAGTTCAGGGACAGTTCGAACACGATGATCATGGCCAGCAGGGGCGAGTGTGTGGTGGCGGCGAGCATGCCGGCCATGCCCACCAACACGAAGGCGCCCGTGGGCGGCGTGGGGATGCCGAAGGCGTGGAGGGTCTGGCCCAGCAGGCAGCCCGTGGCCGCCCCCAGGAACATGGTCGGTGTGAACACGCCCCCCACGGTGCCGGCCCCCACCGTGATGCTCGTCGCCACCAGCTTCGCCACCAGCAGCCCCAGCACCATCCAAATCTCCGAGGCATGCGACGTGCCGTGTCCGAGCAGCTCATTGGTGGCCGTATACCCGTTTCCCCAGATCTCGGGAAACGGAAGGGAGATGAGGCCGACGGCCAGCCCGGCCAGGGCGAGCCGGCCGTAGAGAGGCAGCCGAATCCTGAGGAACAGCTGCTCGCTCAGGCGCAGCGATTTCAGGAACACGGCGCCGCACACGCCCGCCAGCAGCCCGAGCACCACAAACCACGGCAACTGCGCCAGCCGCGTCACCTCGAACTCCGGCACGACATACCAGGGCTCGATCCCGAAGAACGAGCGCGACACGACGGCGGCGATGACGGATGCAAACACCAGCGGCGCGAACAGGCTCATCGAGAAGTTGCCCAGCACGATCTGCGCGGCGAACACGGCTCCGGCGATGGGGGCATTGTAACAGGCAGCGATGCCGGAGGCGGCTCCGCAGGCGATCAGCAGCCGCAGCCTGTATGGCGGCCAGCGCATGAGCTGGCCCAGTTTCGACGCCAGGGTCGCGCACAGCTGGATCACGGCGCCCTCGCGTCCGATGGAGGCGCCCGTGTTGATGCTCACCATCGCGGCGGTGGTGCCCACGAGGGTGCCGCGCAGCGGCAGCCGGCCGTCCCCGGCCACCACGACTTCGAGCAGGTTGGTCCGGCCCGGCGTCCCGATCAGCCGCAGTCCCCAGTAAAGCACCGCCCCCGCCGCAAGCCCGCCCAGCGCCGGCACCAGCAGCTTGTGCACCGGCAGGTGCTCCAAATCCCGCGCGATCCGCACCATGTCCGCCGTGCTGCCCAGCACCAGCCACCGGAACAGCTCGTTCAGCAGGTTGAACACGTAATTCGCCATCCCCCCCACCACTCCCACCACCCCCGCCGAACAAATGTGCAGCGTCTCCTCGGACAGCCGCAGCTTGTCCCGCAGCACCAGCAGCCGCCGCCAGTGCGTTCGCAGCCAGGCGCGCACGAATGCCAGCAGCCGGCTCACCTTGTTCCACGCAACACCCATCGCCGAAGCTTGGCAAAACCCGGTTCGTTTGACGAGCCAAGTTAATGGCCCCTTGGGTCCGCAGGAACCCAGGCCCCAAACGGGGACCAACATCGAACGCCGAACGCCGAACACCGAGGGCGCGCCTGACCCGTGCGAAGCGCTGACTCGCCGCGGAGCTGGGGCCATGGACTTGCCGCCTCCGTCGGCAGCGTGCGCCTCGCTCTACAAAACCGCTGCGCGGTTTTGAGCCAACACCATTCAACCCGCCGCGCAGCGGCGGCAGAGAATCCTTGAGTTTTCGATTTCCGGCAGAACTTGATCTATTGACAAAGCATGTGAAAACTCAAGGATTCTAGCGGGCCGCCAGGATGCTCGCCACGGCATCCGGGCCGATGTCCCGGTGCTCGCCCAGAACGGTCTTGCGCTCGGCGAATCGGGTTCGGACTTTTTCGGCCGCTTCGGCGGGGTTGATGTGGTAGGCTTCGAAGCGCGTGGGCATGCCCAGGGAGTGGAAAAAGTCCTCGGTCCTGGCGATGGCGTCATCGGCGGTGCTGACATTCCAGACGCGCTGCCCGTATTGTTCCAGCTTGGCTTTCTTGGGTTCGCGCTGGTGTTTCCAGAGTCCCGGCAGCACGATGGCCAGGGTTTCGGCGTGGTCGAGCCCGTAGAAGGCCGTGAGTTCGTGCCCGATCATGTGCGTGGACCAGTCCTGCGGCACGCCGCACCCGATGAGCGTATTGAGCGCCATCGTGGCGCTCCACATGAACGTCGCCCTCGCCTCGTAGTGGTTCGGCTCGGCCAGGGTGGTCGGGCCCCATTCGGCAAGCGTCTGCAGAATGGACTCGGCGAACCGGTCCTGCAGGGGGGCGGCGGCCGGGTAGGTCATGTATTGTTCCATGACGTGCACGAAGGCGTCCACGATGCCATTGCGCACCTGTTTCCGCGGCAGACTGAACGTCGTCTCGGGATCCAGCACGGAAAACACCGGAAACACATGCTTGGAGCTGAGCGCGAGTTTTTCCCGGGTGGCCTCGCGGGAGATGACGGCATTGCCGTTGGACTCCGAGCCGGTGGCGGGCAGGGTGAGCACGGCGCCCAGGGGAAGGGCCGACTGGATGACGACCCCGTGGGACCGGAGGATCTCCCACGAATCCGGTCCGGCGAAGCGCGCGGCCGCGGCGATGAATTTGGCGGCATCCAGGACCGATCCGCCGCCTGCGGCCAGGATGAAGCCGGCCTGGCTGGTTTTGACGACGTCGACGGCCTTCAGGCAGGTTTCGTAGAGGGGGTTGACTTCGATGCCGCCGAATTCCACGACGCGATGGTTTTTGAGGGTGGCCTTCACCTGTTCGTAAACGCCGTTGCGCTTGATGGACCCGCCCCCGTAGAGCAGCAACACCGGCGCCTGCGCCGGCACCCGCTTCCCCGCCTCCGCAATCGTCCCCCGCCCAAACACAATCTCCGTCGGATTCCTGAATACAAAATTCTGCATGGGCCGATTCATCCATGTGCGTCGCCGTTCTGTCAAGGGCGGGCCCGTGGCGCGCGGCTTTTGACAATGGCGGGGGGATCTTCTAAGCTGACGTTCCCGATGAAGATCATTCGCTTTGCCGAGCCTGAATTTGAGCAGCTCTTAACGGAGCAGACGCGGGCCTCGAGCCTGTTCGATCCCGGGATCGAAGCGCAGACGCGGGCGATTGTGGACGACGTCGCTGCGCGCGGGGACGCGGCGCTGCTGGAGTATACACGGCGTTTCGACGGGGCGGCGCTGACGGCCGGCCAGCTGGCGGTGACAAAAGCCGAATGGATGCAAGTGGCTCTCGAGGCGGACGCCACGCTGCGGTCGGCGATTGCGGACGCGCATCGCAACATTGCGTGGTTCAGCCGCCGGTCGCTGCGCCGGAACTGGACGGCGAAGAACGCCCATGGCGCGGTGGTGGGCGAGAAGTTCGATCCGTTTCAGCGGGTGGGGATTTACATTCCGGGCGGGGCGGCTCCGCTGGTGTCGACGGCCCTGATGACGATCACGCTGGCGCGGGTGGCAGGCTGTCCGGAGATCGTCGTATGCACGCCGTGCAATGCCCGGGGCGAGGTGAATGCCGGGCTGCTGTTTGCCGCGCGCACCGCGGGGGCCACGGAGGTTTACCGGGTCGGGGGTGCTCAGGCGGTGGCTGCGATGGCGTATGGGACGGCGACTATCCGGGGTGTGCAGAAGGTGTTTGGTCCGGGGAATGCATATGTGGTTGCGGCAAAACGGCTTCTGTTTGGCCGCGTGGCAGTGGACCTCCTCCCAGGCCCAAGTGAAGTGCTGGTCCTCGCCGACCATACCGCCCATCCCCCGTTCGCCGCCGCCGACCTGCTCGCCCAAGCCGAGCACGGCTCCGGGCATGAACGCATCTGGCTGGTCACCCCGTCCGCACGGCTGCTGCGCGCGGTGGGCGCTGAAATCCGGCGGCAATGGCCCCGGCTGGGCCGCCGCGCCCTGGTGGAACGCGTGCTCGACGCTCACGCCTGTCTCATCCAAGTCAAGTCCATGGACCAAGGCGTCGAGGTGGTCAACCGCCTCGCGCCCGAACACTGCGAAATCATGACCCGCCAGCCGCGCGTGCTGGCGGCGCGGATTCGGACGGCGGGCGCCATTTTTCTGGGGCGCTGGTCGCCGACTGCGCTGGGCGACTATGTGGCGGGGCCAAGCCACACCCTGCCGACGGGCGGCGCCGGCGCGGCGTTTGCGGGTTTGACGGCTGATCAGTTCCAGCGCCGGACCAGCGTGGTGGGCTACGGCCGCGCGGCGTTGCGCAAGGCGATGAAGCCGTTGCAGGCGCTGGCTGCGGTGGAAGGCCTGGACGCGCATGGCCGTTCCGCGTCGATCCGGCTCAACCCTTGAGATCCCCCGACCCTCACCCCCGGACTGTTCATGCCCCCCAGGAATGCCTTCCCCCAAAAAACCCGCCACGGCCGGGCGCCCTCCCCCGCCGCGTCGACCTTCATCCGTCCCAGCGTGCGTCGCCTTCGCCCGTATGTGCCCGGCGAGCAGCCCAAGATCAGGGGTCTGATCAAGCTGAACACGAACGAAAACCCGTATCCGCCCTCGCCCCGGGTGCTGGCGGCCATCAGGGCCGCGGTGGATGGGCGCCTGCGGCTCTATCCTAATCCCACGGCCGAAGCCCTGCGCCGGCGGCTTGCGGCGCTCCACGGTTGCGCGCCGGAAAACCTGATTGTGGGGAACGGTTCCGACGAATTGCTCGCCCTGGCCTCGCGCGCCTTTGTCGAGCCGGCCTCGGTCCCGCTCGGGACTCGCGCCCGGCGGGCCCGTGCCACGATTCAATACTTCACGCCGAGCTATTCGCTGTATCCCGTGCTGGCGGATATCCACGGCGCCCGGAGAAATCCCGTGCCGCTCAACCCGGATTTCAGCCTGCCGAGCCTGCGCGGGCTCGAGTTGGGCAAACGGTGGGAGTGGGACGCCGCGCTGACCTATGTCACCACCCCGAACGCGCCCTGCGGACGCGGGTATGCGACTGCGGATTTGGGGCGGCTTTGCGGGGCGCAGCGGGGGGTGGTGCTGCTGGACGAGGCGTATGCGGATTTCGCGGAGGACAACGCGCTGCGTCTTGGGCTGGAGCGCCCGAACGTGATTGTGGCCCGGACCTTTTCCAAGGCCTACGCGCTCTGCCACCAGCGGGTCGGGTATGCCGTGGGCCCGGAGACCTTGATCGACGCCATGCACCGGATTCGCGACAGTTACAACGTCAACGGACTCGGCCAGGTCGCCGCGCTCGCCACCCTCGATGACCCCGGTTATTACCGCGCCAACCTCCGCCGCGTCGTCGCCAGCCGCCAGCGCCTCGGCCACGCCCTGGCCGAACTCGGCTTCGACGTCCTGCCCAGCCAGACCAACTTCCTCCTCGCCCGACCCCCGGGTCCGCCTGCGCAAACCTGGCTGGAGCGCCTGCGCGCCAGACGCATCCTGGTGCGGTGGTGGGATGACCCTTCCGTGCGCGACTACTTGCGCATCAGCATCGGCACCGAGGCGGAGGTGGACACCCTGATCGGCACGGTGAAACGGCTTTTGCGGAGCGCTGGCCCGGGACAGCGCCGGGCCCGGTGACCAGGTCCCGGGTTGTTGTTCATGCTTCTGCGCCAGCTCGTGCCCGACTGAGCCTCGCCGATTCGCGAAGCGCATCCCTCGTGGGAGGGACGCGTTCCACGCGTCCCTGCCGGATAGAACTTGTGAATTGGCAGTTTTATGGTTTAATACGCGGCAATCGCAGACCTGTATTCCGGGCGCTGACCACGCCGGAAGCGGGGATGACTGCGGGCAGAACCGATTCGATCATCGATGAAACGCGAGCATGCCGCGTGCGGCTCCCTGGGCTGGCGGGTGCGGCCGGTGGAAAACCGGCCGTGCCAGCGTCCCGTGGGCTTGCGGCGCGGCGGGCTCGAGCAAGAAACGTCAACCCCTTAAGGATTACCCCATGCACATGAACCTCTCCCTTCTCGGAAGCCTGCTCCTGGTGCCGCTGCTGGCCGCGCCGGCTGTCGCCCAGATCAGCACGTTCGACACCGACAACGACGGCTGGACCGTGATCAACAACGGCGAGTCGCCCCTGTCGTGGCTCGCCACGGGCGGCAATCCCGGCGGGTGCATTCAGAACCAGGATGCCAGCGCCGAGAGCGGCTGGTTCGAGGCGCCGGCCAAGTTCCTCGGGAACCAGTCCGCAGTCTACGGGATCTATCTGCGGTTCGATCTGCGCACGCAATCGCCGTTCGCGGTGCCTGCGGGCCAGCTGGTCGAGCTGGTCGGCGGCGCCGGCCAGGTCTCCCTCCGGTTCCCGATGCCAACCTTGCCGAGCCGGAAGTGGACGTCGATCACCATCCCGCTGGTGGCGTCGGCGGGGTGGCTGGTCAACGAGATTTATCCCGCAACGGAGGAGCAGCTGCAGACCGTGCTGGCGGACCTGCAACACCTGCGCATCGACGCGGACATCATCGACGGGGTGGACCAGGATGTCACCTCGCTGGACAACGTCACCTTCACATCCTGTCTGCCTCCGACCGTATCGATCCGCGTGTCCCACTTCGAGGTTTGCTGGAACTCGTGCACCAACAAGACCTACAACGTCCAATACAGCACCGTCCTGGCACCCGATACCTGGATCAATTTGTCCACCGGCCTCCCCGGCAACGGCACCACCAACTGCGTCCTCGATTCCATCCCCGTCGGCGCCCCCTGGCGTTTTTACCGCGTCCAGCCTGTCGAGTAATCCCCGGCGTTGGACCCCTCCGGGAGAACTGGCCGGCGTTTTGCAGGGCGAGGAGCACGGCGCCCCGTGGCGGGGCGGCGCCGGCTATTCCAGGAACACCCGGTGCAGGATCCGCGTGGCGGACTCGCCCTTGTCGGCTTTGACGACGACGGAGATTTTGATTTCGCTGGTGGAGATCATTTCGATGTTGATGCCGGCGTCGGCGAGCGCCTCGAACATTTTGGCGGCGACGCCCGAGTGGCTGCGCATGCCGACGCCGACGATGGACACTTTGCTGATGTTCTCGTCGGCGGCGGCGTGTTTGAACCCGATGGCGTTTCCGATGCCGTCGAGGACTTTTTTGGCCTTGAGCAGGTCGGGTTTGTCGATCGTGAACGAGATGTCCGTGGCCCCGCCGGCCCCGTGACTTGCCGTCTGCACGATCATGTCCACGTTGATGGCGCTGTCGGCGATCGCCTTGAAGATCCGCGCCGCCGCGCCGGGCTGGTCGGGGACGTGGACCAGGGTGATTTTGGCCTGGTTTCTGTCCAGGGACACGCCGCGGATCACGACGCTTTCCATGCTCTGGGTTTCTTCTTTCACAATCGTGCCTGGGTTGTCGTTTAAGCTGGAGCGCACCTCGAAAACCACCTTGAACTTCTTCGCAAATTCCACCGAGCGCAACTGCATCACCTTCGCCCCCGCCCCCGCCAACTCCAGCATCTCGTCGTAGGAGATTTCGCCCAGCTTGCGCGCGGACGGGACCACGCGCGGGTCGGAGGTGTAGACGCCGTCGACGTCGGTGTAGATCTGGCACAGGTCCGCCTTGAGCGCGCCGGCCATGGCGATGGCCGACAGATCGGAGCCGCCGCGGCCCAGGGTGGTGATCTGGCCCTCGGGCGTCTGGCCCTGAAACCCGGCGACGATCACCACGTTGCCGTCGTCCAGCAGCCGGTGCACTTGCTTGGGCGTGATGTTCTGGATCTTCGCCTTGGTGTGGACCCCGTCCGTGGTGATGCCCGCCTGGGCGCCCGTCAGCGAAATCGCCGGCACCTTCAGCGCGTGCAGCGCCATCGCCGTCAGCGCGATCGTCGTCTGCTCCCCCGTCGCCAGCAGCATGTCCATCTCCCGCTCGTTCGGCAGCGGCATGATGTCCCTCGCCAGCCCGATCAGCCGGTCCGTCACCCCGCTCATTGCCGACACAATCACCACCACCCTGTGCCCCTTGCCGCGATACGCCGCAACGCGCCCGGCCACATGCTTGATGCGCTCGGTCGAGCCCACCGACGTTCCACCGTATTTCTGAACAATGAGTGCCATGATCGATGCCTCACCCTGCCGCGTCCCAAACCCTGGCCGGCCCGGGAAGGCCCGCCAGAGTAAACCGGGACAGCGCCGTTTTGGAAAGCGATTTTTGCGGCGGGCATTGACAGGGCCGCAACCGCGGCGTATGGGGTGGCTCATGCAACGCGCGCCATGCCCGCCCGAGGAGTGTTCGTACCCGCCTTCCCCATGAAACCGACCCTTCTGCTCCCGCTCCCATTTCTGCTTGTGCTGCTTGCGGCCGCCGGCGTTGGTCTGCGGGCCGCGCCGCAACTCCAGTCCGCCGGTGAGGACGGCTTCATGCCGCTGTTTCCCGAAAACGGCCCGCCCCGCGGCTGGGCGGTGCGGCACTGGGCCGACATCAGCAAGCCGCCCCAGCAACCGGTCGTCTGGAAGGTCGAAAACGGCGTTCTGCACGGCGGCGATCCGCGCGGCACCTGGCTGATCAGCGAGCGGAATTACCGCGATTTCATCCTCGAGTTCGAGTTCAAGCTGGGCGAAACCGGCAACAGCGGCTGTGCGCTGCGGGCGCCGCCCCGGGGCGACCCGGCGTTCGACGGTTTGGAGTTGCAGATGGCGGATTTCCGTTACAACACGGGGGCGAAGGACTCCGAGTTGACCGGCGGGCTGTACCGGGCGGTGGCGCCGAGGCGCCAGGTCTACAAACCCACCGCGTGGAACGCCTACCGGATCACCCTGCAGGGTCCGCGCCTAAACGTCGTCCTCAACGGAACCGTCATCCTGGACCTCAACCTGGACGAGCAGAGCCAGAAGGTCAAACGCCACGACGGCACGGACGCTCCCCCCATCAAGGACCGCCCCCGCCAGGGCCGGATCGGCTTCCAGGAATTGAGCCGCGGCGACAGCCACGTCCAAATCCGCAACGCGCGGATCAAAGTGCTGCCATAAGGCGCGGCGCGCGCGCGATGCCGCGCGAGGCCACATGGTATCGAACTTCTCGTGCAGGCGCGCCAGGCCCGTCCACGTGCGATGCACAATCCAGCCCACCCCGCCCATGCCCAGGGCCAGCACCAGCGCCAGCCCGGTCACACGCCAGGGGCGCGACGGGGACGGCGCGGTGAGCTGCCGCAGACCATGGTTGGCATCATTTGTTTCACTCATGCTGCCCGCGTCTCGTCGTCAGGACGCCATTTCCGGCGAAATGCGGCCGAAACCGCGTCCTTCGCCCTTCTGGCATGGAACAGCTTCCCGCCATTCCCACCCCCTGGCCGCAGCGCTGGCGCGAGTTTCGGATCCGGGTGCTGCCGGTGTTGATGTTCGCCCTGGTGGCGGTGGCGATCGCGATGCTCTGGCGGAACCTCGGCGCGCCGGGCTTGAGCGGCCTGGGCGAAGGGACCCGGTCCATCGTGTCCAGCCCGCACCCCGGCCTGATGCAAAGCCTCCTGGTGAAACCCTACCAGATGGTCCAGGCGGGCGAGCCTCTGGCGGTGCTGCGGCCGGTGGACCCGCGCGTGCCGCTGGACCTGCTCCAGGCCGAACTCCAGCTCGCCAACCTCCGCTACCAGCCCACGCCCGCCGAGCAGAACGCCATGAATTACGAGCGCGTCCGGGCCGATCTGCTGCGCACCAAGGCCGAACTGGCCATCGCCAAGGTCAACCGCGAACGCGCCGACAACGAGGTGCGCCGCAACCTGCCCCTCTACCAGGAAAAACTGGTTTCCGAGGACATCTACGACCTGAGCGTCAAAACGCGGGAGGCCTGCCAGGCTGAGATTGACGAAAAGACCAAGGCGGTTGCGGAAATGGAAGAGCGCATGCGGCAGTGGCGCAACCTGGGCGATCCCCAATCCGAGCCTGTGAACTTCACCCTCCTGCAGCCCAACCCCGGAACCCCCGGCGCCCCTCCCCACCCCGTCTTTCGCGGCTTGTGCGACGCGTCCGCGGTGGAAACGCTCGACGCCAGCCTGTTCGTCGTGGCCAACGACGAGGACAACCTCCTGCGCACCTATGACCGCGCCCGGGGCGGACTGCCCCTGCGGTCGCTCAACCTGTCGGCGTTCCTCGGCGTCGATCCCCTGGAGCCCGAGTCCGACCTCGACCGAGGGCATCACCGCGTGTCCCACGCCCGCCGGCGAAGGGCTGTTGATCGTCAGCGACGACGGCACCCGGCCCGTGAAGGGGAAGCCCTGCAAGAAACTGAAGGACCCGCGGCTGAAGACATTCCGCGTGGTCACGGTCAGCCCCGCGCAGGCGGCGGCGCCGGAACTGGCGGCACCGCAGCTCTCCGGCGGCGTGCCCTGAACCGTGAGAACCTCCCGGCGGCCGCGTGTCGACGGGGCGTGAAGCGGTCCCGCATCGCGCGCGACTGCGCACGCTGAGGGTAGGGCGAGACTCCGTCGAGCCCAAACTTCCTTGCGTTGGCGCGGCGGATGTTTGGCTGCTGCCGGCGCCGCATCGTGGCGCAGGCGCATGCCCGCAGAAAAAGTCAGGGCTCGACGGAGTCTCGCCCTACCGGGTTCAAGGCCCCGGTGCGGATGGGAGGCGGGTGGTCACTCGCGCAACACGCGTCGGGCGCCGCCGATAACGCTTGCCCTGGGTTGTGTGGAGGACTAGGCTTCGCGTCCATTATGTGTGACCAATGCACGAGAAGGGAGTTTTTGGAAACGGGCGTGGCTGCCGGGCTGGTGCTTGGCGGCGTGGCCTGGACACAGTCGTGGGCTTCGGAACCGGCACGGGCCAGACCCCGCCCCAAATCCAGGATTTGCGTCCTGTTCACGGCGGGTCCCGGCCCGGCGGACCGCGGCTGGGTGGCGGACGCGGAACAGATGGACCGGATCAAAGCGCGCCTGAGCAGGGCGGAGGCGGATCTTGGGAACGTCGAGCTGGTGATGGGCGAGGCGGGCAACGCGGAGCAGGTTGCCGCGCTGTTGAAGAAGGCGGGTCCGGGGGCGCCCGTGCTGGCGATCAACATGCAGTGTTTTACGCTGACCCGTGTGGTGCAGCCGATTCTCGACGGAGCCCACCCGACCATCGTGTTTTCGCTGCCGGCCAGCGGTCACGACTGGATGTATCCGCATCGCTGGCAGCGGCAGGGACACCGCGTCACCCTCATGCCCACCAGCGATCTCGACGAACTCGAACGCGCCCTGCGCCTGCTGCGGGTGATCCCCATGATGCAACAGACGCGGATCCTGCTGTTTCCGCCGGCCCGGGGCACGAAGGCCGCGCAATCGCCGGAGGAAATCAAGAAGCGCCTGGGGGCCGAAGTGGTCGTCATGGATGAGAAAGCGTTTGACGGCATGATTGCCGCGGCGGACGACGGGGCGGTCCGGGCCGAGGCGGACCGGTGGACGAAGGAGGCGAAGGAAATCGTCGAGCCCGGCGCGGAGGACATCATGAAGGCGGCGCGGATCAGTGTGGCGTTGCAGCGCCTGATGGAGCAGCAACAGGCTCACGGGCTGGCCATCGGCACCTGCATGGGCTGGCTGCCCAAAGGATTTCCCTGCCTCGGGTTCTCCAGGCTGCGCGACTCCGGCATCCCGGCGGCGTGCGAGGGGGACATGGACTCGCTGCTGACGATGCTTCTCTTCCAATACGCGTTCGACCGTGCCGGGTTCCAGGGCAACGCCACGTTTGACACCTCCCGCAACGCGCTGTGGACCGCGCATTGCACGGCGCCGCTCAAGATGGAGGGAATCCATGGCACGGCGGCCCCCTACCTTCTCCGTGGCCATTCCGAGGTCGGTGGCAACGGCTGTGTTCCCGAAGTCCAATACCGCGTCGGCCAGATCGTCACGCGCACCAAATTCGTCAATCTCGACGCCCTCCTGGCCTCCACCGGCAAGATCATCGAAGTCCCCAGAAAAGCCGTGCACGGCTGCCGCACCCAGCTCGTCACCGAAGTCCGCGATGCGGCGAGCATGGCCGTCAACTGGAGCAGCGCGCTGGACACCGAGGACGCCATGACGCTGCTGCACCGCGTGGTCTTCTACGGCGACCACATGAACAGCGCCGGCCACCTGGCCCGGCTCATGGGATTCAAGCTGATCGTGGAAGGCTAGAAAGGCGCAGCCCGGCGGCCGCTCGGCGCGCCGCGGCGGCAGGGCGTTCCCAGCCCCGCTGGCACAGGCGGGGCGCCCGGTGGGTTTGCAGAACGCTGGCATGCCACCCATATGAAACACGAAACCCGCCGCCGCCCGCCCGCCGCCACCCCCACCCGCTCCTCACCCGCGCCTGCCGCCGTCATCACCGGTGCCGGCAGCGGCGTGGGCCGCGCCATTGCGGTGGCCCTGGGCGCCGCGGGCTGGCGGCTCGCCCTGGTCGGGCGCCGCGCCGCCTTGCTCGAAGACACCCGCCGGATCGCCCGCGCCCCCCAAACCCTCGTCTGCCCGTGCGACGTCGGCGACGACGCCGCGGTGGCGCGGATGGCCCGTCGCGTCCTGGCCGAGTTCAAGGCGGTGGAGGTGCTGGTCAATGCGGCCGGCACCAACGCGCCCCGGCGCTCGCTCGAGGAATTGTCGCGGGAGGATTACCACGCGATGGTCGACACCAACCTGAACGGCGCCTACTACTGCGTGCAGGCGTTCCTGCCCCAGATGCGCGCCCGCCGGTCGGGCACCATCGTCAATATCGTCTCCGACGCCGGCAAACAGGCCAGCCCCAAGGCCGGCCCAGCCTACGTGATGTCCAAGTTCGGCCTCGCCGGCCTCAACCAGTCCATCAACGCCGAGGAACGCGCCCGCGGCATCCGCGCCTGCGCCATTTTCCCGGGGGACATCGACACTCCGCTTCTGAACAGGCGCCCCGTGGTGCCCGATGCCGCCGCCCGCGCCCGGATGATGCAGCCCGAAGACGTCGCTGCGTGCGCCCTGCTGTGCATCAACCTGCCGTCGCGCGCCGTCGTCGAAGAGCTCCTGGTGCGCCCGCGGTAAAGGGGGCGCGCCGGGATTTTCCGGTTGTCGGGGGAAATCTGTCGGGCGTAGCGTGGCGGGGATGAACGTGTTTGTCACAGGCGGCGCCGGCTACATCGGCTCGATCTGCGTCGAGGAACTGCTCAACGCCGGCCACACCGTCACGGTCTACGACAATCTCACCGAAGGCCACCGCGCCGCGGTCGACCCGCGAGCGGCCTTCGTCCAGGGCTGTCTCAGCGATCCTGCCGCGCTGACGGCGGTGCTGCGCGGGTCGGGGGCCGAGGCGGTTGTTCATTTTGCGGCCAGCGCGCTGGTGGGCGAATCAATGGCGCATCCGGGGAAGTATTTCGGGAACAACGTGGGCAACGGGGTGAAACTGCTTGACGCGGCGGTGGAGGCCGGCGTGCGCAAGGTGGTGTTCAGCTCGACCTGCGCCACCTATGGCCCGCCCGACCGGGTGCCCATCACGGAGGACCTGCCGCAGCGGCCGATCAATCCCTACGGCGAATCCAAGTTGATGTTCGAGAGGATCCTGGGCTGGTACCGGCAGCTTCACGGGCTGGAGTTCGTGGCGTTCCGCTATTTCAACGCCGCCGGCGCCACCGCACGTTTCGGCGAGCACCATCGCTGCGAGACCCACCTCATCCCGCGCCTCTTCGGCGTCGTGTTGGGCCAGCATGACCACGCGGAGATCTACGGGACGGACTACCCGACGCCGGATGGCACGTGCATTCGTGATTACATACACACGGTGGATCTGGCGCAGGCGCACATTCTGGCGCTGGCGCCGGGGCGGCAGGGCTTCTACAACCTGGGCAACGGCGACGGCTATTCCGTGCGGGAAGTCCTTCACATGTGCGAGCAGGTCGCCGGCCGGCGCATTCCGGCCGTGGCCAAACCCCGCCGCCCGGGCGATCCGCCCAAACTGGTGGCCGCCGCGGACAAAGCCCGGCGCGAACTCGGCTGGAACCCCCAACACCGGTCCCTGGAGGCGATCGTGGCAAGCGCCTGGCGCTGGCACCAGCAGCATCCCAACGGTTACCCGGACTGAAAGTCCCCCCCGCCTTCGACCGCCGGACACGAAGCCGAGGTGTTGCGCCTGCTCGGTCGAGTGTGAGCCCGATGGGCAACTGCGGCTGGAGATGGTTTTCGAGGACGGCCGGATCAAGTCGCATGCGGCGATGCCCAAACGGCAAGCGGATCGGGATGGGGCGGCCTCGTCGCACGAACTGAGCATGATGAGCGCGCTTAATTCCCGCCGGATCCGTTGGCGCTCCTAGCCCCGCCCCGCGCCGTCCCCGGCACGGATTCACGGACCAGGCTCAGGCGTGAGACGTGACTTCCGGCTTCGGACGCGGTCTAATCGGCGATGGCATCGACCGGCGCGCAATCCCCTGTGGAACCCCCCGGCTCCAGACCCCGCGGAATGCAGACGCGGGCGACGCCGGGTCCGCCTCTTTGCGGGGCGGTGCCCGCGGGGGAGTCATCGGGGGGCCGGGCTGGGGGCCGGCCGGCCGGTGTGGCGCCGGCGTCGGGGTGGAAGTCGCCGCAGCTGGAGGCCATTTATGTGGAGCATGCGCAGGCGATTTACTACCTGGCGTTGCGGCTGTTGAGCGATCCCACGCAGGCGGAGGACGCGACTCACGATGTATTTCTGAAGGCCTTTCGGAAGCTGGACCAGTTCAAGGGCAAGTCCAGTCTCCGGACCTGGCTCTACCGCATCACCATCAATCACTGCCAGAACCTCATCCAAAGCTGGCATCACCGCCACATGTTCAGCAACGCCGACGAGGCCGTCTGGGACACCACGCCGAGCCGCACGGACAGCCCGTTGCGCGTGCTGGAGATCAAGGAACTGGGCGAGCGCATCCGCGCGACCCTGGACCGGCTGCCCGAGGAGTACCGGCTGCTGCTCCTGCTCGTCGCCGATGAGAAGCTGAGCTACGAGGACGTGGGGCACCTGACGCACCAGACGGCGGACGCGGTTCGCGGCAAGCTGCACCGGGCCCGCAAAGTGTTCACTGCGATTTTTGACCAGACCGCCTGACGTATGAACGGCAAGTCCAAGCTCACCCATCAGAACCAGGAACACCAGCAGGAGCAATCCGCCCTGCAGGCGCACACCCGGCAGCGCCCGGCCGCGCACGAATTTCCCAACGTCGAGGAGATGCTCCGGTACGATGCCGCCCACACCCCGCTGCCCGCCGCCGTCACCGACCGGGTCGCCGCGTCGGTCGAGCGTGAGCGTCTCCGGGCCCCGCGCGTCTGGTGGAAGCGGCTCTTTGGCAAGTGACCTCTGCCCGGGCGCCCGGGAGCTTAGATCCGCGGCGCAGACGGGTCTTGCGCCGGGCGCATGACTTCCGGTTGAATGGGGGCTGATGACGGTCCAACAAGAGATCGAAACCCTCATTCGCGCGCGGTATCCGATCTTGTATGTGGTGAGCAGCGAGGAACTGCGGGTCCAGGCGCTCATTCTCGAGATCGGCCGGCAGCGCCAGAAACGCGTGTTCGAATGGAGTGCCACCACCGGGATTGTCCCCGCCGGGGCCTCCATCCAGTCCCAAAAACACCGCCACCCCGCCACCCAGGACCCCCTTGTCGCCCTGGACGAGGTCATCGAACAGGTCGAGCCCGCCCTTTTCCTGTTCAAGGATTTCCATCCCTTCCTGGCCCGCGGCAACGTCGCCGTCATTCGCAAACTCAAGGAGATTGCCCTCCACCTCAAGAACAGCTTCAAAACGGTGATCCTCGTTTCCCCGGTCATGGAAATCCCCGCCGAACTGGAGAAGGAGGTGACGGTGCTCAATTATCCCCTGCCAACCCGCGACGACCTGGCGGCGCTGCTGGACAGGATCATCGAGGATCTCCGGACATTCAAACACGTCAAGATCGACCTTGACCCCCCCGGGCGCGAACGCCTTCTCCAGGCGGCGCTCGGGCTGACCCTTGGCGAGGCGGAGAACGTGTTTGCAAAAATCGTGGTCAAGGCCGAGCGCCTCAGCGGCGAGGACGTCCACGAGGTGTTCGCCCAGAAACAGCAGATCATCCGCAAGAGCGGCCTGCTTGAGTATTACGCCTCCCATGACACCTTCGCCCACGTGGGCGGCCTGACCCTGCTCAAGGACTGGCTCGGCAAGCGCGGCGCCGCCTTCAGCCCCGAGGCGCGCGCCTTTGGATTGCCCGCCCCCAAAGGCATCCTCCTCCTGGGCGTCCAGGGCTGCGGCAAAAGCCTCTGCGCCAAAGCCGTCGCCACCCTCTGGCAAATGCCCCTGCTCCGCTTCGACATCGGCCGCGTCTTCGGCAGCCTCGTCGGCTCCTCCGAGGAAAACATCCGCCGCGCCATCGCCGTCGCCGAGTCCGTCGCCCCCGCCATCCTGTGGGTCGACGAAATCGACAAGGCCTTTGCCGGCGCCCGCCAGAGCGGCGGCACCGACGGCGGCACCACCGCCCGCGTGTTCGGCACGTTCCTCACCTGGATGTCCGAAAAACATTCCGCCGTGTTCGTCGTCGCCACCGCCAACGACATCAGCGAGCTGCCCCCCGAACTGCTCCGCAAAGGACGGTTCGACGACATCTTCTTCGTCGACCTGCCCTCCGCCACCGAACGCCAGGAGATCTTCCGCATCCACCTCGACAAACGCCGCCGCAATGCCGCCCGATTCGACGTCGCCGCCCTCGCCCGGGCCAGCCCGGATTTCAGCGGCGCCGAGATCGAGGAGGCAATCGTCGGCGCCCTCTTTGATGCGTTCGGCGCCAGGGAGGAACTCGCGACGGCGCATATCCTGGCCGAGCTGAGCCAAACCGTGCCCCTCGCCCGCACCATGCACGAACAGATCGCCGGCTTGCGCCGCTGGGCCGAAGGCCGCGCCCGCAGCGCCAGCCTGCCCCGCACCGCGCCCGGCCAGCCGGCCCCCCCGCCCCCGCCCCCGGCGCCCTGACCTCCTCCCGCGCCCGGGTGCGCGGCAGCGCGGTTGTTGCGCAAATGTCGCCCGCCCGTCGTGCCGCCGTCACATCGGCAGTCCATGGTCGCCAAGCCGTGAACTGCATCGGCCACCTTTGCCTCAGCCACGAACCCGTGCCGGCCTCGGACGAATGGGAGCCGGACCGCGCGTGTTGGTGTTTCGTGCGGGTGGTGCGGGGTCAGGGCTATTGGATGGACGGGCCCACGGCGCTGGAGCTGGGGCAAGGCGACGCGCTGGTGCTGGCGCCCGGGGGCCACGGCTGCTTCCGCGCAAGCCAGTTGGGCCCGGCGGACCTGATGCACTTCCGGTTGTGCGTCGGCCTGTTGAGCGGGCTTCTCACGCTCCGGGAACTGCGCCACCTCGATCGACACGCCGCCCACGGCTCCCCGCGCGCGCACCGTTTTCCGGGCAGCAGCCCGGTCGCGGCGGCGTTTGCGATTCTCGACGCGCTGCCCCGGCCGCGCCACGGCTTGGGGCCCCGCCTGCAGATGCTGCAGGTGGCCGCGACGTTCTTCGATCCCCGGTGGCCAACGTCCCGCGGCGCCCACGGCGCGTTTCTCACCTCGGCCCAGCGGATTCGGGTTCTGGTGCAACAACTGACTGAGGGCGAGGTGCTGGCGCATTCCGCGGTGCAGTTGGCGACGCGCTGCCATTGCAGCCCCCGGCACTTCAACCGTTTGTTCGCGCGGCAGGTGGGCGTTTCGTTCAGGGCCAAGCAGGCCGAGTTGCGCCTGCAAAAAGCCCGGCAACTGCTGCTCGAAACGAACCAGCCCATCCTTCAGGTGTCACGCGCGACGGGCTACGCGAATCCGGGCGTGTTTCATGCGCAATTTCTCAGGCACTTCGGCCTCACCCCCAGCGCCTGGCGCAAGCGCCATCAATCCGCCGGCAACCCGTCCGAAGGGATGGGCGCGGCCGGCGCAGCGCCGCAGGTTCGGCCGCCGTGAATCGGGAATTCTCGTGACGGAAAAGTAACGCGCCCGTCATGGGTCTGCCACAGGCCGCCCTTAGCTTGCCCCCGTCAGCCATGAGCGACAGACCACAGCGGACCTGCGAACGAGTGACGGGAAAGCCTCCCGCCCGTGAGTCGTGGTCTGCGCCGACCCTTGACCTATGGACCATGCTTCCCTGATTCCCCTGTTCGCCAACGCGGTGAGCTTCGCCGTCGACAAGCTCACCACCGAGGGCAAAGTCACCATCATCATGCTCATCTTCACCTCCCTGTTCAGCTGGACGGTGATGATTTCCAAGGGCCGCCAGCTGTTCAGGGCCACCACCATGGCCAAGAAGTTCTTCGGCGCCTACCGCGCCACCCGCGACCCCCTCGAACTCCACACGAAGGAACTCGAATTCGTCGGCGCCCCCGCCTATGAGGTCTATTACACCGGCGCCGAGGAACTCGTCTACCACCTCAAACACAACCCCGTCGTCGTCGCCCCGCCGACCCCCGCCAAGTCCTTCGACGCAGAAAACGCAGGCGAGGCCGCCGACGCCGACGCCGACCCGGCCCCGCCCCCCGCGGCCACCAAAATCAGCAGTGCCTCGTTTGAATCGGTCCGCGTCGCGCTCGAACGGGCCGTCAGCGCCCAGGCGATCTCCCTCGAGAAAGGCATGATCATTCTCTCCACCGCCGTCGCCGGCGGCCCGTTCATCGGGCTTCTGGGCACGGTGTGGGGGGTGATGGAGACCTTCTCCGGCATCGCCCAGGTCCAAGCCGCAAGCCTCGTCGCCATGGCCCCGGGCGTCGCCGCCGCCCTCCTCGCCACCGTGACGGGCCTCTTCGTCGCCATCCCCGCCATGTTCGCCTACAACTACATGATCACCACCATCCGCGCCATCACGCAGGAACTCGACAATTTCACCAGCGAATACGCCACCGCCATCGAACACGGGTATGTCGATAACCGGCCCATCTCCGACGAGATCGCCGATGCCCTCAGGAAAATGCGCGCCGCCCCGCAGGCCGTGCCCGCGTTTGCCGGCGCCTGAGCCCGTCCCGGTGTCCAGCATCCCTCCCGGCCATGAAAAAATACTCCGCCTCCAAGCACGGCACGATGCACGAGCTGAACATCACGCCCCTGCTCGACCTCGCCTTCGTGCTGCTCGTCATCTTCATCATCACCACCGCGCCCCCCGTCAACGAGATGGACATCAGCCTCCCCTCCGCCGCCCCCAATCTGAAGGAGGAACCCACCAAGAAGGCCAACTTCGTCTCCGTCGACAACGCGGGGAAGATCTTCCTCAACGGTGTGGAAATGACCCTCGACCAACTCCTGCTCACCCTGGTCGAGTTCCGCAAGAAAGACGCCGATCTCAACGTGGTCGTGGCCGGAGACCGGTCCATTCACTACCAGCGCATCATTGATGTGCTCGACGTGCTGATTTCCGCCAACATTGTCAAGGTGGGGCTGGCCACCGACGCCTCCGGACGATAGGCCGCGGGCCCCCGACGCCGCCCGGCCCCCACCCCCACCGCCACGATGGCTCGCACCCCCAAAACTCACAAGGATCGCACCGGGCTGGTCATCTCCCTCGTCTTCCATGTTGCCCTCGTCGCCGGCGTGCTCTACTGGGCCGCCCACACGGAAACCGGCAAGGAACTGCTGAAACGCTACCTCGAGTTCGTCCGCTCCCAGCGCGAGCAACGCCAGGAATTGAGCGAGCCCCGCCGGTCCGACCGGCCCCCGCCGCCCCCGCCCCCGCCCCCGTCGTCCCAGCTGCCCAAAAGCCTTGCGCCCCCGGTCCGAAGCGGCACCCGCCGCGCGGTCGCGGCCGATGCGCCCGCCGCCGTGGGCGAGACCTTTTTTGTCGACACGCGCGCGCAGACGCAAGGCTCCTCCAAGACCGGCCCCGGCGCCGCCCCGGATGCGAAGCGGATCGAGGCGCCGCCTCCCCGCAAAGCGCTGCCTTCTCCCGTCCCGAACCTCTCGATTTTCAAAGCGCCGGCCAGCACCATCTCCGCGCTGCTCCAGGAACGCTCCCAGGCCGCCGCCTCGGTCGAAGCCGTCAGCTCCGAGCAGATCTCCAAGTCCGGTGTGTCCGACGCCGCCGACATCATCAGCAAGGTGTCCGGCGCGACGGTGTCGGACGAGGGGCATGCGGTCATCCGGGGTCTGACTGATCGGTACAGCGCGGCAACCCTCAACGGCGCCGAATTGCCTTCCTCCGACCCTTACCGGCGCTCGGCATCCCTCGACATGTTTCCCGCCAAGATCATCGACCGGGTCGCGGTGACCAAGACCTTCACCCCGGACCAGCCGGGCAGCTTCACCGGCGGCAACATCAACATCGTCACCAAATCCTTCCCCGACCGCCCCTTTTTCTCGCTTGAACTGGGCGGCTCCTACAATACCCAGTCCAGCCTGAATGACGAGTTCCTCAGCTACCCCGGCGGCGCCACCGACTGGCTCGCCATGGACGACGGCACCCGCGAGTTGCCCTCCGCATTGAGCCCCCAAAACCTTAAACTGCCCAACGTCCGGTCCCGCGTCAGCTACATCGGCACCACCCCCTCCGCCTCCGCCCAGCAGCAATTCGCCGGAAACGACAACGCCGACGCCCTCGTCAAGGCCCTCGGCCCCGCCCCGTTCGGTCCCACTCCCCAAACCAGTCCCCTCAACCACAGTTTCTCCCTCGCCGGCGGCAACACCAGCCATCTTTTTGGGCGCCCCATCGGCGTGTTTTTCAGCCTGCCCTACAGCCACGACTATTCTTTTTACGACGACGGCAAGGTTGGGCGCTACCAATACGACCGCTCCAAGCCCGGGGCCCTCGAGCAAGTCAAGGGATACACCGAAGTCCGCGGCAAGGAGGCCATCAACTGGTCCGGCACGGTCAACCTCGCCTACCAGTTCAGCCAGGACCACGAACTCGGTTTCAACTTCCTGTTCAACCAGTTCGCCGAAGACTCCGCCCGCGTTCGCCGCGGCTGGGACCGCATGGCCGGCGACCAGATCGGCAGCACCTCCCAGGAGCAGGACCGCCTCCAGTGGATCGAACGAAACCTCACCATGTACCAGCTCAAAGGCGGACACCTCTTCCCCAGCCTGAAGGATCTCAAGTTCGACTGGCTCGCCACCCTCACCGACACCACCCAGGACGAACCCGATGTCCGGTTCTTCAGCAGCCGCGACGGCCGGTTTGGCGACGCCAATCTCGACCCCCAATACCCGGCCCGCTTCTTCCGCAATCTCGAGGAAAACAACGTCAACCTCAAATTCGACTTCGCCCTCCCCTTCAGCCCGCTGTCGTGGAAAGCGGGTGCACTCAAGTTCGGGCTGTTTGACAGCACCTCCGAACGCCAATACAACGAGCGCCTGTTCTTTTACGGCGCGGACGATGAGTTCCTCGGGGTGGGCCCCAACGCGTTCGCCACGCCAACCTCCCTCGGCTACCTGCGTCCCCCCGCCACCAACATCACCTCCCGCAGCACCACCGTCCGCTACCAGTGGCCGACCTATCTGAGGGACTCCTTCGACAACACCTATCAGGGCGATCGCACCATCAGCGCCGGCTACCTCATGGCCGACCTCCCCGTCGGAGAACGCCTCCGCCTCATCGGCGGCGCCCGCTACGAAAAAACCGAGATCGAAGTCGTCTCCCGCAGCACCCTGCCCGATGCCTCCAGCCCCGACGGACGCGCCATCACCTCCACCCTGGACAAGGCCCACCTGCTCCCCGCCCTCAGCCTCGTCTACGGCCTCACCACCAACATGAACCTCCGCTTCAGCTACGGCGCCACCCTCGCCCGCCCCTCCTTCCGCGAACTGGCTCCCATCCGCAGCTACGACCCCGTCCTCGATGTCTTCCTCGTCGGCAATAACAAACTCCGGATGACCGAAATCCAAAACTATGACGTCCGCTGGGAATTCTTCCCCAATCCCGGCGAACTCCTCTCCCTCGGCGTCTTCTACAAAGATCTCACCGACATCATCGAAAAGCGCTACGTCACCGTCGTCGGCGATATCGTCACCTTCGACAACCGCGACGAAGCCAAAGTCTACGGCATCGAACTCGAGGCCCGCAAAAACCTGGGCTTCATCGACCCGCGCCTTTCCCGTTTCAGCATCGGCGGCAACTTCTCCCTCATCGAATCCGAGGTCGACATCCCCGAGGAGGAACAAGTCATCCTCCGCGGCTACGGCGTCAACAAAACCACCCGCCCCCTGTCCGACCAGTCGCCTTACATCCTCAATTTCGATCTGAGCTACGACAACCCCCGCAGCGGCACGAGCGCCTCCCTGCTGCTGAACCTCTACGGCCCGCGCCTCGTCATCACCAGCTTGAACTCCCCAGACCTCTACGAACAAACCGCCCCCGCCCTCGACTTCATCTTCTCCCAGCGCATCGGCCGCAACCTGCGCCTCAAGTTCTCCGCCAAAAACCTCCTGAACCCCGCTTACCAGCTCACCTACGGCAAGAATAGCAAGGACATCTACACCTCCTATCGAAAAGGCACCAGCTTCGGCCTCTCCATGACCTATGACTTCTAAAACCCCCGATCCCTCGAAGACACCGCGCCCCCGGCAAGTTTTCTCAATTGTCACCCGGACGCAATTTGTTCGCCATCCGCCTCTGCTTGACTTGCCCTGGATCGAAACCAACATTATATGAAAACACTGCAGCATTCCTTCTGGAAATCCGTTCTCACCCTCGCCCTGCTCGTCAACGCGCCGGCCGCCTTCGCCGACCCGGTCACGGTGGCCGCCGACATCGCCAGCAACACCACCTGGCACGCCACCAATGAGTATTACCTCGATGGCTACGTCTACGTCCTCGGCGGCGCCACCCTCACCATCGAGGCGGGCACCGTCATCAAGGGCCTCGAAAGCCCCACCAC